>JADINB010000122.1 GCA_017694275.1 Candidatus Egerieousia excrementavium | reverse complement strand
CGTAGATGCTATAACATACAAACCACGGAACTGCCGTTAGAGGGAAATTCCATCAAGGACTGTTTCAAAGTGTACACTACCGATATAGGTCTCCTTGTGGCAATGCTCGACTATGGCACTCAGGCGGATATTTTAAAGGGTAATCTTCTTGGATACAAAGGAGCTATTTTTGAGAATCTGATGGCTGATTTTCTAAGTAAATCAGGTCAAAAACTATATTATCTCCATAAGGACAGCGGGCTTGAATTGGACTTTCTGGTAAGATTCAAAGGCGAATGTGTTATCCTTGAAATTAAGGCAAAAACAGGTAAGTCAAAAAGCATGACTACAGTTCTTAAAAACAAGAACGTATATCATATTAAAAATGCAATCAAGCTAGGACAATATAATGTTGGACGCGAGGGAGATATACTTACTATTCCGCTATACATGGGATTCCTTGTTAACGACAAACTTGCTGACGTTATCATTCCTGACGTTGATGTGAGTTTATTGACAGTTTAAAGGTGTTTGTTGATGTTGCAGATAATTAATACAGAATTGAGAATATGAATTATTCCATTGCTTCATACATAGGGCAGGAAGTCAGGCGTTTTGCGTTTCTTATCAAGCGAGGAGAAAATTTCTATAATTTGTTCACATCATTAGAGGCTGTTCTGCCAGACATGGCTGATTTTGATGCGTACCCATTGGAGGAGAACAAGCCGTTTTGTAAATTTGACAAAAAAGTCCCCGGTAGTGAAGATAAAATCTTTCTCTCTATTGATAGAGTTGTATTTACAGAAGAGATGCTAACAAAGCCATGGGAAAATATGGTTATAGACGGGAATATCATAAAAACAGACATTACCAATTTCCAATGGGCAGTAGATAATCCCAAGCAAAGTGTACTCATTCCGTCATTGATTGAATGTTCAGGCCTGACACAGCCTTTATTCCTGATACTGACAACAGATTCTTTTCAGATGCAAGCAAGAAACACCTTACTGACTTAAACAAAAGGATTTCACGATATCTTAATCAAGGGAAAAGCCAGAAGACCGAATCCGGAACAAGGCTGCGCGCACCTGAATATAAGTTGGAAACTACAAGTGGAAACGCAGACCTATCTCAGCCTCGATCTGCAACGGTTGGGCAGTTCTTATGCTGGCTTCCACGTCTGAATCGAAATAGTAGACAACTCCGGGCTCCAGATAAAGCCCAAACCTGTTTAAGAACTTGTATTCCAGGCCAAATCCACCGTTTATAGAATACTGTACACCATCAACGTCCTCCTTGAACCTTTTTACATCACCGTCATAACTGGTAAGCTTGTAAGAGGCTCGCACACCTTTTTCTATTGAACCTCCCGCATTTGCATAAAGGTAAAAGTTCTTGCTGCTCATCAGCGAAACATACAGGTTTATAGGAACACCTATATAGTGCAATGTCTGGTCAACGTCATAATAGCGTTTGTTTAACAGACCTTCGTAACTGCTTTTGAGCATCGAGTAGTTCAAGCCTACACCCAAAGCGAGCCTGTCTGTAAGTTTCAGTTGAGCCTGGACGCCTACATTCAGCGGAATGGAATATTTTACGTCTGATATCTGTTCTATGGCCTCTGCATTATCGCTTAGGGTTGGAGCTGGCAATACGCTCCCCCCTGGAGACGGGGCGCCCTGCAACATGCTATAAGGAGAGACCGACGAACTGGAAGATGCAGCACCCAGACCTGAATTTATGGAAAACGATGCAAGGCGGCTTCTGCGCCTGTGTGGAACATTATCCTGAGCAACAGCATTCCAGAAATATCCGGTATCTTCGGTTTCATCATTTGCCTCGTCACTCCGCTCCCGGGCATTTGAAGTTCCTGAAACATTTTCGTCAGGTTTGTTTGTTCCGGCAACGCCTGTCTCTTCCGCTCCGCCTTCATCCTCTGTACCGGAAACAGTCTCCGTGTACTCCAGTTCGGAGTCCTTTCCTGAATCGGAAACAGTGCCGCTGTTTTGGGCCAGCAATCTTTCAGATTCTGCAATCTGTACGGAAATGGGAACAAGCGAGTCTTTTTCTGTCTCTACCGGAAGAGTGCCGATCAGTGAATCCCCGACAACAGCAATCCGCTCCGTGTCATCTGGCAGCACGGTGTTTACGGGGCCCTTGACAAACAGCCCTACAAGCAATACGGCAGCGGCAGCCACAGCGGAAAATCTGTAGAACAGAATCTTCCTTCTCTGTTTCACCTGCAACGCATCCAAAGACTTGACAAGAGACTCCCAGCACGAGTCATCTACAGGCTCGTTGTAGTCTGCGAATCTGTCTTTCAGATTTTTATATATATCGTTATCTGCCATAATCTTCTCTCCTCAACTTTTCCTGAAGCCAGGCCCTTGCCCTGCTGAACTGAGATCTTGCTCCGCCCTCTGTTATACCCAGCGCCTTGGCTATTTCACTGTGAGAATACCCCTCAATCGCATACATGTTGAAAACCGTCCTGTACCCCGCCGGCATACTCATTATTATATTGAGCAGTGTCTTGGTTTCCATGTTTTCAATCGCCAGCCCCGATGTCGAATGCATCGATTCGGCCGACTCCAGCTCCTGCGAAAATTTTAGGACATCATCCTTGCGCAACTGCATCAGTGCCGTGTTGATGAAAATCCTGCGTGCCCAACCTTCGAAAGAACCGTTACGCCTGTACGTGTGCAATTTTGAAAAGAGCGTCATGAAACCATCGTGCAATATGTCTTTTGCAAGTTCCCTGTCCCCCACATATCTTATACATACCGGATACATCCGTGAAGCGAGCTTGTCATACATCGTCTTCTGCGCCAGCCTGTCATTTTTCAGGCATCCGTCTATCACGGGCCAGTATGGATCTGGAATGTGTTTTCTTTGCTCCATTACTCACGATTAATAGATGCAATAATAGGAATAAAAGTTGCAAGAATAAAAAAAAATTAGAGTATTTTTGTAACTGTAAGTAGTTCTATGATGATTAGTTTAAAAGGTTTTACAAAGACAACGCTTTTAACCCTGCTTATACTTGCACTGTCTTGGGAAAGCACACAGGCACAAGATATTATAGACAGCATAAGCATAGCGAAGAACTTAAAAAACGAAAACTTCCTCGATGCAGTAAGGGCATACAACGATAACAGGCTGGAGAAGGCACAGGACCTTTTCTACAAGGTACTGAACATAGATCCGGACAATGATGCATCTTATTATTACCTGGCAAACATAGCCCTGAAAAACAAGGATATTCCCACGGGAGAACTCCTTCTCAGGAAAGCCATTGGAATAGACAGCAGCAATTACTGGTACAAGGATCTTCAGGCCAGGATAATGATAACCTCCAACAGGCTGGACGAGGCTATAGAAGCATACGAGAATCTCATAACCGAATTTCCCTCCAGAACAAATATCTACTATACGCTCATAAACCTCTACATGAGCCGTAACGACATTGAAAAATCCAGACAGACACTCGACAAGATTGAGACCATTGCCGGCAGGAACGAATCCACAGCCCTCGCGCGGTTCAACATATACAGCGTAAACAGGGAGTGGACCCAGGCTGTAGAATATCTGGTAGATTTCGACAGGGAAATCCAGTCTGCCAAAATCGAGACTCTTATAGGAGACCTCTACACCAACATGTATAAAGACTCTCTGGCACTGGCATACTACAACAAGGCGCTCCGCACCTCGCCCGATTACGACCTTGCCCGGTTCGGGATAGCGGAACTCTACAGAAGGGCCGGAAACTACGACATGTACTTCAAGTATATTATCCCGTTCCTTTCAAACCCGAATCTGAACAGAGACATTCTGAGCGATTACCTTAAAAGGATACTTTCGACTCCGGGTTTCATGACACGGCACAAGGAGCAACTCGACACACTCATGTCGCAATGTGCCCAATCGCACGCGACAGACTCTACAATAACATATATCTGCGCAACTTACTTTTCGCAATCCGGCAAACCTGAACGGGGCCTGGAATTGCTGAAAGACAACGCAGACCTCTATCCAAACGACATAAGGGCCTTCTTCACTTACCTCTCTCTGCTCTTTTATACCGAAGAGTGGGATACCGTTGAACGGGAATGCAAGGCAGCTCTGGAGAAGTTCAACAATAATCCAGACATTCTGCAGGCCCTCGGGCTCTCGTATTACCATAATGAAATGTACGACAAGGCCATCGCGACATACCAGTCTCTTGTAAACACACTCAAGTCCAAAGGCGACACTACTTTTCTTGTTTCGGCATATACCACACTGGCAGACCTTTATCACGAGGCCGGAGAGAGCAAGCAGGCCTACTCAAACTACGAAAAGGCCCTGAAACTCGACAATACCTATCTGCCGGCTCTCAACAACTACGCATACTACCTTTCACTGCAAAACAAACAGTTGAAAAAGGCTCTGGCCATGAGCAAGATTACCATTGAGAAAGAACCTGACAACCCGACATACGTAGACACATATGCCTGGATTCTCTATCTGACGGGCCGATATCCCGAAGCCAAGGCCATGCTCAAGCATGCCATGCTTTACGGAGGGACAGAGAGCGGAGACATCCTGGACCATTATGCAGAGGTTCTTTATGCCCTGAAGGAGTATGACCTGGCATTTATCTATTGGGAGCAGGCCAGAGACAAAGAGCCCGAATTGGATTTAACTGAAAAAATAAAGCAGCGGAAGGCTGCAATAGGCAGATAATGTTTGTAGAGATCAGACATAAGGCTTCATTCTTCCTGACAGTGCTTTTTCTTGCCATTGCAGCGGCAGCCTGCGGGCAGAGCATAGACGAGCACCGGGCCAGAATCGAGAAAATAGAGGGAGAGATAAGACTGCTTGACCGGCAGATCCGTTCCACGAGCCAGAAGCAGAAAAACACCCTCGATGAACTTGTCTTCATAAAACGGAAGATAGAAAACAGAGAATCCATACTGAAGGAGACAGACAGAGAACTGAAAAGACTGGAATCTGCAATAAACCTGAAAAACTCAGAAATCAGGCGCAACGAAAGGGAGCTCGACACGCTGGAAAAGCGTTACACACATCTTGTCCTCAATACATACAAGAACAGGGATACAAGGATATGGTTTCTCTATATCCTTTCCAGCAAGAGCATAGGACAAGGATACCGCAGATGGGAATACCTTAAAGATTACGCAGATGCGATAAACAGTCAGGGAGAGGAGATAAAAAGTATAAGAAAAAAGATCATAGCCCAAAAAGACACCCTCATAAAACTGAAAAACAACACTATCGCAACTCAAAGGGAAAGGGAAAGGGAATACATGACCCTGCTGGCGGAGCAGAAGGAGATGGAGCGTTACTCAAAACAGCTTGCCTCAAACCAGAACAAATACAGACAGGAACTTGCCTCCAGGCGCAACGAAGTGGAAAGACTCAACAGAGAGGTTGAAAAACTTCTGGCCCAGGCAATAGAGCAGCAGGAGAAAAAAAGTGCAGACAAGAAAGACTATCCTGTTTTCGCAGCCTCTACCGCGCAGCTTTCAGCAGACTTCGCGGCCAATAAGGGCAAACTGCCATGGCCTGTCACCAACGGAGTCGTAATAGAAAAGTTCGGGCAGCATTATCACCCGCTTTTCAAAGGGGTCAAACTGCCGTTCAACAACGGCATAAATATCTCTACCTCGGCAGGGAAGAGCGTAAAAAGCGTATTCCACGGCGTTGTTTCGCGTGTTGTGATAATACCGGGCTATAATCAGTGCGTACTGGTAGAGCACGGCAACTATTTTACCTTCTACTGCAAGCTTGCAGACGTTTCGGTAAAGGTAGGCGACAGGATCAATACAGGCGACATAATAGGCACCCTTGCAGTCTCCAACAACACCTCCACCCTCCACTTCGAACTCTGGAACAAGACTATAAAGCAAGACCCCGAACTCTGGCTCGCAAGATAAGATACCGTCTGCGCAACATTAAATGTAAATATTTTTAATTTTCAGTTTTTTTCGTAACTTCGCAGAGGGTCACTCAAAGTAAAAATCATGAAACGATCTCCTCTTACAATATTCCTTCTATTTTGTGTTATTATTTCGGGTTCTGCACAAGATAACAGTTCTGGAATAGATAAAATACATGGAGTAGTATTGTCAGAAAATCAGACTCCTGTCTCTGGTGCAGTCGTAACCTGTATCAACAGGTCTGACAGTTCTGTAATATGCTGGACTGTAACCGACAGCACCGGGGCATTTGTCATTGAAGATACAGGCGGGGATTTCAGTAACTCCATATTGGAAATCTCTTTTCTAGGATATGAGAAACTGCAGTTGATGCCGCAGGAAGGACAAATAGTGGCAACGCTGCAGGAATCGTCTCTGGAGTTGGATGCGGCCACTGTAACTGCCTCTTCAGCCACCTTGAGACGAAAGTCCGGCAAATTCATATACAGCCCCAATATCGTGGAAACCGAAGGCCTTGACAGTTATGAAATGCTCAGATATACCCCGCTGTTGAGAGTGGAGGATAATGTAGTGAGCATTTTGGGCAAAGGGGCCTCCCAAATCTATATAAACGGGCGCAAACCTGTAATGGACGATGCTTCATTAATGGAGATGCTGCGTTCGATTCCGGCCGGACAGATAGAAAATATCGAAATAATAACCACACCCGGCAGTGCATACAAAGCCTCCACAACAGGCGGAATAGTGAATATCTCAATGAAGAAGAACCAGACTCAGGGATTGACGGGAAGCGCAAGCGTAACCGGAAGTTACAATACCGAAAGGTTCACACCGAGAGCATCGCTCTATCTCGGCTATTCCAAAAAGAAATTCAACGCATCCGCATCTTTCAGCTACAGCCGCTACAACACGCTCAATGAAACTGATACCTACTATAGTTATGGGGATACCCGCACCGATATTCTCAATTCTGCAAGAACAACGGACATTGCCACCTCCATTAACGGTAATTTCAATGCAACTTATGACTTTACGCCCGAAAGCACGCTCGGAGCATCTTTGCATATAGGGGGCGGCGAAGGCAAATTTGAATCTGATATAAAAACTGTTACTTCAAGTGAGCAAACCGGAGAAAAGCATTCTTTTTCCAAAGAGAGAACAAGGCAGCCTTTTGAACGCCCGAAGATAGGAGCTGCGGTTTATTATAATCTGAAGACAGATGGCAACGGCAGCAATCTCGATTTGAGCGCGAATTATTCAGGCTCGCTCGACTCGTCGCTCGGAGAGATGGAATATCCCTATTCCATATTCAAACAGAACCGTTCCGTCGAGAGCCATGGCTGGGAATTCATGGGAAAATATGAACATGACTTTGAAGATGAAAGCATTCTTGAAGCAGGATACGAATTCAACTATACAAATATAGATTACGATTTCATACGCAAGGACTTCAACGGCGTGCAATATGCAGACAACCCAGACTACAGCAATAATTTCATATATGACGAATCTATAAATGCGCTCTATGTTACATATGACAGAATGTGGACGGATGCGCTGAACACGATAATAGGAGTGAGGGCTGAGCATACACATATAAAGGGTAATTTGCGCAATACCGGAGAGAAGTTCGAACACAACTATATAGATTTCTTCCCGCAGGTGAGCATCAGTCTCGACCTTGCAGACGGAGACCACAACCTGTCGCTGGATTTTTCACAATCCATTGGAAGGCCATTCTACAATTATCTGAATCCATTCAAAATATGGACCTCCGAAAATACATATACTATGGGCAATCCGGATGTAAAGCCTCTCAAATATACCGATATCGATTTTTACTATACGATGTTCGGAGATTATGTTTTCGGTGCATACTACAGCCATGAAGCGGACTCGTACAGTGAATACGCAATGGATTCTGGGGAAAATACGACAGTAAGCAGCATAACCAATTTCGGTTCCTGTCATAATCTGTCATTCTATTTTAACCTGAACAAAAGCCTTTTTAACGGAGTCTGGAGATTGTCGGCCAATGCCGAGGCCAACTATGAGATACAGAACGGCTCTATAGAGGGGCGCGATGCAGGATACGAATACTGGTATGCCTCGGCAGGTATCTACAACATATTCCGAATCTCTTCTGCACGCAAGATAACCGGAAGGCTAAGTTACGCCTACTATACGCCAAGCCGTGGGATATTCTGGAAAAGCCGTAACAAGCATCTTCTGGGCATCTCCATAAGCAAGGAGTTCAAGTTCGGCGGAACATTGAACCTGGATTGCAGCAACTTGCTGAATTACGCTCCGACACGCAGATACCGCTCTGCAGATTATTCATCGGCAAATTACATACATACCAACAATATAACGGTCCAGCTGAAGTACACGCAGAGTTTCGGACATAGCCGTGTAAAGGGCGCAAGGGACCGCTCTTCAAGCAAGATGTTCAGCCGTTTCAAGAATTAAGTAAACATGGTGCATCCCCAAAAACCATAAAAGAGTAGGGATAATTTAAAATAATATGTTATGGAAACACAATTATCTAAAATCGAAAAATTCCTTCAATCTATTGAACAAAAGGAACTTGATCAAGAACAACAATCTTTTATACTAACATCTTGTGGTACAGTATTTGGCGGCAATAACGGACGAAGCAATTGCCAAAATTATGACGCTACAGCATGTGGTGGCGTAAATAAGAGGTGTACCAATCATGGAGTATGCGGGACAAGTGACAATAGTAAAAGTTGTGAAAACAAAAGAGAGTAATTAATGTAGTTATTTAAATTCAAGAGTTATCAGTAAATTTATGAAATTTAGGGAATGAATCTTTATAAATATTCGTTCCCTATAATTATAACTTTTACTTCTCAGTATGCAATATCCACCTAAATATTCTTGACTGAAAAATAATAGTATATTCCACATGAAATACAGTAGATATAATAGCATAATAACTATTAGCAAAAACCACCATCTTTTATATAATGCTATATCGGATAACTTTATTTTTCTAACAGACATAACTTACCAAGATTATAAGAATAACAATGCAAATGAGCTTTATGAGCACAATGTTTTTTTACACAACCAACTGGTTGAAATAAAAGGAATTATTGAAGAGTCTATAGATGAAATAAAAACAGTAACAGATTTAATAAAGAAAACAGATAATGATAATACTTCATATTATCTGTATATTAATCCTACGTTAGACTGCATTTTCAATTGTTGGTATTGCTATGAAAGCCATTTAAAAGGGTCTAAAATGTCTCCTAAAATTATTAAATCAGTAAATAAACTGATAACAAATATTATTAGAGAGCAGCAAGACTTACAATTTTTTACTATTTCCTTTTTTGGAGGAGAACCATTAATGTACTTTAATACGGTTGCCAAGCCTATTATAAAACATCTTGAACAAGAAATCGCCTCTTCCAAAGTAAAAGTACACATTCACTTTACCACGAATGGATATTTATTAAACTCAAGACTAATCAATTATTTAAAAGGTAAAAGTATAAGTTTTCAAATTACACTTGATGGAGCAAAAGAGGACCATGATAAAACGCGATTTACTAAAAATGGAATTGGTTCATACAAACGTATAATCAATAATATAAAAGAATTGGCCAAAAGTGGAATAAATGTAATATTGCGCATTAATTACACAACTTCAAACATATTAAGTATTCATGAAATTCAACATGACCTCAAAGACCTTGAATTTCAATATCGGAATAATATAAATATAGATTTACAGAAAATATGGCAGGACCAAGACGCAAATACAGATATAACCACAAACGCAGCCATTAGTAAATATGTTGAATTGTTTCAGTCAGAAGGTTATAATGTTTCTTCCCATAAAATCCTTCATTCAGTAATAGATTCATGCTATGGAGATAAGCGCAATCAGGCACTTATAAATTACAATGGTGATGTTTTCAAATGTACTGCAAGAGATTTTTTAACTGAGAATCGTTTAGGATACCTAAATCAAAATGGAATAATTATATGGGAAAAAAATTCATTAGAAAGGCGCATGACTTCGAAATTTAACAGGCCGATATGCCATAACTGTAGAATAGCGCCATTATGTGGCGGCGGATGTTCTCAACAAGCGATGGAAAATCTTTTTGCTAATGAATGCCTATATCATTATACAAAACAAGATATAGACAACATTATACTTAATCGTTTTGAATTTTTAGTTGTAAACAGATATAAAAAATAAATGCCAAATATCACAGCATACAGGCAATTAGAATCTTCAGATTGCGGAATAACATGTATTCGTATTATCGCAAAATTTTACGGAAAAAATATTCCATTAAAATATTTAAGAGAAAAATGCGATTCAAGTAGAATAGGAATTTCTTTAAAAGATATTACAACTTGCACTGAAAGTTTAGGATTCAAAACTACAGCATTAAAAGTTCCCGTAAAAAATGTCTATCATATGCCATTACCCGCAATTTTATATTGGGAACAAAGACACTATGTTGTATTGTACAAAATTAACCATAATAAAGACACCTTTTATATTGTAGACCCGGCTCAAGGAAAAATTTGTTTTAAAAAAAATGACTTTTACCATTATTGGATGGGAGTCGGCAATAATGGAATAGCTGTTCTTCTTGCGCCCACGCAAAAATTTTATGATATCAATTTTGGTAAAGATAAATGTAGAAAAAAAGGTTTATTTAAACTACTAATTAAGTCTATAGTATTATATAAAAGAAATTTCTCCATTGCGATTCTCTTCATATCATTAGCAACTATAGCAGATATAATATTACCTATTCTTTTCCAATACACCATAGATATAGGCATTGGCAATAAAGATATAAATTTGGTCTGGCTGCTAGTATTCAGTCAATTCTGCATATTCCTTGGCAACTATATTTCAAATAATATTGTAGATATAGTTTTAACAAAAACAGGTTTAAAAATCAGTATTGAATTAGTAAGTAAATATCTCACTAAACTTATTAACCTACCAATGTCATTTTTCGACCGCAAAATTAGTTCTGATTTAATTCAAAAAGTTGACGACCAAAATAGAGTAAAAAATTTCTTAGTTAATATGCCTGATACAACATTTTTTACATTCGTAAATATTATTGTTTTTTCAGGGATGTTGATTCATTATAATTTTACCACTTTTACTATTGTATTTATCAGCACTTTAATATCATTTATCTGGGTAAGCCTGTTTGTTAAAAAAAGGCGTGAAGTAGATTACTCATATTTTTCATACTCATCAGAAAACAGAAATAATATTTATGAGTTAGTAAACGGAATGGCTGAAATCAAAATTAATAACGCACAACAAATAAGAATATCTATTTGGAATAGTATACAGCAAAAACTCAATAAATTATCACTCAAGATAGCATTTATGGATCTATCTATAAATAGTGGCAATATTTTATTTCTACGACTTAAAGACATTTTAATAACTGGATTATGTGCGACGATGGTAATCAAAGAGCAGATGACTATAGGAACAATGATGACAATTAGTTACATTATAGGTCGATTAACCTCACCTGTTTCCAATTTAATTAATTCTGTTAACACTATTCAAGATGCAACTATATCATATGAACGCTTAAATGAGGTGATGACAGATCAACCTCAATCTAAATTTCCGTATACAAAAATAAACACCCCAGATAATATTGATAATATTTTAGAATTCAAAAATGTATCCTTCAAATATCCTGGTAGTTATTCTCAATATGTTATAAAAAATATAACTACTACCATTCCTCTTGGTAAAGTGACTGCCATCGTTGGTGCAAGTGGGAGTGGAAAATCAACCTTAATCAAACTAATGCTAGGGTTTTACACTCCACAATGTGGTACAATACACTCTGGTCTTTATAATATTTCTGAAATAAATAATGATAGCTGGCTTAAAGAATGTGGAGTTGTCATGCAATCAGGGTACATTTTTAGTGGCAGTATATTAGACAATATAGCATTATCTGACTCTACTCCTAATATCATCAAAGCCAGAAATGCCGCAAAAATTGCATGTATTGATGGTTTTTTTGAAACACTTCCAATGGGATACAATACAAAAATCGGAGTAAATGGTTTGGATTTAAGCGGAGGACAAAAGCAAAGGTTATATTTAGCCCGTGCTATATATAAAAATCCTAAACTTTTATTTCTAGATGAAGCCACTTCATCATTAGACGCGAGTAATGAACGTAATATTATAAATAATATAATATCCTATTATAAAAATCGCACTATCATAATATCTGCACACAGATTAAGCACAATTAAAAATGCAGATAAGATAATATATTTAGATAATGGAAAGATAAAAGAGGAAGGAACGCATGAACAATTGATTAATCTAAAGGGACTATATTACACATTAGTAAAAAACCAACTTTCATAAATACCTATATAGTAGAGAATATAGTTATTCACTTAGTATCCTGTTTTATACAGTATTATCCATACAACCTAACTAAGCATCACGTCATATTTTCTCGTTACCTACCGAATGTTTTCTCCGAACTCTGGCTCGCAAGATAAGAGAGCACTTCTGCTACAGGTTTCCCCTGCAGACAATCAATAGGTAAAAGTACTCTCTCCGATAAACTCCCTCAACACAGAAGTCGGCGGAATTCCTTTCTGCTCTTTGGGAGAAAGGTCTGTTATGTATGAAAGAAACTTTATCAGGCGCAGACTCTCTGAATAGGCAGCGGAGGCAGGAGAAATCCTGCGCAGAAGAGGCTCTGCATAATATTTGAGCAATGGAAGTTCGTATATAAGGAAAGAGTTGAACATTATGTCGGCATTCTCCTGATATGGGAATATGTTCCTGTACTCACCCTTCCTTACGCTGTCCCAACGTAAAATGGTCTCCTCTGCAGAAGTCCCGCGGAAATTGTTGTCACGCACAAGCCTTCTGAGCAGACGGTTGTCGGTGGTGGAAATGCAGTTGTTTTCGTCAATTGCCAGAGATGTGAGCGCAGAGGCATATATCTTGAATTTCTTATCGCTGTCTGTCTGGGAGGTCAGTTGCGGATTAAGCGCGTGAATACCTTCCATTATGAGAATGTCGTTTTCATTCATCCTGACCTTCTGACCGTCGTAATAGCGCGAGCCAGAAGCAAAATCGAATTTTGGCAATTCTATCTCCTCACCGTTGAAGAGCTGATTGAGCTGTCTGTTGAGCAGTTCCAGGTCAAGGGCATGCAGATTTTCAAAGTCATAGTTTCCATCGCTGTCTTTTGGAGTCTGCTCACGGTCCAGGAAATAATTGTCCATTGCTATCACTATTGGATTTAGCCCCAGCACCTTCAGCTGAACCGCAATTCTTTTGGAAGTGGTGGTTTTCCCGCTGCTGGAAGGGCCGGCTATAAGCACCAGTTTGACCCTTCCCCGTCTTTCATTGATCCGGTCGGCAATTGCAGCATACTTCCGCTCATGCAATGCCTCCGCTATCTGGATAAGTTCAGCGGCATGTCCCGCCTGGATTGCCTGATTTACCGTCCCTATGTCACGGGCTCCGAGTATGGCGCACCTGTCGCTGTTTTCCTTGAAAATTTCATAAAGATTCTCCTGATAGACAAATTTGGGAAGCGTGTATGGAGAGAAAGGCTCGGGAAACCTCAGACAAAAGCCTTTGTTGTATTTGACAAGGTCGTATTCGTTTATATAACCGGTAGAATAGAGCAAAGGCCCGTAAAAGGTGTCGCAATAGCCGTCGAGATAATATGTAGTAACAAAGAAATATCCAAGCCCTTTTGCCAGCATGGCCTTCTCGTTCTGCCCGTTTTCGGTAAAAAGCCTGACTGCATCACTGTTGGAATCTTTTGTCTTGATGAACGGTATATTGCGGGAGACAAGTTCAGTCATTCTCTTCTTGAGCCGGGCCACATCATCCTCGCAGACATTGATAGAGTCGGGCAGATTATGCAGCTGCCCGTTTTCGCCTCTGTCATGGAGTTCTCCGTAATAACCGTTGGGGAGAGAATACTTGAGCGTAAGCTGATATCTCTTGCCATAAACATCCACAACCGCTTTCTGAAGCAGAAAAGAGAGAGAACGGATGTAGGTGCGCCGGCCATCGGCGTCCGCTATGGTCAAAAAAGTAATGGAGTGCGCCATATAGAGCCTGAAATCCAAAGACTTCAGCCTGTTATCCACATAAGCAGCCAAAACAGGACGCAAGACGCCGTCGTCGCACTTCTTCTGGATAAGATTTATTGACTGCAACAATTCCAGCAGTGTCGAACCGGTTTTGCAGACATGGTATTCATTAGTGTCGCTACAATATACTCTTACGCTATCCATACCTTCAATCATTTAATATTGGTTTTAAAAATTCTCCCGTCACCGAATCTCTGTTTGCTGCAACCTGCTCAGGAGTGCCGCAGGCCACTATCCTGCCTCCTTTCTCTCCTCCTTCCGGGCCCATGTCAATCAGGTAATCTGCACATTTGAGCACATCCGTATTGTGCTCTATCACTATAACGGTATTCCCGTTGTCTACAATTTTCTGAAGCACGCCCAGAAGTATCTTTATATCATGAAAATGGAGACCTGTCGTAGGTTCGTCAAGAATATAGACAGAATTGCCGGTCGCTTTCCTGGAGAGTTCTGCCGCCAGCTTTATCCGCTGGCTCTCGCCACCGCTGAGCGTAGTAGAGGGCTGTCCCAACTTGACATAACCGAGCCCCACTTCTTCAAGAGCCTTCAGTTTGGGATAAATGCTCGGAATATTTTCAAAAAAGAGAAGCGCCTCTGAGATGGTCATCTCCAGGACATCGTTGATATTCTTGCCCTTGTATTTGACTGCCAGAGTCTGTTCATTATACCTTCTGCCGTTGCACTCCCTGCATGTAACAAAGACACTCGGCAAAAAATTCATCTCTATAGTCTGCACTCCTGCACCCTTGCATGCTTCGCAACGGCCACCTTTTACATTGAAAGAGAATCTGCCCGCCTTATATCCTCTGATTCTGGCATCAGGAGTATTTACAAAAAGTTTTCTGATTTCTCCAAAGAGGTTGGTATATGTTGCAGGGTTGCTTCGCGGAGTGCGGCCTATAGGAGTCTGGTCTACTACAATAAGCTTGTCCACATTCTCTATTCCTTCAATGGAACCGTAAGGCAGCGGTTCCATGAGAGAATGATAAAAATGGCGGCTCAAGACAGGCATAAGCGTATCGACAACAAGCGACGACTTTCCGCTGCCGCTTACTCCGCTCACACCTACAAGACAGCCCAGCGGAATCCTGAGGTCTACGTTTTTGAGATTGTTTCCGCATGCTCCTTTAAGTTCCAGATATTTCCCGTTTCCGCCACGCCGTTTTTCAGGAACCTCGATTTTCCTTATACCCCGCAGATAGTCTGCCGTATAGCTGCCGAGCCCCTTTATCTTAGCCAAAGGCATCTTCATAAGTTCCTCCGGCGTACCGTTATAGAGCAGGCGCCCGCCGTTGACTCCCGCTGCCGGCCCGAGGTCTACAAGCCAGTCGCTCGAAAGAATCATGTCGCGGTCGTGCTCCACCACCATTACCGAATTGCCTTCATCACGCAGCTCCTTCAGGGAATTTATCAGTTTTATATTGTCTCTCTGGTGCAGCCCTATACTCGGTTCATCCAGAATATAAAGCACATTCACAAGTTTGCTTCCAATCTGTGTTGCAAGTCTTATCCTCTGACTCTCCCCTCCGCTGAGGCTTCTGGTAGCCCTGTCGAGCGAAAGATAGTTCAGCCCCACGGCCTTTAAAAAGCCTATTCTGTCGCGAAGTTCCTTCAGGATATCGTCTGCAATAAGGTTCTGTCTTTGAGAAAATTTCTCAGGCAGTGTGCCTATCCAGTCATAAAGCAGGTCTATATCCATCCTGCTTACCATAGCTATGTCCTTCCCGTCTATCCTGAAATAAAGAGCCTCCTTTTTAAGCCTGCTGCCGCCACACTCAGGACAAACCCGCTCCTGCATATACCGCTCCTTACGCCCGATACTCTCATCAGACTCGTTGAGCTGCTGCTCCAGTTTGGCCATGATTCCGGGAAAGGGGGCAAGCTGGGTTCCGTCTGCCAGATTGACCCTGAAAAGGGTATCGCTTCCGTAGATCAGGGCATTTATCACATCTTCAGAAAGATTTCCGACAGGCTCGTTCAACGAGAATTCCATCTTACGGCTCATGGCTTCCAATATCCTAAACCAGTTGTTGTCCTTGTAGGCACCCAGCGGCCCGATACCTCCCTGGTTTATAGACTTGCTCTTGTCGGGAAAAATCCTGTCCAGATCTATGCTTGCAAGAAAACCGAGCCCTTTGCACCTTGGACATGCCCCTTGCGGAGAGTTGAAAGAAAAGGTATGAGGCGCCGGCTCCTGCAGCGACATTCCGCTGTCGGGGCACATCAGATGGCGGCTGAAAAACCGTGGTTCATGCCCGGTCCCGTATTCCATTACGGCCAAAGTGCCCTTTCCCTGCTCGAGAGCCACAGAGACAGAACTGCTGATTCGCTTATAATCATCTTCTGAAGGTATAAGCTTGTCTATCACCAGTTCTATAAAATGTACCTTGTAACGGTCGAGAGGACGCATGTCTGCAACGTCGTAAAGAGTGCCGTCAACCCTTACCTGTTGGTAGCCCTTTCTTAAAAGAGATTCGAAAAGTTCTTTATAATGACCCTTGCGCCCTACCACAAGAGGGGAAAGCAACAGGATTTTCTTTCCCTTGTAGCTGCTGATCAGAAGTTCTACAATCTGCTCATTTGTATATTTTACCATCTTCTTGCCGGTATGGGGCGAATAGGCATCGGCAACCCTGGCATAAAGCAGACGCAAAAAATCATAGATCTCGGTCATTGTACCTACGGTAGAGCGCGGATTACGGCCCGTTGTCTTCTGTTCTATGGCTATGACCGGGCTAAGACCGCTTATGCTCTCCACATCCGGCCTTTCCAAAATCCCTATATATTGGCGGGCATAGGCAGAGAGTGTTTCCATATAGCGGCGCTGCCCCTCCGCATATATTGTATCAAAGGCAAGCGTAGATTTCCCGCTTCCGCTAAGTCCGGTCACCACCACCAGCCTCCTTAACGGAATATCCACATCAATACCCTTGAGGTTGTGTGCTTTTGCTCCTGTTATACTAAGCTTGTCCATTACAGTTCGCGGGCTCCCTCTACCGGAACCAAAACCGTATATTCCTTGCCTCTGCGGTTGTCCAGCTTGTTTGAACGGATCCACTCGTTGCAGAGTTTGATCATCTTGAAGTTCGTATTATGTTCTGCCGCGAAGTCGCTCCAGTTGGCAATTTTACCGCTTACCTTTACTTCCCTGCACTCGTAAGGCTTGAACTTGTCACTCTCTTCCAGATAAAAGCCGTATTTCTTAGGGTCGTTCATCAGTGTCTTGAAAGCTATCGCCCTGTAAACATAGCGTGCAGTCTCTATTGGAAGCTGCATGTCATAATAATTGGTTATTGACTGATAGCCAATCCTCTCCTCGATATTTTTCATGCCTATGTTATAGGAAGCAGCTGCAAGAGTCCAGTTTCCGAACTTTTCATACGCCTTCCTGAAATATTTGCAGGCAGCCCTCGTACTCTTTTCCACATTGTAACGTTCGTCGACCTGTGCAGAGACCTCCAGCCCGTACTCTCTTGCAGTAGAGGCAAGGAACTGCCAGTATCCGCATGCACCCGCCGGAGACACCACCGGCTGAAGCGAACTTTCTGCCACACACAGATAGAAGAAATCAGGATGTAACCCCTCTTCTTTCAGTATCTTCTCAATTTGAGGCTGATACCTGCCGGCAAGCTGCATGATATATGTCATTGAACCGTGCCAGTAGGAAATGGTCGTAAGTTCTCTCCGGAGGCTTTCCCTTACATCAATATAATTCAACGGAACCTTTTCCCCCGCAAACGAAGCACTGTCTGGCATGGGTGCCGGAAGCACTCTCTGGCTGAGACTCTCTCCGTTGTTCCAGGCCACTATTCCTTTCCACTCTGCGGCAGCATTGCTTGCCGCTCTGTTCGCAGAATTGCATGATGAAAATGAAGACACGGCAAACAGGGCCGCAAACGACAATATAAGATATCTTTTCATAATCATTTTTTTAACTTCGTTTAACACACTGCGGTTTATTTCATTCCGGACTGTTATTCTCCACGCAGGAAAGGGTTTGTAGTAACCTCGGATGCGATTGTAGTCTCAGGTCCATGGCCTGGCAAGACCCTGGTATCCGGAGGAAGTGTCGCAATCTTATGTAGCAGGCTCTCCATAATCTGGTCGTAATCCCCTCCCGGCAAATCTGTGCGGCCTATGCTACCGGCAAACAGGGTATCGCCGCTAAAGAGAATCTCATCTTCACTGCAATAATAGCATACGCCTCCCCGCGTATGGCCGGGCGTATGGATTACCCTCAGTTCAGTATTGCCGAAATTGAGAAGCTGCCCGTCTTCAACCTCCACGATATTGTCTGTTGGCGGCTGCTCTATATTGTATCCGAACATCTGGCAATACTGCTGCGCCCGCTCCAGCTGGCCTTTGTCCAATGGATGGATATAGGTAGGCACATGCCATGTACGTGTCACGAAGGCATTTCCCATAACATGGTCGAAATGGCCGTGCGTACAAAGCAGCTTTACCGGCTTCAGATTGTTGGACTCTATGAAATCCACAACCCTCTGCTGCTCGCTGGCGGTATCCATCCCCGGATCTATGATTACACATTCGCCCGTATTGTCATAGGCTATGTAACAGCACTCTCTCAAATCGTTTACATAAAATGTCTTTGTCTGCATATTCTCTTTACTTTACTGTTCCTTCCTGCATGGGCACGAAATTACATGCCCCTACATCTCTCTTTGTATAACAACTGTCGGCAGTTTTTGTTATCACCCACAATTTCTGAGACACCGAAACTGCTTCTGCATTACATGACGCATTGTCATTCATAGGTATTACCAGCCTGCCTCCGGGCGAGAGCTGATCCAAAAGTCTTACCGGCATTTCCGCAGCGCAGCAGGTTACCAGTATTGCGTCATAAGGTGCTGCCGGCGCATAACCGTTCCTGCCATCGCCGAAGAAAAGGGTAAAACCGCCATACCCCAACTCTTTCAGCGTCATGTTTGCAAGGCGGCACAGGCTCATGTAACGCTCGATTGTAAAGACCTTTGCCCCCATTTCCAACAATACGGCTGTCTGATAACCGCATCCTGTCCCCACTTCAAGCACTTTTTTCCCGTTTATACTGCCAAGCAGAGTACTCTGCAATGCAACTGTCGAAGGCTGGGACATTGTCTGGTTTTCAGGAATCGGCATAGGGATATCCAGATAGGCCCGCTCCTGCAGTCCTGTCTCCAGAAAACGGTGACGTGCCACCCTGCCAATGGCCTCAAGCACGCTGCCGCTGTAAGAACCTTTGGCTGCCAAATCCTTGACCATTCTGTTTCTGCGGCCGAAATACAAATGGGTATCGATCATAATGCAAAAATAACAAACAAAATTTGACGCCCCCGTTTTTTTCGTATTTTTGCCACGAATTTTTAAAGAGTTTTATATGCACATAGCCATTGCCGGAAACATAGGAAGCGGAAAGACCACACTCACCAGATTGCTGGCCAAAAATTACGGTTGGGAACCCAAATTCGAAGACGTAGATGTGAACCCATACCTTTCCGATTTCTACAACGACATGCAAAGATGGTCTTTCAACCTCCAGATCTACTTTCTCAACAAAAGGTTCAAGGA
>JADINB010000121.1 GCA_017694275.1 Candidatus Egerieousia excrementavium | reverse complement strand
TTCAAAGAAATAACCGTTTATTTTTCTCCCCCCCCATACACACATTCATTCTCTCATTGTGAACATCCGGCGTAATCCAAACAAAAAAGGATGACCCTTAAAAGTAATTGACTTTTGGGTCACCCCCTTTTAACGGGTTATTTACCGAATATTTTACTCTGCTTCGGGCAACTCTTCCTCTCTTACCGCGTAGTGCGCAGCAAGCTGTGAATCATCGAAGTTCTCGATATAAGAGTATCTCTCGTTGTTCCATGCTGCAGCCCTGTTGGTATAGACATTTGCAGAGTTGGCAAAACTGCTGCATCTCTGGGCATCTATAACAAGCAGGTAGGACATGAGGATATGTGCCGCCATCTCTACCAGCCTTCTTGCATGGAAATCTATGAATTCGTTTCCGCGCTCGGCAGCAAGTGCGCAGGCTTTCTCGTACTGGTCTGTCATAGCTACAATCTTGGCCTTTAACGAAGCATATTCATCACTTGTCTCCATCTGCTCGTACTCTCTCATTTTTGCAAGATATGAACCGTTGGTAACATATCTGATGGCAGCAACTGTCTGCAACTGGGATGTGCCTTCATAGATTGTAGTGATTCTTGCATCCCTGTAGATACGCTCTACCGGATACTCTTTCATGAATCCAGAACCGCCGTGAACCTGAATCGCATCGTAGGCATTCTGGTTGCAGTATTCGCTCGACATCATTTTCAGTACAGGAGTGAACATGTCTGCATATTTTGCATATTTCTTTGACTCCGCCCTCTCTTCAGGTGTGAGTTTGCGCTCCTCTGCAATTGCATTGTATGCCTTGTAGATATCTACGAAACGGGTCGTCTCGTACAAGATTGCCCTTGAAGCCTGAAGTTTGGCCTTCATGAGCGCAAGCATTTCGCTTACGGCAGGGAACTCAATGATTTTCTTGCCGAACTGCGCCCTTTCATTTGCATATTTGAGAGCTTCTCTGTAAGCCGCTTCAGATATACCTACAGACTGGGCGCCTACTCCCAAGCGGGCGCCGTTCATGAGCGACATCACATATTTTATAAGTCCGAGTTTCCTTTCGCCCACCAGTTTCGCCGGTGCGTTCTTGAATACGAGCTCGCAGGTAGGTGAACCCTTTATTCCGAGCTTGTTCTCAATCCTGCGGACAGTTACACCGCCCCAATTCTTGTCATAAACAAAATATGAAAGCCCCCTCGCATCGGTTGTGCCCTCTTCAGAGCGCGCAAGTACGAGTTTTATCTGGGCGTCGCCGTTGGTGATGAAACGTTTTACACCGTTGAGAATCCACATTCCGCTCTTTTCATCGTATGTGGCTTTCAGCATGGCAGCCTGAAGGTCAGAACCGGCATCCGGTTCCGTAAGGTCCATAGAACATGTCTCACCCTTGCACACGCGTGGAAGAAACTCGTCTCTTATCTCCTTTGATGCAAATTCGTTTATGGTCTCGGCACAGTCCTGCAGCCCCCATATATTTGAAAATCCGGCATCGGCGCGGCCGGTAAGTTCGGCAGCCATTACATAAGGCACCATGCTGAAGTTAAGTCCGCCGTACTCGCGCGGAAGCGACATGCCGTAAAGGCCGGCCTGGGTGAGCACATCCTGGTTCTGTTGTGTTCCGGCAGCATACGTTACACGGCCATCCTTGCATACGGGACCGTCGTGGTCTACCTGTTCTGCGTTTGGAGCCAGCACATCTCCGCAAATCTCACCCATAATCTCCATAACCTTGTCGTAGGAGTCTATGGCATCCTCCACGCTTGACGGTGCATAGTCGTATTTGCCGTAGTCCTTGAAATTCTGTTCTTTCAGTTCCACAATCTTGCCCATGAGAGGGTGAGAGAACTGAAACTTTATATCTGAATTGTCTTTATAAAAATTTGCCATACTAATACTATTTACTGTGTTTTTTGTAGGATGCTATCATCTTGGGTATAACTTCATTCAAGTCTCCGATTATCGCATAATCCGCAATCTGATGGATAGGTGCGTCAGGGTCGCTGTTGATTGAGATGATCATTGACGACTGGTCCATTCCTGCAGTATGCTGGATCTGTCCGGAAATACCTACAGAAATAAAGAGTTTCGGACGGACTGTAACGCCTGTCTGGCCAACCTGCCTCTCATGCTCTACAAAGCCGGCATCTACTGCAGCGCGCGATGCTCCGACTTCTGCTCCAAGAACCTTTGCAAGGTCGAATATGAGTTTGAAGTTCTCCTTTGAACCGACTCCGTATCCGCCGGCTACGATAATCTGAGAACTCTTTATGTCTATCTTTTTCTCCTCTATCTGCCTTTCGATGATAGATACTACAAAATCAGTGTCCATCAGAACCTTGCCGGTATCAATCCTGTTGATGCTTCCCTCAATCGGTTGTGCAAGGGGCTCTTTTTTCATTACTCCTTCCCTGACAGTAGCCATTTGAGGCCTGTGCTCTGGGTTGACGATTGTGGCGATGATATTGCCACCGAATGCAGGACGTATCTGATAGAGCAGATTTTCCCATCTGTTCCCCTTTGCATCCTGATGGTCTCCTATCTCAAGGCTTGTACAGTCTGCCGTAAGACCGCTGTGCAGTGCGCTGGATACGCGCGGTGCAAGGTCTCTTCCGATGCTTGTGGCACCAAACAGGGCAATCTGAGGTTTTTCCTCCTTGAAAAGAGCAATCGTTATGGCAGCATAAGGGAGCGTCCTGAAAAATTCCAGTTTGGGATTATCGGCCAAATGGACTCTTTTTGCTCCATAGCTGTACAGCTCCTTTGCAAGGTTTTCTACATTGAATCCTATCAACAGGGCTTCAAGGTCGCATTTGAGCGTCTGGGCCAAAGCCCTGCCCTTGGTCAGCAACTCCAGGCTTACATCGCAGAGTTTGCCGTTGTCTGTTTCGCAAAATACTATAATGTTGTTCATCTTGTTAACCGATTGTGTGATTTGTAAATAATTCAGAAATCAGCGAATCTATGTCTGCATCGCTGGAGGTGAGCCTTTTGGCCTCTTTAGCCTGGAATACGATATTCTCTACCTTCTTTACTTTTGTAGGAGAACCTGAAAGGCCGAAACTCTGGTCGTCTCCACCGATATTTGCCGCACCCCATTCGGTTATCTGCATGGGCCCGCTTACTGTGCTGTCTTCTGTAAGGGTACGTGCAGATTTGTATTTCATGAGGAATTTTGCATTTCTGGGACGGCACGGCGCCGCTGTTGCATGTACAGTTACAAGCAGAGGCAGCGGAGCGCTTACGACCTCGATGCCGCGCTCAAGCCTTCTCCTTATTACGATACTGCTGTCGCTGATTTCCAGAATCTGCTCGGCGTATGTAACCTGTGGTATATTCAGTTTTTCGGCAACTTGCGGGCCAACCTGGGCAGTGTCGCCATCGATGGCCTGACGTCCGGCAACAATCAGATCCGGATTGAGTTTCTTCACAGCCTGCGACAAAGCATAGGATGTGGCAAGAGTGTCTGAACCTGCGAATTTCCTGTCTGAAAGCAGGACTCCGCCATCGGCTCCCCTGAAGAGTCCCTCACGGATTATTTCCGCCGCTCTTGCCGGTCCCATTGTGAGGAGAATTACTTCAGTGCCTGGGTTCTTGTCTTTAATACGTAAAGCCTGCTCCAATGCATTCATGTCTTCCGGATTGAAGATGGCGGGCAGTGCAGCCCTGTTGACCGTTCCCTCCGGAGTCATGGCATTTTTGCCAACGTTTCTCGTATCGGGCACCTGTTTTGCCAATACTACAATTTTCAA
>JADINB010000120.1 GCA_017694275.1 Candidatus Egerieousia excrementavium | reverse complement strand
CGACACGATTCACACCTACACGCTTCTCGAAATTCTTGATGAAGGTGCGGAAATAACTCATCAAGGTCTGCTGCCCCGAAGCCATACCCAAAAGCCGGCACTTGACATCTTCGGCAGTTACTCCTTCTCGTATTGATGATTGTTCTTGATAGATATGTAGAGCCGAGGCTCTGATCTCGTCTAACTGACGATTGATTTCGCGTGCTGCGACACTCTTACCTGTAGCACGACCTGAGTGCCACATCGTATGTGGTACCGACATTTTTACACTGAATGCCGCCTCGGAGTACTTGCCGACATTCAACCTTGCCATTACAGGGCAGTTCCCTTTGGCATCTGTTTCGCTCTTTTTGAGGTAGAACGACACCTTTACATCTGCCTGATTCATAACTCATTTCTTTGGTTGCAAAAATAAATTTTACAGAGTTAATGAACGGCATGTAGAACATAGCGGAACAAGGCAACAAGTACTTGACAATTAATCTCATTCCCGTATTTTTCTTCCAACGAGAAAAAATGATTACCTTTTTCAGTGCAATGATAGAAAAAACAAGCGTTCTTTGTGGCTGTTGTAGGGTATGTGCAAGAGATTAAAGATGCTGTTTCTACCAACTTTCCCTTCCATAAAAAGGCAACGGATAGGTAGCATTTCTTTCTCTAACACCCACCATATTCGGCTCCTTCTGCCAAATTTAACAATATGGTGAGGTAACACAAAAATGGTATATGTACCAACCACTTATCAAATTTTACCCTCATCCTGCCACTATTACGCAAGTTCTGTTTATCTTTGCCATGCGAATTTGAATCTATAAACACAATCCGGTAAATGGCAGAAGACATCTTTCAGCAGACTCAGGAGCAGGAACCTGCTTCCTCAAACGGGAAATTCGACAGGCTTATTCAGGAGGGCGGCAACAAGTACAAGCTTACGGGCATGTATCAGGACTGGTTTCTGGACTATGCTTCGTATGTAATCCTTGAAAGGGCGGTTCCCCACATTTCAGACGGCCTTAAGCCCGTACAGAGGCGCATTCTTCACGCCATGAAGCAGATAGACGACGGCAAACTGAACAAGGTGGCCAATATCGTAGGACAGACCATGCAATACCACCCGCACGGAGATTCTTCAATTGGAGACGCCCTTGTCCAGATGGGACAGAAAGACCTGCTTATAGATTGCCAGGGAAACTGGGGCAACATCCTTACCGGAGACTGCGCTGCCGCACCAAGATACATAGAAGCCCGGCTCAGCAAGTTCGCCAACGAGGTTGCATTCAATCCTAAGACAACAGAATGGATGAATTCATACGACGGGCGGAAACCCGAACCGGTAAACCTTCCGATAAAGTTTCCCCTGCTGCTGGCCCAGGGAGTGGAGGGTATAGCTGTCGGACTGGCCTCAAAAATACTCCCGCACAATTTCAACGAACTCATAGACGCTTCCATCGCATATCTCAAGGGAGAAGAGTTTGAACTCTACCCGGATTTTCCAACAGGCGGTCTGGCAGACTGTTCCCGCTACAACAAGGGGCTGCGCGGAGGAGTGGTAAAGGTGAGGGCAAAAATTGAAAAGATAGACAAAAAGACCCTTGCCATAACGGAAATCCCATATGGAAAGACAACGGAATCGCTGATAGAAAGCATAATAAAAGCCAACGACAAGGGCAAGATAAAGATAAGGAAGATAGATGACAACACGGCACAGCATGCCGAAATCATAATCACACTTCCAAACGACATATCGCCCGACAAGACAATAGACGCCCTCTATGCCTTTACAGACTGTGAAATATCCATCTCTCCCAACGGCTGTGTGATAATGGACAAGCGCCCCCACTTCATGGGTGTGGACCAGATTCTCAAATATAATACAGAGCATACGAAAGATCTGCTCAGACAGGAACTGGAGATAAGGCTCGGGGAACTCAACAGGGAATGGCACTACTACTCGCTGGAAAAGATTTTCTTTGAGAACAAGGTTTACCGCATGCTGGAGCAGGATGCCGTGACCTGGGAAGAACAGCTGCAGCAGATATACAGCAAAATGCTCGAATACCAGAATATGGTAAAACAGCCCATTCAGATGGACGACATACTCAAACTGGTGGAGAGGCCTGTAAGGAAAATATCCAAATTCGACGTAAAAGAGGTTGATGAGAAACTTGCATCCATAGAGAGCCAGATTGCGCAAATCTCTTCAGACCTTGCCGCGATAGTTGAGTACACCATTGCATACTATCGGAATCTCAAGAAAAAGTATGGTGGCAAATATCCCAGACTCACTGAAATCTGCAACTTCGAAACCATTGAAGCCACGAAGGTTGCCGTAGCGAATGCAAAACTTTACATAAACAGGAGCGAAGGGTTCGTGGGCATGGCGCTCAAAAAAGACGAAAACGCCGAATATGTCTGCGAATGTTCCGACATTGACGACATAATTGTCTTCCTTAAAAACGGGAAATACACTATTACAAAGATTTCAGACAAGGCTTTTGTTGGGAAAAACATAATACATGCCGGAGTCTTTGTAAAGAACGACACCCGCACAATCTACAATGCGGCATATAGAGACGGCAAGAACGGCATTACATACGTAAAGCGTTTTTCTGTAACCAGTGCAACCCGCGACAAGGAATATGACCTTACATCCGGCAAACCAGACTCTCAGGTACTTTGGTTTTCGGCAAACCCCAACGGAGAAGCCGAGGTGCTGAAAGTATTTCTCAAGCCGCGTCCAAAACTGAAAAAACTCATATTTGAATTCGATTTTGCCTCCATTGCGGTTAAAGGCAGGAATTCCATGGGCAACATACTCTCAAAAAATCCTATTCACAAGATACAGCTCAAGTCAAAAGGTATCTCCACCATTGGAGGCAAGCCAATCTGGTTCGACCGCGACATAAACAGGCTGAACGAGGAGAAACACGGAGAGTTTCTTGGAGAATTCCAGAACGGCGACAAGATTCTGGCCATTTTCAAGGACGGCACATACTGCACAACAAATTTCGATTTGAGCAACCGCTATCAGGGCGAGATAGAAAAAATAGAAAAATTCGATTCCCAAAAGGTCTATAGCATTATATATTTCGACGGAGAATCTGAAAGTTACTATATCAAAAGATGCTCTTTTGAACCGAACGATATGCCCGTGCCGTTCATCTCCCAGGCCGAAGGAAGCAAGTTAGTCTCATTTTCAGAAGATGCCATGCCCAGGATAATGATAACCTTCGGAGGCAAAAACCAGAAGAGGGAACCAGAGATTGTAAACGTTGCAGAATTCATTGCAAAAAAAGGATTCAGGGCAAAAGGCAAAAGGGCCACCGCTTTCCAGGTCTCTGCAATAGAATTCATAGAGCCCCTTGATGCGGAAGAGGCCAATACAAGCGAAATCCAGAATGATGAGGATATTCCGGCCACAAACAATACAGGCGAAAATATGGATTACGACGATTCCCCCACCCTGTTCTAACATCTGAATATATGGCAATGATTATCTCTCTATGCGGCTTTATGGGAGCAGGCAAAAGCACTGTGGGCAAATTCCTCTCAAATTACCTGGGTATTGGGTTCATAGATTTGGACGACATGCTTGAAAAACGGTTCGGCTGTTCAATTTCAGACTATTTTGCAAAAAATGGGGAAGAATCTTTCAGGAAGGAGGAGTATAACGCACTCCGCGACATATTCACCCGGCCCGAAAAAGATATGGTGCTCGCCCTTGGCGGAGGGACACTCACAAAACCGGAAAGCGCGGAACTGGTCAAGAACAACAGTATTGTCGTATACCTTTATTGCAGCGAGGATGCATTGTACAAAAGGCTGGTCAAGGGAAAGGCCAGAAGGCCTCTGCTTGCAGACAAGTCTGAAGAGGGGCTGCGCGAAGAGATCCGCCTGCTTACGGCCAGAAGAGAGCATATCTACAAATCGGCTGCAAACTTTACGGTCGACACGAGCATCTGGGGGTTGGAGAGGATTATCGGCCAGATTGCCGGACTTCTTCCGCTTCCGGCAGATGAAAGCCAGGAAACGGGTACTAAATAAAATCCTCCCTGTTGCGAATGTCCTTTATTCTCAGTTGTATGTTTGCAATGCCCCGATAATAGTTCTCGGCAATGGAATAACATATATCAACAGGATTGCCGGCCTGAAGGTGCTCAAAATGTTCAGACTGATTGAAGGCTATCGCCGAAATGCTTCTGTATGGCTCGTCTTCCTGAATCAGTTCCAGTTTAAGATGGCCGTTATCGCTTCCCACCTTTCTGCCGTTGCCGTTATCATACACGTTTTCAGTAAGAAATACAGGTGAAAGATTTCCAGGTCCAAAAGGCTGGAACTGCTTTAATATTCTAAAGAATTTGGGAGTTATCTGCTTGAATTCCAAAAAAGAGTCAATGTGCACTATTGGTGTGAGTATCTCTTTTGTAACCTTGTCCCTCACATAAGCCTCAAAACGGGAGGCAAAGGCTTTCAGGTTCTCTTCCTTCATTGTAAGTCCCGCAGCGTATGTGTGCCCGCCAAAATTTTCCAGCAAGTCTGAACAGCTTTCAATAGCCTCATACAGGTCGAACTCCGGAATACTCCTGGCCGACCCTGTCACATAACCGTTGGATTTGGTAAGCACGATAGTAGGACGGTAATATTTTTCCACAAGCCTGCTAGCCACAATTCCCACCACTCCCTTGTGCCATGAAGGGTTGTAGACTACGGTCGACTTCATATTCTCGAAATCCGGAATCTCTCTTGCCATCTCTATTGCGGCAGAGGTGATTTCACGGTCTATATGTTTGCGGTCGTTGTTGTGCACGTTAATTGCGCTGCCAATCTTCAATGCATCCTCCTCGTTTCGCGATGTAAGCAGGTCAACGGCGGTTCTGCCGCTCTCCATCCTGCCGGCCGCATTGATTCTCGGGCCTATCTTGAAGACAACGTCATCGAGCGTAATCCTGTGTTTGTCGAGCCCGCAAAGTTTTATCATGGAGAGAAGCCCCTTGCGCGGAGCCTCGTTTATCTGCCTCAGTCCGTAAAACGCCATAACCCTGTTCTCGTCTACCACAGATACCAGATCGGAAGCTATCGCTACTGCAACCAGATCCAGAAGAGTGACAATCTTTTCAAAGGGAATGCCATACTTTTGGGCATATCCCTGGACAAGCTTGAATCCGACACCGCAACCGCACAGGTCATCGAAGGGATAGTTGCAGTCGCTCCTTTTGGGATCAAGCGTAGCCACGGCATCGGGAAGCTGCTCGTCGGGAAGATGGTGGTCGCAGATTATAAAATCTATCCCTCGCTCCCGTGCATAACGCACCTTCTCAACCGCCTTGATTCCGCAATCCAGCGAAATGACCAGCGTGAACCCGTTGTCATGTGCCCAGTCTATTCCCTTGTACGATACGCCGTAACCTTCGTCATATCTGTCTGGGATATAGTAGTCTGCGCTATCAAGAAAATGCTTTACGAAAATATAGACCAGCGAAACGGCAGTGGTTCCGTCTACATCGTAGTCTCCATAGATAAGTATCTTTTCATGATTCTCAATTGCAGCATGAAGCCTCTCCACAGCCTTGTCCATATCTTTCATCAGGAACGGGTCATGCAACATGGAAAGATCCGGTCTGAAAAAACTCCTTGCCTGCCCGAAAGTTGTAATCCCCCTTTGGACCAGAAGGTTCGCAAGAACCTGATCTATGCCTAGTTCCTGTGAGAGCTGACGCACTGCCACAGGATTGCCGGGTTCATTTACAATCCATTTCTTTTCTCTGCCGTTTATCTCCATAACACGCAAAGATACTTATTTATCCGTTAATTTTTTTTAAAATTTATTACTTTTGTACTTTCATAAGTTATTTCGATAAATAAGATTTCAAATGGAGTCTAACTTGAACGAACAGGAGATAAACAGGCGCAATGCCGTAAGGCAGATGCGCGATTTGGGCATAGAGCCCTATCCGGCAGAGATGTACGAGGTAAATGCGACTGCTGCGGAAATAATGCAGAATTACGACAGCCAAAAGCAGAACTACCAGAATGTCTCCATTGCCGGCAGAATCATGAGCCGCAGAATAATGGGAGCAGCAGCTTTCATAGAAATCATGGACGAGAGCGGAAGGATTCAAGTTTACGTAAAAAGAGATGAAATTTGTCCTGGCGAAGACAAGACACTATACAACACTGTTTTCAAAAAGTTGCTTGACATTGGCGACATAATCGGAATAAAGGGCTTTGTATTCGTAACACAGACAGGGCAGACCTCGGTGCATGCAAAAGAGCTGAAAGTATTGAGCAAGTCTCTCAGAGTGCTTCCCATTGTAAAGGAGAAAGACGGAGAGGTGTTCGACGCCTTTTCAGATCCCGAACTGAGATACCGCCAAAGGTATGTAGACCTTATCGTAAATCCGGAAGTGAGAGAAGTCTTTGTAAAGAGGGCCAGAATCATCTCCACGATGCGCCGTTTTTTCGACAGTCGGGGCTATCTCGAAGTCGAGACTCCCATTCTCCAGGCTATTCCCGGAGGTGCAAATGCAAGACCGTTCATAACCCATCACAACACTTTGAACATTCCGCTCTACATGCGCATTGCAGACGAGCTCTACCTGAAGAGACTTATTGTGGGAGGCTACTCGGGCGTTTACGAATTCTCGAAGAATTTCCGCAATGAGGGGATGGACAGGACACACAATCCTGAATTCACCTGTATGGAAATATATGTTGCCTACAAAGACTATAACTGGATGATGGAGTTTGTGGAGCAGATGCTCCAGGAGGTTGTAATAGCCGTAAACGGCAAGACCAAGATCATGATAGGCGAAAACGAAGTGGAGTTCGGCGGAAAATACAGACGGCTTCCCATGCTCGATGCAATCAGGGAGTATGCAGGAGTCGACGTTTCAGAGATGGACGAAGAGCAGCTCAGAGAGACATGCAAAAGGCTGAATGTGCCCGTGGAACCCTCGTTCGGGGCCGGCAAGCTCATAGATGCGATATTTGGAGAATATTGCGAGAAGCACCTCATACAACCCACATTCATTACAGACTATCCTGTATCCACGTCACCTCTTACAAAGCGTCACAGGTCCAACCCGAACCTTACGGAAAGATTCGAACTCTTCGTATGCGGCAAGGAACTGGCCAATGCATACAGCGAACTCAACGACCCTATAGACCAACTGGAACGTTTCAAGGAGCAGTTGCGTCTTAAAGACAAGGGAGATGACGAGGCCATGTTCATAGACATGGACTTCATAAGAGCACTGGAGTATGGCATGCCACCCACATCTGGCATGGGAATAGGCATAGACCGTCTTACCATGTTCATGACAAACCAGGCTACCATCCAGGATGTCCTCTTCTTCCCTCAGATGAGACCGGAGAGCAAATAACCGCACAATGTACGTTACAGAGATAACATCTGCACAGAACCCCAGACTGAAAGGTTTTGTGCGACTTATGGAAAAGTCCCGCGAAAGAAAAGAAACGGGGCTTTTTCTTGTTGAAGGATTCCGCGAAATATTACGCTGCATAGAGGGCGGATACACCCTGGACAGCATTGTATTCAATGCCAGGGGAGCGACAGAAGAGCAGCTTACGGCCTTGGAAAAGAGGCTCGGCAACAGTGATGTCAGATATTACTCCCTTAAGGAGGAACTGTATTCAAGACTTGCATATAGAGAAGGTACCGAAAATTTCATAGCAATAGCAAAGGAAAGGAAACTCTCTCTCACAGACATATTGTTCAAAAAGGAGAATCCGTTTCCGCTCATACTTGTAATTGAAAGCGTAGAGAAGCCCGGCAACATTGGAGCCCTGCTGCGTACCGCCGATGCATGCAATGCAGATGCTGTCATAATCTGCGACCCTCTTACAGACCTTTACAATCCCAATCTGATCAGGGCAAGCGTGGGCGCGCTGTTCAACCTCCAGGTCGCAACATGCGAGAGCAGAGAGGCCATACAATGGCTGAAGGCAAACGGCATAAAGATTTTCACAGCCCAGCTTCAGGATTCCCAATGGTACTACAATGCAAACATGGCACAACCCTGCGCCATAGTAATGGGCAGCGAAGCCGACGGCCTGTCCCAAATCTGGAGGGATGCCGCAGACTCAAGAATCAAGATTCCGATGCTTGGAATTTCGGATTCACTGAACGTATCTGTTTCTGCAGCCGTTCTCTGCTACGAAGCAATCCGCCAGAGAGGCCTCTGAGGACTAGACACATTATATGTAAAAAACGGCGGCCGCACCACATGGCGGCCGCCGCTGTTTTTCATGAATCTGAATATATCCAATTAAAGGTACTCTTCCAGCAATTTCACAATCTCATCCTTTGAAGAGAGCTGTTTTGCTATAATCTTGCCATCCTTGTCTACAAAGACATTCTGGGGAATATATCTTATCCTGTATGTCTGCGCAACCTGATTGTTCCATAGGCCAAGATCAGAAACATGTTTCCATGTAAGATTGTCATCCTTGATGGCCTTCAGCCATGAGTCCTTGTCACGGTCTAACGATACGGCAAGAATCTCAAGTCCTTTCCTGTGATATTGCTTGTAAATATTCACCAGTTCCGGATTGAATGCACGGCAGGGACCGCACCATGAAGCCCAGAAATCTATCATTGTCACCTTGTTCTTTGAATATATGTCTGAGAATCTGACAGGATTGCCCTCTGGGTCGTTCTGTACGAAATCAGGAGCAGTGCATCCGACCTGCAATCCCTTTTGTATTTCAATTACAGACTCTATTTCCTTAACAACCTCATTCTCTGCAAATGCCATATCTGCCTTGAAAGCCTCAATCCTGTTCACAACCTCGTCAAGATCCATATATTCAAAATTGCCATACAGGTTGTCGAGGGCAAAAAGAGAGGTAGGGTTTGCATCTATATAAGCCTTTTCCGCTGCATTTACCATGCTGTCTACCTCCATATATATAGCCTGCACCTTCTGCTGGTCCTCAGCGCTCATCATGTTGAACCTTGCTGCAAGAGAATCGAAGCCGCGCTCAGAAAGCAGGGTATTCCTTACATTTTCGAGGGAATCCAGAGTTGCCTGCACCTGTCCTCCGGTTATTGTAACCTCAGGGCCTCCCATTGTCACCTTGGCTTCAATATTTGTCTCGCCCTCTTCCAGGAAGAATGAGCAGAGCCTGCCGGGATTTGAACTGAGACTGTCGCCCACCATTATTGTAACTGTAACGGTCTGGGGAGTCTTGATTACACCTGAAAATACGGCTTTGCCGTTTTCCAGTACTGCCGTATCAGAAAACGGATAGTTTTCCAGACGGTTTGAAAGGTAAACGGTATCTGATGCCATGATAGACAAATCTCCTGTCATGGAAAGATTTACCGTATACTCACCTTTTTCGTAACTTTTGCAAGCTGAGAGTGCAAAAATTGCCAAAGAAATAAAAAGTAGTTTTTTCATAAGATTATTGTTGATTATTTGTACCATTCCTTATACGTCATATAACCCTGGGCGTTCCTGTGAGCCATCTCCGCTATCTTTTCAGACCCATCCTTTACCTTTTTTGCCGGCACCCCAGCATAGACTCCAGGCTCCAGCACACTGTTGCTCAACACTACAGCGCCCGCCGCAATTATGGTATTGTCTGCAATGACAGCATTGTCCATAAGAATAGCGCCCATGCCCACAAGCACATTGTTGCCGACCTTTGCACCATGGATAACAGCATTGTGACCTACAGAGACATCATTGCCTATCTCACATACAGAACGCTGATAGAGAGTATGCAATACCGCCCCGTCCTGAATATTGACTCTGTCGCCTATCTTTATGCTGTTTACATCGCCTCTGAGGACCGCACCGTACCAGATGCTGCAATCGTCACCCATCTCCACGTCTCCGACCACAACGGCATTCTCTGCGATGAAACAGTTTTTTCCGATTTTGGGAACAAAGCCCCTTAATTCTCTTATAATTGCCATTTTACTGATTATTAACGCGCAAATTTAGAAAAATTTCCAACACAGTGCACGATACAATAAAAAAAGTTGCCGGCAATCGAATCACCGGCAACCTCCAATATTGAACCCCTGGCGGGTTACTCTTCAGAATTTTCTTCCTTTACAGGTTTTGACTTTGTCATTCTCCTGTAATCGTCCATAGAGGCAACTACAAGCCTGTCAAAATCTCTCTGACCGGTACCGGCAGGAATCGCATGTCCGCAAATCACATTCTCCTTAAGTCCTTCAAGGTAGTCTACCTTGCCGCGTATTGCAGCATCGCTCAACACCTTTGTAGTCTCCTGGAATGAAGCTGCAGACATGAAACTGCTTGTCTTCAAGGCAGCCCTGGTTATACCCTGCAATACCTGGTTTGCGGTAGCAGGAACGGCGTCACGCGCCTGTACCAATTTAAGATCCTGACGTTTGAGAATTGAGTTCTCATCTCTCAGACGGCGCATTGAAACAATCTGTCCGGCCTTGAGAGTCTTGGAATCACCTGCATCAAGAACAACTTTCTTGTCCCAGATGTTGTCATTCTCCTGCATGAACTCCCACTTGTCTACCAGCTGTTCGGGCAGGAATCTCGTATCACCGGGAGAGACTATCTCAACCTTGCGCATCATCTGCCTTACGATAATCTCAAAGTGCTTGTCGTTAATCTTCACACCCTGCATGCGGTAAACTTCCTGAATCTCGTTTACGATATATTCCTGAACCTTGGTCGGTCCCTGTATTGCAAGTATGTCTGCCGGAGATATGGCACCGTCTGAAAGCGGCATGCCTGCACGCACATAATCGTTCTCCTGAACCAGGATCTGTTTTGACAGAGGTACAAGATAGTGCTTTTCTTCGCCTGTCTTGGCCCTTACGATAATCTCACGGTTACCTCTCTTTATCTTGCCCATAAGAACCTCGCCGTTGATTTCAGAGACAATCGCGGGATTTGAAGGATTACGGGCCTCGAAAAGCTCCGTCACACGGGGCAGACCACCGGTAATATCTCCTGATTTACCGATTGCACGCGGAATCTTGATAAGGATATCTCCTGCCTTCACCTCCTGGTTATCACCCACCATGATATGGGCGCCTACAGGCAGGTTGTATGACCTCAGTTCCTTGCCCTCCTTGTCTACGATTCTGATTGAAGGATTCTTTGACTTGTCGCGGCTCTCGATTACCACTTTTTCGCGGTGGAGCGAGTATTCGTCGGCAGCCTCCTCACGGTATGTCAGGCCGTCGATAAGGCTGTCATACATTACGGTACCGGAAGTTTCGGTAATTGTTATCGCATTGTATGCATCC
>JADINB010000119.1 GCA_017694275.1 Candidatus Egerieousia excrementavium | reverse complement strand
CCTTGTGGTCTGGTCCTCCTCGTTGCCGTATTTTGTTCTCAGTTCTTTGTCTGTCACGACTACTATGTTGCCCGTAAGCGGAGCAAGGTTCAGCGAGAGCAGATTGCTTTTCAGCTTATAGTCCACACCGAGACCGAGCGTTATGGTTGCCGGCGCAAAGAACTTCGAGACCATGGTGCCCACATCGTCATCGCTGTACTCGAAACCGGGAGAAAATTGCGACGTAAAGTTAAATATCGATGAAAGGTACAGATTGTCATAAGCCTGGAGTCCGAACTTGCTGTCGAGAATAAGCTTGTCGTCGCTCTTTCTGTAACCGTCTTCGAAAGACTGCACGAAACCGTATGAAAACTGCCCTCTGTTCTCCCAGAAAATATTGCCCTTCTCATAATTGATATGGGCATTGATATGGGCGTTGAATGCAATCGAGCCGGAACCTCCGGCAGCCCAGTTTGTAAGGGAAACCTGCGAAAAACCGAGTTCGGTAAGGAGCCCCTTTTTCCAGAATTTCGGCGGAGTTACCGGCGTATAATTCACGACCGGAACCGGAAAGCCGGCACCTATTGCACGGCACAACTCCTGCTCCCTGCCCAACTGCTGTACGGGCAGGACGGAAAGGGTATCAGTCTGGGCATACCCTGCAAATGAAACAAGAAGCAATATTGCCGCCGATACTATTTTCCGGAAAAATCTCATTTACTCGTTATCTTCCAATACGTCGTCTGAATTATATTTGTAACCCATACGCTTGCCTGTCTTCATCTTGGAATTCTCTATCTTGGTATTTATCTGGTCTACGGTTGTCACCTTCACCAAATCGTAAGGCGGTACAAGCAAATCGAATTCAAGCGTATATGCCATTGCAGACTGAACGAACGCCACAAGTTCATCCTTGGTGACCTTGAACTTGCCGAATGCCGAAATCTGACGCCTTTTCTGCCGTTTTCCCTCTACGAAAAAGTAACTTTCGCGGTTTACGAACATCCTGGCGACCAGATAGCCCAAATCGTCGTTTCTGTTATACTTGAAGGAATCCGACAGAAAATTGTAAACGCTTATCACGCCGCAGTATGTATTCAGCTTATCCTCTTTTGCATAGGGATTTTTCCATATTGCATGGTCACGGTCGAACTGGAATATGTCTGTATGCATGCTGAACACCAGAACATCGTCTGCAAATTTGAGCTCAGCCTCGAATTTACCCTTATCTCTGTATTCCAGTTTTATTCTGCGGTTCGTATTTCCGATTTCAGTCTCCAGCATGTCATTGAAGTCGTTGCTCATCTCGCCGAGCACCTCTTTCAGCTGGTTGAACAGGTCAAGACAGCGGTCGTAAATAGAAGCCTTGACAGAGGCTTTTTCACTTAAACACTTGAGTATGTGTTGATCCAGTCCCATATCCATATTCTTTATCAGTATGACCTTGCAAATATGACCCTCTGCTTCGACGGCCTTCCCGAATAGACACACTTGCCTTCTTCCATTATCACATCTGTATCTATAGGGATGCACCTTATCGTAGCCTTTGTAAGCTCCTTAATCTTCTCTTCGGTCTCTCTTGTGCCGTCCCAGTGGCAAAGCAGGAAACCGCCCTTCTCTATCCTCTCCTTGAATTCATCCCAGGTATCCACGACAAAGGTATTCTCCTCCCTGAACTTCAATGCGCGGGCATACATGTTCTCCTGTATTTTATCCATCAGGCCTATTATATGCTCCACTGCCGCATCGGCTGGAATGAACTCCTTTGTCAGAGTATCGCGCCTTGCAATCTCAACCGTACCGTTCTGCAAATCACGCGGACCTATGGAAACCCTGACAGGCACACCTTTCAACTCCCATTCCGCAAACTTGAAACCGCTGCGGAGATTGTCTCTGTCGTCTATCTTCACGGTAAGTCCCGCATTTCTGAGCTTCTGTGCAAAAGAGTCCATCTCGGCAATTATAGCCGCATGCTCCTGCTCGCCCTTGTATATCGGGACCATGACCACATGTATCGGAGCCAGTTTTGGAGGAAGTACAAGCCCGTTGTTGTCTCCGTGTGCCATTATGAGCGCTCCCATAAGCCTTGTCGAAGTACCCCACGAAGTGGCCCAGACATACTCCTGTGCACCCTCTTTGGTCGCATATTTCACATCGAAAGCCTTGGCGAAATTCTGGCCGAGAAAATGCGAGGTGCCGGCCTGCAAGGCCTTGCCGTCCTGCATCATAGCCTCTATGCACAAAGTTTCAACCGCTCCGGCGAACTTCTCGCTTTCTGTCTTTCTGCCCACGATTACAGGAAGGGCCATGTATTCACGCGCGAACTTGGCATACACATGCACCATCTTCTCTGTCTCGGCTATGGCCTCCTCCTTAGTGGCATGGGCCGTATGCCCCTCCTGCCAAAGGAATTCCGCGGTTCTAAGAAACAGCCTTGTCCTCATCTCCCACCTTACCACGTTGGCCCACTGGTTGCACAATATCGGCAGGTCTCTGTATGAGGTTATCCAGTTCTTGTAAGTATTCCATATTATTGTCTCGGAAGTCGGCCTTACGACCAGTTCCTCTTCAAGTTTCGCATCGGGATCCACAACCACGCCGGGACCGTCGGGATTGAGCATGAGCCTGTGATGGGTCACCACCGCACACTCCTTTGCAAAGCCTTCCACATGCTCCGCCTCCTTGCTGAGGAACGATTTGGGAATAAAGAGCGGAAAATAGGCATTCTGGTGCCCTGTCTGCTTGAACATACTGTCCATGTAGTGCTGCATCTTCTCCCAGATGGCATATCCGTACGGCTTGATTACCATACAGCCCCTTACTGCGGAATTTTCGGCCAAGTCTGCCTTAACCACCAAATTGTTATACCATTGAGAATAATTCTCCTCTTTGCTTGTTACCTCTTTTGCCATACTCGATAATATAGTCTCTCAAAATATGTGTTGTTTGGAATAATTTTTGATATTTTTGCTTTTGAAAAGGCAAAAATACAAAATAAATTAAAATCAGGAGGTGAAAAATGAAAAACAGAACTCTATTTATGCTGGTTCCAACTATTTTTCTCTTCTCCGGATGCAGTTCTATCTACATGTCGCAGCAGAATCCAGACAGGTTCACAAACGGCATCTATGTAACACCGGAAGAGAAAGAGGCCCGTTATCAGGCAATGGAGAATGACAGACTGATGCAGTTGCAGAAAGAGACCAACGCCTCCATTATCAACGAATACGGCGATACTCAAAACACATACTACCTCACAGATGGAGAAAGCTACGAGTCAAGACTGAGAAAATTCGATTCTCCCGTCTATGTCTACAACATAGATTTCGACGACCTGTGGTACGACAATTACTGGTATCGCCCGGCTTGGTACTGGGGAGCAGGATGGTACAATCCCTACTGGGGAGGCATATACCACTCTTACTGGTTCGGCAATCCATACTGGTACTGGTACGGGAGCCCTTCATGGTACTGGGACTGGTACTGGCCCACACCATGGATGCACTACCATTATTACGGCTGGTGGGCAGACCCCTGGTGGCCCGGATACTACCCCATACACCACTACACAGGGCGTGACATCTATTACGGCAGCAGGAACTCCACACCCATATACAACAACAGGGTTTACGGAGGGAATAACGGAGGTTCCACATACAGGAGAAACAATACCGCCATCAATTCTACGGCAAACAGCCATAACGGCATCTACTCGGCTCCAAACAGGAACACTTCGGGCAGCGCCTACAGAAGAGCCCGCACGAATACCGGATACAGCACTTCACAAGGCACGTCAAACAGAGTAGAATACAGCAGCGGCATAAGAAACCAGAGCCAGAGCAGGACATCATACACCCGCAGCAGGAGTACAAGCACCTATACCCCACCTGCAACTTCGCGCAGTTACTCAGGCGGAAGCTACTCGTCGGGCAGCAGCGGGGCAGTGCGTTCGGGAGGCTCGTCATACAGAAGATAAACACTTAAAAAACAGAACAGATGAAACGTAACCATATCAAAACAGCCGTGGCGGCATTTGCGCTCCTGTTAACCGGAGCGGCTTTTGCACCGGCATACGGACAGAACATGTGGGATGCATACCTTTTCTCGCAGCAGACCAATGAAGGAAGTGCAAGAAGCGTGGCTATGGGCAATGCATTCGTGGCACTTGGAGGAGACATGGGGGCAATTTCAATAAATCCCGCATCTTCCGGTGTATATACCTACAATGAATTCATCTTTACAGGAGGGGTAACCTCCGCAAACAGCCATGCAGACTATTTGGGAAACAGCCTGAGCGCTGGGAAAACACGTTTCGGGGTCCCCAATTTCGGCTTTGTGTCTACATTCAATACCGGCAGGCGCAGCAGCGGGCTTATAAGCTGGAATCTTGCCCTTGCGTTCAACAAGACAAACAACTTTACAAGCAGAATGAGTGCATCAGGCACCTCTACAGAGAGCAGCTATCTGCAAAGCATGGCTCAGGGGCTTGGCGGAATCCACGCCACCAATCTGGACATGAATTCCTACAATGACCCGTTTTTCGGAAGCGGTGCATCATGGAAATCAATCCTGGCATGGAACACCTCTCTGCTTGACACTCTCCCCGATTCCGGCTCTGACTATTACGCCGCGACCGAGAACCTCAACGGATACAATATAGTGCTCGGAGGCCCGGTCCGCCAATATTATACTTCTGAAAAGACAGGAAGCATTTCCGAGGCAGTCATCAATTTCGGCGGCAACATTTCAAACAAGTTCTATTTTGGAGTCAACCTCGGAATTGTAAACGTATGGTACAACTATAACGAATTCTACTCTGAAAGCGCCATTGATTCACGCAATTTCAACTCTGGATTCGAGAACTTTACCATGCAGTACCGCCAGAAGACCACAGGCACGGGAGTGAACCTCAAGGCGGGAATAATATATCTGCCTGTACGCGGTTTGAGAATCGGCGCGAGCATCTCCACCCCGACATGGCTTTACCTCACAGATGAATGGGAAGAGAGAGTCACATCCAGTTTCAACGACGGCTACTCGCAGGATCTGCTCTCACCGCTTGGGAAATACGACTACAGGCTCAACACCCCTTTCAGATGGAATGTCGGAGTTGCCTATACAATAGGGAAAATCGCTGTCATAAGTGCAGATTATGAAAGCATAAACTATTCCCAGATGAAACTTGCAGACTACGATTATCCCGGGTACTTTGCAGAAGAAAATGCAGCCATTAGCAGTTCATTTACCACTGCGGATATCTTCAGGGCAGGAGCGGAAGTACGTCTGGCACCTGAATTTGCCGTGAGGGCCGGCTACCAGTATTACAACGAAGGATACAAGTTCGACAGCAGCACTACGCAGATAGGCTCGTTAGGCATAGGATACAGCGGCCGGAGAGGATTTTTCATAGATGCCGCATATCTGCAGAAACTCAAGAGAACCAGCGAAACCTTCACCCTTTACGATGATATAGTCTACAGCGACAGTGTAGTGGCAGCACCATCAGGCACGAACAGATATACAAACTGGAAACTGCTTGTATCTATAGGAATCCGCTTCTAAGCCTTAAGATAAGATATTGCATTCGGCCCCTCATTGCAAAGGAGGTCGAGCATCGAAAGATTTGAAAGAAAGCCTTGCTTATGGGAAAAAACCTGATAGTAAGGCTTTTCTATTTTAAGTTCCGACAGCAGCGACTCCCCTCTGAACTTTGGGTTGATTCTGTCCCTCAAATCAAGCGTTTCTCCGGCCGGCAGCCTGTGGTACTCTTCGGTAAACGATATATCGCAACGGATACCGGCCAGTCCGGCCAGCAGCCTTATTATTGAAAGATTCAGGGAAAACAGAAATCTCTGCCTGCTCTCCAGAATCGCGTATATGTCATCCCTATAATATTCAAAGAATGGAGTTGTCATATATGCCGCCTCCATGGCTCTTTCATGCTGCAAGATCCAGTTGGTTCTGTAATCTATCTCTGTCTCGGTTATAGGGAGACTGTGGGTAGGGTCTCGTTTGACAGGAAGTATCAAAGAAAGCAACCCGTTGGCACCATAAATGCAGCAACGGGTTCTGTATGATTGTTTCTGGAAAGTCTCGCACCGCTCCATCATCACCTGCCGCGCATTTGCCATTGCGGCAAAATATTCGACTGGCGGGAAATAGGCGGTTGATAGCAGAACGGAGTCAATCTTCGTCGGCAATGACATTCGGATTGCGTTTGATGATACCGCGTTTCGACGATGCTATAAAGTCGAGTATTGCACGCTTTTCAGGAGTCTGCTCAAAGGTTTCCTCCACCTTTTTGCAGGCATCCGAAACATTCATGTCGCTATCATATATAACCCTGTAAATATCTCTGATCCGCTCTATCTGCTCAGACGAAAAGCCTCTCCTGCGGAGACCTATGACATTCACTCCCACATAGGAAAGCGGACGTTTGCCTGCCAGTGCGTACGGCGGCACGTCCTTGCCTACCATTGAGCCTCCGGAAAGCATTGCATGCTGGCCGATCTTCGAGAACTGGTGAACGGCCGAACTTCCGCCTATGATGGCCCAGTCTTCAACGTCTGTCTCTCCGGCCAGGCCCACGAAACTTACGAGAATGCAGTTGTTACCCACGACACAGTCATGCGCAATGTGCACGTATGACATCACCAGAGTGTTGTCTCCAACCCTGGTCACACCTTTGCCGCTGGCCTCGGTTCCTCTGTTTATTGTAGCGCATTCTCTGATTGTCACGTTGTTGCCTATCTCAACATAGGTAATCTCTCCATGAAACTTCATATCCTGCGGAATAGCGCCTATTACCGCACCGGGGAAGACCTTGCAGTTGCTGCCCATCTTCACGTAATCATATATTGTCACATGGGGGCCAATCTTGCAGCCATCTCCTATTTCCACGTTCTCCGCTATGTAGCAGAACGGTCCTATTTCCACATTGGCGCCTATCCTGGCATTTGGATGTATATACGAGTTGTTCTCCATCTTATTCTTTGTTTTTAATTATCTGGGCTATCATATCGCTTTCACAGACAAGGGTATCGCCTACGTAAGCCTGGCCGTGCATGCATACGATGGAGCGTCTCATGGGCTGTGTGAGAATCAGTTTCAGGACGAGCACGTCGCCTGGAACCACTTTTTTCTTGAACTTTGTATTGTCTATCTTGGCAAAATAGGTAGAGTACTTGTGAGGCTCGTCAACCTGCCTGAGGCAAAGTATTCCGCCGGTCTGGGCCATTGATTCGACAATAAGGACACCTGGCATGACCGGCTCCTCAGGGAAATGCCCTATGAAAAAGCCTTCGTTTATACCTATATTCTTTATTCCCACAACGTAATCGTCTCCCATATCTATGATTCTGTCTACCATTAAGAACGGAGGACGGTGCGGGAGAAGTTCCTTTATGCCGTTTATGTCTACAACGGGCTCCTTGTTCGGATCAAAATGAGGTATCTCTTCAAGTGTCATGGTTAAATATTTTAATTTGTTTTTATACTCTTCTTTATCTCTTCTCTTATAACCCTTGCCACACCGGTATTTATGCCATGTCCCGTCTTGTAGCCTATGACCCTTGCCTTCAACGGCATGCCTATGAGTGAGAAATCTCCCATTATGTCCAGCAGCTTGTGGCGGGCGCACTCGTTGCAGAAACGCAGCTGCAGGTGGTTGAGATAACCCTCAGGTGCGCGCTCCAAAGTCTGTACGTTAAACAGTTCGGCCAGCCTGTCCAGCTCCTTCTGGTCTACATGGTGCTCCACGATTACAATGGCATTGTCCAGATCTCCACCCTTTATGAGGTTGTTTCTGAAGAGCGGCTCCAACTCATGGAAAAAGACGAAAGTCCTGCACGGTGCAATCTCCGATGCAAAATCTGTCGCAGGAGTAAGCCTGGCATACTGGTTACCCAGAACCTTGGAGTTGAAATCTATCATAAGGTCTATGTTGAACTCATCATCAGGCATTACGACAAGTTCCGAGCCAGACTTCGGGTCTCTGTACAATATTTTTGACTCCGGGGTAAAATAGTGTCTCTCAGCCTGTTGTTCCACGATTCCTCCACTTATGAACTCCGTTACGTAAGGCAATGCACTTCCGTCAAGAATCGGGACTTCCTGTGAATCTATGGAAATAAGGGCATTGTCTATGTGCAGGCCGTAAAGTGAGGCCATAAGGTGCTCAAGCGTGGAGATTTTGACCTCTCCATTCTCAAGAGTGGTTCCACGCGAGGTGGTTGTCACATAATCTACGCAGGCATCGATTATGGCATGCCCGCCCAAATCCGTACGTCTGAATTTTATCCCGAAATTTTCAGGTGCGGGCTCTACGCTCATCCTTACACTCTTTCCAGAATGGAGCCCTTTGCCGGAAAATATATGTTTTTTCTTTAAAGTATGCTGATTGTCACGCATTTAAGCCGTAATGTTAATAGGTTTAAGTCCACAAAGATATAAATTTTATTTATTTTGCACAGCCTTGCGGAACAAAGCATATGCACGCATATACTCCATATAATCTATTGCGGGGGTTCCAAGCAAGGTAGCCTTTTCGCGCCGTACGCTTCCCTGCACTCCGGCCTGGGCACCGACCTGCACTCCGTCTGCAATGGTAGCGTGCCCGATGATTCCTACCTGTCCGCCGAACTGGCATCCCTTGCCTATCTTTGTAGAGCCAGCTATTCCGCATTGCGCCGCGATTACAGTATTTTCGCCTATCTCCACATTGTGCGCCACCTGAATGAGATTGTCGAGCTTCACGCCCTTCCTGACAGTTGTAGAACCCATGGTCGCCCTGTCAATTACGGTATTGGCACCTATCTCCACGTCATCTTCTATGACTACGTTTCCGGTCTGCGGAATCTTTTTATACGAGCCGTCGGCAGTTGGTGCAAAGCCGAACCCGTCTGAGCCTATCACTGCATTTGCGTGGATTATACAGTTGTTGCCCACCTTGCATCCGTCATAGATTTTAACGCCCTGGTAGAGGGTTACGTTTTCCCCTATGACCACATCGTTGCCTATGTAGACCTGCGGATAAATCTGGGTACCTTTCCCTATAACGCTCTTTTTACCCACACATGAAAAGGCCCCTATATAGACACCTTTGCCAATCCGGCTGCTCCACGCCCGTTTTGAAAGGAGCGAACGTCCGCTTCGTCTGGCCCTTTTGAGCGCATTGAGCAAGTCCAGCAGGGAAGCTACCGCCTCATATGCGTTGTCAACCAATATGAGCGTGGGTTCTACAGGCTTGTCCGGCTTGAAACACCTGTTTATTATGACTATGCTTGCCTTGCTTGTATAAAGATATTTTTCATACTTGGGATTTGCCAGAAAACAGATATTCCCGCTCTTTCCACTCTCGATTTTCGCAACGGAAGAGACCTTTGCCTGAGGGTCTCCTATTATCTCTCCATTGAAATGCTGCGCGATTCTTTCGGCCGTAACTTCCATACCTTATAAATAAATATGATTCTTCAGGTTTCTTTAAAATCCCACAAATTTAGGAAAATATGACGATTTTCCTAAATTTTCACTATTATTTGCATTTTTGCAAAAAAAGGTTTTTCTTTGCGCTTGGAATGAAGGGCTTGAGGGTGACCGTTTACGGTTGCCCTCAAGTTTTATGGGAGAAACAGGATGATTACAAAAGAGAGCATAACCAGCCTTATTGCAGGTTATCTTGCAGAGAACGGGCTTTTTCTGGTCGACATAGAAATTTCGGCCGAAAACGACATTGTCATCACCATCGAGAGTTACGAAGGGTCTGTAACACTCGACAACTGCACGGCAATAGATGCGGCAGTAACCGGCCGTTTCGACAAAGATGTGGAAGATTACTCGCTCACTGTCACCTCGGCCGGCCTTGACCAGCCTTTCAAGGTTGCGCAGCAATATGTAAAGTTCACGGGATGCGAAGTGGAAATCACTCTCAAGAAGGGGGGCAGGATAAAGGGAATACTCTCGGAATACTGCAATGAAGGTGAGAATGGAGCCGGTAAAGGCATAAGAATCACCACGTCAAGGATGGTAAAGCCCGAGGGGGCAAAGAAAAAGACAGAGCAGCAGACCACTGTATTCTATCCTCTGGAAGAGGTAAGGGAGTGCAAGCCTGTCATCAAGTTCAGATAAAATATTAAAAAAAAGATATTACAATGGAAGGGCTAAATTTAGTAAGCACATTTGCAGAATTCAAAGAACTTAAGAACATCGATCGTCCCACGATGATGAGTGTTCTGGAGGACATTTTCCGCACGCAGCTGGCCAGAATGTACGGCAGTGCAGACAACTTCGACATAATCATCAACATAGACAAGGGTGATTTTGAAATATGGAGAAACAGGACGGTAGTTGAGACGGTGGAAGACCCCAACACACAGATTTCAAAGGAGGACGTAGACAAGATAGACAGTTCATACGAAATAGGGGAAGAGTTCGTGGAGCCGGTAAGCCTTGCAAGTTTCGGGCGCAGGGGCATTCTCAACCTCCGCCAGAACCTCCAGGCAAGGATTGCAGACATAGAGAAAGCCAACCTCTACAACAAATACAAGGAAAAGGTGGGCGAGATTATCGTAGGAGAAGTTTATCAGCCCTGGAAAAAGGAGACATTGGTAATGGACGAGGAGGGCAAGGAACTTCTTCTGCCCAAGAGCGAGCAGATTCCTTCTGATTTCTTCCACAAGGGAGACACTGTAAGGGCCGTCATTTCCAAAGTGGAGATGAGAAACAACTCTCCTGTCATTATCCTTTCGAGAACCTCTCCGGTATTTCTGGAAAGGCTTTTCGAGCAGGAAGTGCCTGAGATTTTCGACGGGCTCATTACAATAAAGAAAATTGTAAGGATTCCGGGAGAAAGGGCAAAAGTTGCGGTCGAGTCATACGACGAGAGGATAGACCCTGTAGGAGCATGCGTTGGGGTGAAGGGCTCCAGAATCCACGGCATCGTAAGAGAGCTCAAGAACGAAAACATAGATATAATAAACTGGACAAGCAATACACAGCTCCTTATCCAGAGGGCTCTCAGCCCCGCAAAGATTTCTTCAATAAAGATAAGCGAAGAAGACAACAAGATTTATGTCTCGCTCAAATCTTCTGAAGTATCTCTGGCCATAGGAAAGGGCGGAAGCAACATCAAGCTTGCAGGAATGCTTGTCGGAAAGGAGATTGAAGTGTTCAGAGAACTTGAAGAGGGTGAAGGTGAGGAAGACGTGCTTCTCTCTGAATTCAGCGACGAGATTGACCAGTGGATTATAGACGCCCTCAAGGCAATAGGATGCGACACGGCAAAGAGCGTACTTGCCCTGCCGGTGGCGGATATCGTAAAACGTGCCGACCTCGAAGAGGAGACCGTAGTTGAAGTGCAGCGTATTTTAAGAGCTGAATTTGAGTAGTATTTTTTAATTAAACTCCGGGAGTAACAGTATGACAGTAAACGAGAATATAAGAATCAGCAAAGTATTGAAAGAATTCAACATAGGGATGGGTACTCTTATGGAATTCTTGCAGAAGAAGGGTATTACGGTCGATGCAAATCCGAATGCAAAGCTTTCTGCCTCAACTTACGCCCTCGTAGAGGCAGAATTCCGCAAGGAACAGATAGTAAAAGAGGAATCAAAAAAGGTAATAATAAAGGTAAAGGATATTGCCGAGACGGAAAAGCCCGTAGAAGAAGAGGCTCCCAAGGAGATTTTCATAAAGACCACAATTGAGGAAAAAAGGCCCAAGATTTTGGGCAAGATAGATCTGGACAGGCAGAACAAGCCGGTTGCAAAGGTTGCCGTGCCTGCAAGGGAGCAGCATGAGACAGAACCTGCGAAGGTTGAGCAGGCAAGAGAAAAGAAAGAGCCTGAAAAGCCTGAGAAGGCAGAACCGGCCCCCGCCGTACAGGAGAAAAAGCCTGCTGAGGCTGCACAGCCCCAGAAACAGGAGCAGCCGGCAGCCACACAGTCATCAGGACAAAAAGACGGGCCTGAGCCAGTACAACACATAAAGATTGAGGTTGAGAAGCCTGTGGGCCCTAAAATCACAGGTACCATAGACCTTTCGCAGTTCCAGAGGCCGGGCAAGAACAAGGGCAAGAGAGAGCGCATACACAAACAGAAGGAGCGCGTAGACATCATGCAGGAAGCCGGCAAGGCAAATGGCGAAAAGCAGCGTACCCAGAGCGGAGGAAAGAGCCAGAACTTCGACCACAAGAACCAGCAGGGCGGAGGAAAACATAAAAAGGAAAAGTTCAAACCCGTAAAGACCGAGGTCGATGAAGATGAAGTACAAAGGCAGATAAAGGAGACCTACCAGAGAATGGTAGAGGGTAAGGGCAAAAGCAAAGGCGCAAAATACAGGAAGGAGAAACGCGAGCTCAACACACAGAAGATGATTGAGGAGGAGGAGCGCGAGCAACGCGAGGGCAATATCCTTAAAGTTACAGAGTTTGTAACCGTAAACGAGCTCTCGATTATGATAGGCGTACCTGTAACCAAAGTTATAGAGGCCTGCATGAATCTTGGCCTGATGGTTTCCATAAACCAGAGACTCGATGCAGAAGCACTGGTACTTGTAGCGGAAGAGTTCGGATACAAGGTAGAGTTCGTAACGGCCGAAATACAGGAGACCATAAAGGAAGAGAACGACATAGACAGACCTGAAGACATGCAGGAAAGGCCTCCTATCGTAACAGTCATGGGCCATGTCGACCACGGAAAGACCTCGCTGCTGGATTACATAAGAAAATCCAACGTGATTGCAGGTGAGGCCGGAGGCATAACCCAGCATATAGGGGCATACAACGTGGAACTGCCCAATGGCAGACGCATAACCTTCCTTGACACTCCGGGACACGAGGCATTTACCGCAATGCGCGCCCGCGGAGCCAAGATTACCGACCTTGCAATTATAATCATAGCCGCCGACGATGCCATCATGCCCCAGACAGTGGAGGCGATAAACCATGCGCAGGCGGCAGGTGTTCCCATGATTTTTGCCATAAACAAGATTGACAAGCCGGGAGCCAATCCTGAAAAAATAAAGGAGCAGCTTGCCAACATGAACATTCTTGTCGAGGACTGGGGAGGAAAATACCAGTGTCAGGAAATTTCGGCCAAGAAAGGAATCGGGGTAGAGGAACTTCTAGACAAGGTGCTGCTGGAGGCAGATCTGCTCGAACTCAAGGCCAACCCCAACAAGAGGGCGGTAGGCTCGGTAATAGAGTCCTCGCTCGACAAAGGGCGCGGTTATCTGGCAACCATTCTCGTACAGGGAGGAACCCTCAGGGTCGGAGACGTAATATTGAGCGGATGCTATACAGGCAAGGTAAAGGCAATGTTCAACGAACGAGGCCAGAAGGTGACAGAAGCCGGGCCTTCAACCCCTGTCTCTATTCTCGGACTTAACGGTGCACCGACCGCCGGCGAAAACTTCAACGTATTCGAAGACGAAAAGGAAGCCAAGGAGATTGCAAACAAGCGCGAGCAGCTTTTGAGAATCCAGGGTCTTAGAACCCAGAAACATATTACCCTTGAAGAGATAGGACGGAGAATCGCAATAGGCAACTTCCAGGAACTGAACGTAATTGTAAAGGGAGACGTAGACGGCTCAATAGAGGCTCTCGCAGATTCCCTCATCAAACTCTCTACAGAAGAGATTGTGGTAAACGTAATTCACAAGGCAGTGGGAGCCATTTCAGAATCCGACGTGCTTCTGGCGGCGGCATCCAATGCGATTATCATCGGATTCCAGGTAAGGCCTTCAGCTTCTGCCCGCAAGCTTGCAGAGAAGGAGGAGATAGAGATAAGGCTCTACTCTATTATCTACGATGCCATAAACGAAGTGAAGAGCGGTATCGAAGGCATGCTTGCTCCTGAAGAGAAGGAGGAGGTCACCTCTACGGCAGAGGTAAGGGAGATATTCAAGATATCCAAAGTGGGGACCATTGCCGGCTGTATCGTAAAGGAAGGCAAGCTCACGAGAACAGCCAAAGTAAGGGTAATCCGCGACGGCATAGTCATCTACTCTGGAGAACTCGGCTCTCTCAAACGCTTCAAGGACGACGTAAAAGAGGTCCAGAGCGGATACGACTGCGGCCTGAACATTGCAGGATACAACGACATAAAAGTGGGAGACATTGTGGAGGCATACGAGATTGTGAAGATAAAGAGAGTCTTATAAAAGACGCTTTTTTCTCCAGTACAATCTTTTCGAGACATATCTTACCACAAAGACGAGCAGAAGCACCACCAGCAGCGTAACCTGCAGGAACAACTGGGCTTCAATAGTCTGGTTGGCCGCAATTTCCTCGTAGTCGCGGGAGAGAATTCTTGAAATGCCGCTGTAAGGATAATCATAGGCAGACCATTTGTTTACAATCAGCCCTCTTTTGAGATAGACCAGCCCGCCGTTGGAACGATTCATGGAGAGGGCTGTTTTGTAGTCTGTCACCAGAAGAGGCAGTCCGGCCGCCGGAAGAGGTTTGCCGTCACCGCTTAAAAGATATGGCAAGGCACCGTTTGCTGCTACCGTATCTGCAATGCGCATGATTCTTTTCAATGCTCTGCGGCCTATCTTCCCTGAATCATGTACGGTAATGAAGAAGACAGGAGTATCGGTGGAGAGCACTGCCTCCGCCACATAGTTGCCGGCAGTGTCTCTAAGCACGAAATCTGTAATCTGCCCCCGCTCCTTTGCACCGGAGACCAACTTTGTTTCAGAAGAGAGATAGCTCCAGGTGGAATCGGGCAGGTTATCTATTGTAAACTCCTTTGACTGGCCCTCTTTCGTATAGGTGAATATTGTCTCGTACTCTCTTTCCACAGGATTGTGAAGTACCTCGAGCAAATCTGTCCCGGCCCTGTACGGTGTGAAGTCAACCTTGGGCAAATAGACAACGGCCATGAGCGACACTGTAAAGACAAGGCAAAAGTAACAGAAGGTATAAAGCGTCTCCCAGAATGGATGCGCTATGGGTTCGAATTTGTCTCTGCGCAGATAGACAAAAAGTATGGCGGCAAAGAGCACTACATTCTTACAGAAAGTTGCCCAGTTTGAAAGATGCACGGCCTCGCCGAAACATCCGCAGTCCTCCACCGGATTGAAGATGGCAGAATAGAGAGTAAGCAGCGAAAAAAAGCTTATGAATATGAGTGCCACAAGGGAGAAAAGACGCATTTTCATTCCCTTGAGCAGGGCAATTCCAGTCACGAACTCAACACAGCAGAGTATTATTGAGGCCGGAAGCGAAAGGAAATCGAAAAATTCAAGATGGAAGGCCCTGAGATACTCCTCAATCTTGATTGCGCCGCCCACCGGATCTACCGCCTTGAGAAAACCGGAAAGGAAGAAGACCAGTCCCGCAACAATCCTGCATATAGTCTGCAATATGTTCACGCTACAAAAGTTTGTCTATTATGCTTTTTATTGATGAAAAAATCTGCGCGGCCGGAAGCATCTCCCCGTTTTCGCCCGCACACTCTACCCGTATGAAATTCCGGTCTGCACGGCATTGCTCCAGATATGTCTCACGCACTCGCTTCTGGAACTCCATGTCGGCCTCATGGATATCAGCCTTGCCTTTAAGGTAATCCCGTTCGTCTCCCTTCCTCGCCTCTTTCAGTTTTCTGTCTACAAAGGAAATGGGAACATCCAGAAAGATGTTTGCATCCGGCACCGGAATGGCGAATTTTTCATATTCGAGGTCGAAAATCCACTTTCTCAGCCTGTCTGCACTCTCCTTGTCTTTCAGTTTTGAACACTGATAGGCTATGTTGGAATAGACATATCGGTCGAGCAGCACGCAGCAGCCCTGCGAAAGCCACTCTCTTATAATGGAAGCCGCATCGGCCCTGTCCTGTGCGAAAAGCAGCGCGACAAGCTGCGGATGTACCGCATCGTTGGGGCCGAACTCTCCGCGCAGGAATCCGGCTATCAGCTCTCCGTAAACCGGAGCATCGAATCTTGGGAAGTGAAGGTATTTCAACTTCCTTCCCGATTTTTCCATATACTCTTTCACAAGAGCCACCTGAGTGCTCTTCCCGGCCCCGTCGAGCCCTTCTATAACTATCAGCATAATCTCTCTCCTTATCCTGCTTATTCTGGCAAAAATACAAAATTTTAGATTTACGGGAAATTTATAAATTTGCGCCTGACAAGAAAAAGTGGCTGCCATGAAACAGATAATGGGCATAATAAACGTAAACGGTGAGTCTTTCTACAGTGAAAGCCGCTGTACAACCTCAGACCAGATAAGGCGTAAAATAACACAGATGGTAGATGAAGGAGCAGATATCCTTGACTTTGGAGCATGCTCTACCAGACCTGGCTCCACTCCTGTAAGCGAAAGCCGGGAGTGGGAAGGAATAAGGCTCGCACTCTCGATTGTCAGAGATGAGCTGAAGGACAAGGACTCTGCATGCAGCCGGCTTTTCAAAAGGGTCGGACAGCGTTACGCCCTCTCGATAGACACTTTCCGAAGCTCCATTGTAGAAAAGGCCTGCGACTACATTGGAGACTTTACCATAAACGACATAAGTGCCGGAGAAGATGACCCCGGAATGCTGCCGCTGGCAGGCAAATTGAAACTGCCCTATATTGCAATGCACAAAAAGGGAACTCCCACAGACATGCAGCAAAGGTGCGATTACCGGAGAGGGGTCGTGACCGAAGTCATAGAGTACTTTAAAAACTTTCAGGTCAGGGCCAGGGAATACGGCATAACCGAATATATGATAGACCCGGGATTCGGATTTGCAAAGACAGTAGAACAGAACTATCAATTACTGGCCGGGATAGAGAAACTGAAAAGCAGCATCATGCATATTACAGACAATGGATGTGAGCCGGTTCCGGTATTGATAGGCCTGTCGAGAAAAAGCATGATATGGAAGCCACTGGGAATAACCCCTCAGGAAGCCTTGTGCCCCACTGCCGCGCTCAATCTGCAGGCACTTCTGCTTGGCGGCGACATTCTGCGGGTACACGATGTTGCACAAGCTGCGGGATGCATAAAACTTTACCGGCAACTTGCCCCCTATCTGAATAAAGATTTTTAACTTTGCAGCCAAACCGAAATAACATATACAGTATGTCTGACAACTCACTTACAGCCATATCGCCTGTCGATGGCAGATACCATGAAAAGGTAAAGGACCTGGAACACTATTTTTCTGAATATGCACTCATAAAATACAGAGTCAGGGTAGAGATTGAATATTTCATAGCACTGTGCGAGATTCCGCTTGAACAGCTCAGGAAGTTCGACAGCGCAGACTTTGAAAGACTGAGGAACATCTATCGGAACTTTACAATAGAGAATGCAGAAGAGATAAAAGAGATAGAAAAGACCACCAACCACGACGTAAAGGCGGTGGAATATTTCATAAAGAGACGCTTTAAGGAGATGGGGCTGGAAAAGTTCGGGGAATTTGTCCATTTCGGGCTCACGTCGCAGGACATAAACAACACCTCTGTTCCCCTTTCGCTCTGCGAAGCCATGAACGAATCGTACATGCCGCAGATAGGCAGCCTGCTCTCCAGGCTCGAATCCTGCGCACAGGAATGGAAAGATATTCCCATGCTGGCACATACACACGGACAGCCAGCCTCCCCCACCCGGCTGGGCAAAGAGATAATGGTCTTTGCCGTAAGGCTCAGGGAACAGCTCAGACAACTGGAACAGATACCCCATTCGGCAAAATTCGGCGGTGCGACAGGCAACATGAACGCCCACTATTTCACCTATCCGGAAATAGACTGGCACGGTTTTGCAGACCGCTTCGTAAGCGAAAAACTGCATCTTAAAAGATCTTTTCCCACAACACAGATTGAGCATTACGACAACCTCGCGGCCCTGTTCGACTGCCTGAAAAGAATAAACACCATTCTCATAGACCTTTCGAGAGATTTCTGGACCTACATTTCCATGGAGTATTTCAGACAGAAAATCAAGGCAGGAGAGGTAGGGTCATCGGCAATGCCGCATAAGGTAAACCCCATTGATTTTGAAAATGCAGAGGGCAATCTCGGTGTTGCAAACGCGCTCTACACCCACCTGGCAGGCAAACTCCCGATTTCCAGAATGCAGAGAGACCTTACAGACTCTACAGTGCTAAGAAATATTGGAGTTCCCGTTGCCCACTCCATAATTGCCTTCAAGTCTCTGCTCAAAGGTATAGACAAGCTCATCCTCAACCGTGAAAAGCTTGATGCAGACCTGGAGGCGAACTGGGCCGTAGTTGCGGAGGGTATCCAGAACGTACTGCGCAGAGAGGGCTATCCCAACCCGTATGAAACCCTCAAGGCGCTTACGCGCGGCAACAGCGGCATTACAAAAGAGAGCATACGCCACTTTGTAGAGGGGCTCGAGGTGTCAGATAGAGTAAAAGAGAAACTGCTCTCCATAACTCCGCAAAACTATACCGGGAAATAAGATTGCCCAAAGCAGAGATTGCCAATGAAAGTTCTGATAGTTTCCGATGCAAGGAGCACCCATACGAGAAGATGGGTGAAGTCGCTCAAGGATTCCGGCGTAGAGGTGGCCCTATTTTCACCCAATCCTGTATCTGACAACTTTTTCGGAACTGAAAGGATAAGGCTCTACTGTTACGACCTCTTCTCATACAAGAGAAAGGGCAAGCCTGCACCGGCAAGAAAGATTCTCCGACACATGGGGGCAGTGCGTGCTCTGAAAAGGGCCATAAAGATAGAGCAGCCTGAACTGCTGCATGCACACTATCTTACAAGTTATGCGCTCATTGCAGCTCTTACCAGATTCCATCCTCTGGTAATATCGGTCTGGGGCTCGGACATTTACGAATTCCCTCACCTTTCGGCCCTCAACCGACTGACGGTAAAATATTCTCTGAGGCATGCAGAACGGGTCTGCTCCACTTCACATATAATGGCACGGGAATGTGCAAAATATTACAGTGGGGAGATTACTGTCATTCCGTTTGGAGTAGATACCTCGCTTTTCAGGAAGATGGAGGAGTATGAGCCCCAAAAGGGAACCTTTGTAGTAGGGACAGTAAAGACAATGGCGCCAAAATATGGAATAGACACGCTTATAAAGGCGTTTTCTACAGTTGTAAAAAAGCATGGCAGCGGCAGTCTGAAACTCGTCATAGTGGGAGACGGCCCCTGTCTGGAAGAGTACAGGCAGCTGGCCGCATCTCTTGCGCTGGAAAACGTGGAGTTCAGAGGGAGGGTGGAAAACTCCCTTCTCCCACAGGTCTACAACTCATTCTCCATTGCGGCCTCCATCTCCAACAGCGAAAGTTTTGGAGTAGTTGCCGTAGAGGCCATGGCCTGTCAGTGTCCTGTAATAACATCTGATGCCGACGGTTTTACCGAGGTCGTGGAAAACGGGGTAACCGGAATAATAGTTCCCAGGGCCGACATTCAGGCTACGGCAATGGCCATAGAATATTTCATGGAAAACCCAGGAATCAGGGAGCGCATGGGCGCAGCCGGGCGTGAAAGGGTTCTGCGCCTCTACAAATGGCACGACAATGTAGCCGCAATGATTCAAACCTATAGAAATTGCATAACCGAATATGAGCAGTGAACTTAAAGAGAAGACAGCAAAGGGAGTCAGCTGGGGGTTTGTAGACAACTTCCTCAACTACGGTATAGTTGCCGTGGCAAACATAGTGCTGGCCAACCTGCTCACGCCGTCGGACTTTGGCATAATAGGCATGACCGCACTCTTTATTACGCTTTCCACCTCTCTTGTAGACAGCGGCTTTACCGGTGCACTCACAAGGAAAAAAGAGGTAAACGACGCAGACCTCAGCACCGTCTTCTACTTCAACTTTGCAATAAGCCTCCTGCTCTATGCCATACTTTTTTTCACGGCGCCGTTCATTGCAGCCTTTTTTGAAGAAGAGATACTTGTACCGGTAATCAGGATTCTTTCACTCTCTCTTGTGGTAAATGCACTTGGAATTGTACACAAGGTACTGTTTGTAAGGATTATAGACTTCAAGACCCAGGCAAAGATATCTCTGTTTTCCGCAATAGTCTCGTCGTTGCTTGCAATTGCGGCGGCATTTTACGGAATGGGGGTATGGAGCCTTGTAATATTGCAGGTCGCAAGAGCCGCAATCACGACTCTCCTGCTCTGGGCAATGTCAAAATGGCGTCCCAGACTTATCTTTTCAGGAAAGAGTTTCAGGGAGATGTTCTCGTTCGGGAGCAGGCTTCTTGCCACCTCAATCATAAGTGCAGTATGGAGCGAGATGTACTCGTTCATAATAGGTAAATTCTACACCTCTTCCACCCTGGGGCTCTACTCGTATGCAAACAAGACAAAAAACATGGTAACCTCCAATGTCAGCATAGTAATGCAGAGAGTAAGCTTTCCTGTACTCTCGTCTGTACAGGACGAACGCCAGAGAAGGATTGAGGTATACAGAAAAGTCTTGAAGACCACGGTACTGATTGCCTTTACGGCGGTTTTGGGATTGTGGGCCATTGCCCCAGACTTCACTGCTGCCATATTCGGTGAACAGTGGATTCCTGCAGCAGGCTACATAAGGATACTCTGCTTTTCGGGGCTTTTCATTCCAATGATAATGTGCGGTGCCAATGTCATTAATTCCGACGGCCGCTCAGACATAACCCTCATGCTGGAAATTCTCAAGACACTGCTTGCAGCCATACCGCTTCTGCTTGGAATATTCATAAGCATAGAGGCTATGCTCTATGGCATGATAGCCACCCATGCAGTGCTCTTTACCGTCCACTCGCTATATGTTGCAAAAATAACAGGATACCGGTTTGCAGACCAGATTCGCGACATTCTGCCGCCTCTTGTCACGGCCGGAGTTACAAGCGGCCTGGTGAACCTTATTAATCTGCTGCCTCTGCACCCTGTGGCCGGGCTTGCAGTACAGGTTGTTGCAGGAATAGCCATGACGGTTGCCGTTTACGAACTCATATACAGGAACAGCGAGTACCAGGATATTAAGGAGATGCTGCTCAGGGCCTTCAGGAAAATGCGCAAGAGCGGGAACGGGGAGTAGGCTGGTGCATCTGCAGAAAGAGAATGGCAAAGGAGCCCGGGTTGCAATATGGTTGTATCTATTATCATAGTAAACTACAATACGGCAGGAATGCTGTATGAATGCCTTGAAAGTATTCTGGATAATCTCACCTCTGAGATTGAGGTTATCGTAGCCGACAATGCATCTACAGACGACTCGTTTTCACGCTGTATTGCCGGGCTGCAGAACAGGAAGATAAGGTACGTGCCTCTCGGGAAGAATTATGGCTTTGCCGCCGCCAACAATATGGCAGCCAGAAAGGCCACGGGTGAGATTCTCCATTTCCTCAACCCAGACACAAGGGTAAGCGGTGCGCTGGATGCAGATTATGCCTCCGCGGCCGGCAATCCGCAATGCGTATATGTGAATCCGCTTATAAACCGCGACGGCACAATTGAAAACGGAGCCATGCCACTGCCATTTGTCGGAAACATTTTCCGCTGGATATTCCGCCGCCAGAAAGCGCTCCGCTGGTACAAGGGGGCATCTGTAATTATCTCTGCCGAAAATTTCAACAAGGCAGGCCGCTGGTGCGAAGACTATTTCATGTATGCAGAAGACCTCGACCTTTTTTATGCCATAAACAAAAAAGGCATAGAGATAAGGGAAGCATCTGCCCCCATCTTCCATTATGGTGGAGGCAGCAGTTCAAAAAAGTGGAGCGCTGTAGAGAGAGAGACTCTCGTACAACGCTCCACGCGCCTTTTTTACAGAAAAAACTCCAATATGTTCCAATATTATGCGGTCAAGCTCTACTACCTTCTGCACTATCTCTTCAAGAATCCCCGCCGCATTCCCTCAGACATCAGGGCCTGGATCAGGAGTTTCGGTAAAGGACAATAGAAACCAGACTATTTCTCCTCACCGAAGTATCTCTTGTAGAGACCTGCGAATCCCTGGCCATGGCGAGCCTCATCCTTGCACATCTCATGAACAGTGTCATGGATTGCATCCAGATTGAGTTGCTTTGCCTTGGTTGCTATTCTCCTCTTGTCTTCACATGCACCGGCCTCGGCCTCCATTCTCTTCTTGAGGTTTGTCTTGGTATCCCATACGACCTCGCCTATCAGCTCTGCAAATCTTGCTGCATGCTCAGCCTCCTCAAAAGCATATCTCTTGAAAGCCTCTGCAA
>JADINB010000118.1 GCA_017694275.1 Candidatus Egerieousia excrementavium | reverse complement strand
CTGCTCTGCCGAGGCGCTACAGTATATGCGGCAAGCGAAGCGAAGCCGAATATACGAAGAAGCCTGAGCGGTGCAAACTTGTTTGCAATAGCAATGGCTTCTCGCAGATGTGTGTGCTGCAAGGCACACTTATATCTCCAAATGAGATACGTCAGGCAACCGAGACTGCTCTGCCGAGGCGCTACAGTATATGCGGCAAGCGAAGCGAAGCCGAATATACGAAGAAGCCGTCACGGTACAAACCTGTTTGCGATTGTGCAGGATTCTTGGGAACAGGTGTGCCGCAGGCACACTTATATCTCAAAATACCACATGAGAAGACAACCGCCTGCGCTCTGCCGAGGCGCAACAGTATATGCGGCAAGCGAAGCGAAGCCGAATATACTGTTATAATCTCCCAAGATATTCCGCCACATTTTCAAGTTGCCACTTGGGTGTTGACGTGGCCCCGCATATCCCTACCGAAGCTCCGTCGTAAAAGAGCGACGCGTCTATCTCGCCCACCTCCTGGATATGGTATGAGCGTCTGTTCACACTCTTGCACAATTCGAACAGTACCTTGCCGTTCGAACTGTCGGGCCCGCTTACAAAAAGAATGAAGTCATGATTTACGGCAAAACGGGCAAGATTTGCATGACGGCCTGCAACCTGGCGGCATATTGTGTTGAAAATGAAAAGGGAGTCCTTGTCTTCCATCTTTTCCAGTATGGCGCGGCATACGCTCTCATATTCCTGTGGGTCTTTCGTGGTCTGCGAAAAGATAAATACAGGACGTGAAAAATCTATTTTCTCCAGTCCCTTGATTTTCCCTCCAGGAAGAATGTCTGTGACAATGGCGTTGGATTCTACCTGGCCTACAAGCCCGTTCACCTCTGCGTGGTTCTCCTTTCCGAAAATTACAATCTGGCCTCTGTTGCCGTTTTGCAGAATCTCTTTATAGGTGTTTCTGATTCTCTCCTGCAGTTTCAGTACAACCGGGCAGGTGCAGTCTATAAGTGTTATGCCGCGCTCTCTTGCGAGAATATATGTTGAAGGAGGTTCTCCGTGGGCCCTGATGAGCACAGTGCCCCCATTCATGTTGCGCATCTTGTCCAGGTCTATGATTTCCAGCCCTTGTTCATGAAGCCGCTGCAATTCGGAATTGTTGTGCACGATTGCTCCGAGAGAGTAGAGAGGGCGCCTCTTTTCAAGGTTGTCTTCGGCCTCTTTCACAGCCCTTATCACTCCATTGCAGAAGCCGGAGCGCGAATCTATTTCCACCTTCAGTTTCATATTGCAAATAGGTTAGGCGCAAAGATAACTTTTTTGTACTTTTGCCACTATGGAAAACAAGAAAATAATAGTGGCTATAGACGGCTATTCCTCAACAGGCAAGAGTACTTTTGCCAGACTGGTTGCAAGGAAACTGGGCTATGTCTATATAGATACGGGGGCCATATACAGGGCCATAACCTATTTTGCATATACGAACGGCTTTATAGACAACAACCGTTATATAAACGTTGAATGGCTTGCCGGAACACTCGGCTCCATAACCCTTGCTTTTGAAACTTCAAGTGAAGATGGCTCATGCCATATCTGTCTGAACGGTGTCAATGTCGAAAAGAACATAAGGAAAATGGAAATATCTGAAAAGGTGAGCCAGATTGCGGCCCTGCCTTTCGTAAGGGAGTATGTAGACAGAATTCTCAAACGTTACGGAAAAGAGCGCGGGGTTGTCATGGATGGGCGTGACATAGGAACCGCTGTCTTTCCAGATGCTGAACTGAAGATTTTCATGGTGGCTTCTGCCAGAGTCAGGGCCGAGCGCAGGTTCAAGGAGATTGTACAGAACGGAGGCAAGGAGAGTTTCGAGCAGGTGCTTGAAAATCTTAAGAAGCGCGACTATCTGGACGAACACCGGGCGGTGGCTCCCCTTGTAAAGGCAGAAGATGCGTTGCTTCTGGATAACAGCAATATGAGTGTGAATGACCAGCTGGACTGGCTTAGGGATATCCTTAAGGCCAGGTTCGGAATAGATATAACCATTTGACAGATGAGAGTTGCGGTCCTGGATCTCGGTACGAATGTGTTCAATCTGCTTCTCTGCTTGTTTGAGAAGGACGGTTGCAGGGCATTGTGTGAATTCAAGCAGGCAGCAAGGCTTGGAGCCGGCGGCCTGTCGGACGGCTATATATCTGAAAAGGCGTTCGGTACGGCAGCAGATGCGCTTTCTGCCATAATGGCGCGGATAAGAGAGTGCGGCGGGGCGGATCAGGTGTTGGCCTATGCGACATCTGCCGTGCGTGATGCCAGGAACGGCCGTGACTTTACCGCCTGCATGAAAGAGAAGTTCGGAATAGAGATAAACGTGATTTCCGGCGGGCAGGAGGCTGGTCTTATCTTCAGGGGAATAATGGAAAGTCTGCCTGAAGAGATGAAGACGGCAGGTAACATACTTATGCTTGATATAGGCGGCGGAAGCAACGAGTTCGTGATTTCCGACGGCAGGAAGATACTCTGGAAGCGCAGTTTTCCTATCGGAATGGCCCGTATGAGAGAGATGTTCAACTATACAGATCCTCTCCCCGAGAATATTGCAGCTTCCTTTGCCGAGTATTGCAACGGGCAGCTGGAGCCTTTGTGGCGCGAGGTGGAAAAATATTCTCCTGTGCTTTTTGTCGGCTCTTCAGGCTCGTTCGATACATTCAGGGATTTGCTTTATTTCAATCTTTCGCCGGAACAGCCATATAAAATTTTGGAAAAGGAGAAGATGGAGGCATTGCACCAGACATTGTTGGCATCAAATTCGCAACAACGGCTCTCTATGCCGGGAATGTCGCCAATAAGGGTAGATTACATAGTGCTGGCGTCTGTCTTTACAAAGCTGGTCATGGACAGGGTGAAGCCCGACATTGTCTGCCAGTCTTCCTACTCTCTGAAGGAAGGGGCGATGGCAATATGTTACGACAGATGGCGTGAAACTGGAAAAATTGATGGTAAGATATGAAAGTTCTTGTAATAGACGATGAAAAGAGTATCAGAAATACCTTGAAGGAGATACTCGAGTTTGAAAATCATGAAGTCTCCCTTGCCGCAAGCGGAAAAGAGGGGTTGGAAATGGCACATGGCGGCAATTTCGACGTAATATTCTGCGACATAAAAATGCCGGAGATGGATGGCGTGGAGGTTCTCGAGAAGATAGTCGAAAGCGGAATAGATTCTTCCGTAGTGATGATTTCCGGTCACGGGACAATTGATACTGCTGTGGAATGCATAAAAAAGGGAGCGTTTGATTTTATACAGAAGCCTCTGGATTTGAACCGTATATTCATAACTCTCAAAAATGCGACTGACAAGACTTCGCTCATAAAGGAGACAAAAGTGCTCAAGCGCAAGGTAAGCGGCGTGCAGGAGATAATCGGTGAATCTGCTGCCATAAAGAAGATAAAGGAGATGATAGACAGGGTTGCGGCAACAGATGCACGTGTGCTGATTACCGGTTCCAACGGTACAGGCAAAGAACTGGTTGCAAGGTGGCTTCACGAAAAAAGCAACAGAAGTTCCATGCCTTTTGTAGAGGTGAACTGTGCCGCAATACCGGGAGAACTTATAGAAAGCGAACTTTTCGGACATGAAAAGGGCGCGTTTACCTCGGCAATCAAGCAGCACAAGGGCAAGTTTGAGCAGGCCGACGGCGGCACTCTCTTTCTTGATGAAATAGGCGACATGAGCCTTGCCGCACAGGCAAAGGTGTTGAGAGTCCTGCAGGAAAACAAACTTACAAGGGTCGGAAGCGACAAGGATATCCGCGTGAACGTACGTGTGGTTGCCGCGACCAACAAGAATCTGCTGGAAGAGATTGAAAAGGGGAACTTCAGGGAGGACCTTTACCACAGGCTCAGCGTAATCATAATCCACGTTCCGCCTCTTAAAGACAGAATTGAGGATATTCCGGTGCTTGTGAAGCATTTTATCTCTACAATATGTGCGGAAAACGGCATGCCGGAACGCCAGATTGCAGATGATGCAGTTGCCGAACTGCAGAACCATAACTGGACGGGCAACATCCGTGAATTGAGAAACGTTACAGAGAGGCTGCTTATTCTTGGAGGCCCTACGATAACCAGGGAAGATGTGCTCACTTATGCCACTCCCAACCTATAGGAGGCTTCGCCCTTTCCGTTGCTCCCGTCCTTGACGGCTGCCCATGAAACAGAATGCCATATCGGTTGTCTGCTCCTGCAGCAGACGCCATATTCGGAACCGGTATTTTCTGTACAGAATTAAAGTCTGGAATCGCGTTCTATACGCAGTTGCTGGATCTGATTGCCTCCCGGCTGTATCTTTACAAATAGAGTAACCCTGAAACTTTCGCCTCCGGCCTTCAGACTGCCTATGGCGTACTTCATGGGAGCCTTGCCGCTCTTGTGTATTATGGTGAAGTCAGACGGTTTGTAGGTCACAAAGAAATCCTTGATTATCTGTGTCGCCTGCAGTTTGCTGCAGCCATTTATGTTACCCATGATGTCGAGTTCAAGGTTGTTGGCAAACCATACTGCAAGACTTTCATGGTCTCCAAGCCTGATGTATTTTTCTATGGGAACAAAAACATCACTCTCCTGTTCTTTCGAAAATGCCTGGACCGACAGTGCAAAAGCAACAAGTATAAGGATTATCTGCTTCATGCATTCTTTTTTAACAAAAATCAAGCCATGTTTCCCATTTATTGTTATTTTTGCAAAGGCCGTTTCCCGGCGGGCGGCTTTCCGGAACAGTGTGAAAATGAAACTGACATTACTCCTTGTGGGAAAGACTGCTTTCCCTTACATAAATGATGGAATCGCGATTTACAGAAAAAGGCTCGGATTCTATATCCCGTTCAGTATGGTGGAGTTGCCCGATATAAAAAACGCATCTTCACTTTCGTGCGGGCAGATCAGGGAGAAAGAGGGAGATTCTATCCTCCGGGCGGTAAGACAGAATGATACGCTGCTGCTTCTCGACGAGAGGGGGGAGAGTTATTCTTCCCTGCAGTGGGCAGCCTTTCTGGAAAGGCAGATGGTTGCAAATCCGGGAAGAGACATTACATTTGCCATAGGCGGTGCCTACGGCTTTTCGGAAAACGTGTATAAAAGGGCGGACGGTATGATTTCCCTTTCAAAGATGACATTTTCGCACCAGATGGTAAGGCTCATTTTCATTGAGCAGCTTTACAGGGCATTTACTATCATCAGGGGAGAACCGTATCACCACCAGTAAACGTGACGGACATGAAAAACAGCTTCAAGGAGAAAACATCCCGGTTCAAAGGGTACTATGTGGCGTCCATGGCTTTCCTGAAACGCTACAGGACTCTTCTGGCCTCCTCTCTTGCCATACTGTTTTTTGCAATATCCTTGTTTGTCACTCCGACTCAGGGTTCGGTCGAGGGAGAGGTGGGCAGGCTGGAAAGAAAACTCCAGAACCGCGAACGCCAGTTGGAGCGGTATGCCCTTGAGGCTCTCGACAATCCGGTAGACCAATGGTATGTGCCAAAGGATTTTCCGGAAGACATGGTGATATACAAGTATAACGCCGATACTCTCCAGTGCTGGGTAAACCAGTTCCCGATAAGCAGCGACGAGGTGGATGCCATTCCCCTCTGGTATACGCTCGGTTCTGCGAACAGCGAGAATATCTGGAATATGCCGCTGGCTTATCTGTCTGATTCCGAACAGTACGTAAATCTGGGCTCTGCATGGTACGTTGTAAAGGTATATAAAAAGGAGCGGGTAAAGGTTATTGCCGGCCTGCTTGTCAAGACAGAGTACCTTTCCGACAATTCAGTATTGGTGAATGAAATAAATCCGGAACTGAATGTGAAGCGCGATCTTGAGATCGTGCCCATAAACTTTGACAATGGCATAATGGTAAAGGGCATGGACGGTAACCTGCTCTTTACCGTCATAGACGAGGTGGACTCCTTGAAGGCAGGAGTGGGCAATATATTCAAATGGCTTGTGTTCCTCTTTGTCCTGCTGGGCCTTATATCCTATTTCATGAACAATGTCTCGTTCAAGTCTCTGCTGGTATATGTCGCCGCACTCTCGCTGCTCAGGGTCCTGCTTTTCTTCTTCGCAAACGATCTCAGATTTGCCGAGCCGCTCTTCTCGCCAAACATATATTCCGGGGGATGGCTCTTCTCGTCATTGGGCAATCTGTTGATAAACAATTTCTATGTATGTCTGATAGTTTACGGGATATACCTGCTGCGCAGGAAGATAATCATAAGCAAAAACAGAGTGTCGGGCTGCCGTAAAGTGCTGCTCTACACAGCCGTTTTCCTTCTGCCGGCGCTTCTGTCTCTCTACATACATTATACTTTCATGTCGCTGCTGAAAAATTCCAACGTCATGCTGGAAATATACAGGCTGACAGAGATGGATTTCTATTCCTTCCTTTGCTATCTCTCATACGGGCTGCTCTTTATCTCTCTCCTGCTTTCGCTTCAGCTTGCGATGCCATTTACCCTCCACTTTGGCAGGCATTCTCTTTTCGGAACGAAATATCTTCTGGCATATATTGCAGTCATATCGGTTTATTCGGTTGTAGTAATGGGCGTAATGGGGTATCAGAAAGAGCAGGCGCGTTGCAGGGTCTGGTCAAACAGACTTTCCGTGGAGAGAGACCTGAGCCTTGAACTGCATCTTGCCAATATCGAGGGGAAACTCTCGTCTGACATTTTTATAAGGGAGATGCTTTCGATGCGTAACAATCCGGCAATGCCGACCCTTTTGAGAAACAGGCTTGACGAACTCTATTTTTATGGCATAAGCCAGAAATATGAGATAACGCTTACCGTATGCCGCCCCAACGAATCGCTTTTGTATAACGACGGGCAGAGGCTTGTGGATTGCAACGACCATTTCCAGCAGGAGGTTGTCAATTACGGTACCAACATATCAGACAAGTACTTCTTCTTTTTCCTCAACAACCATAGCGGACGGATAAGTTATCTGGGCATTTTTACATATGAAGACCAGACGGGCCCCATTACGCTTTATATAGAATTGAATTCGAGGTATATGAAAGATATATCCGGCTATACCTCGCTGCTTTTCGACTACAAGCGCGCCAACGATTTCAGGATTCCTGGAGAATACTCCTATGCAAAATACGTAAATGACCGTATGGTCCTTTACGGCGGGGATTACAACTATCCGGTCTCATTTAACAGGGACAGGCATGAGAACGGTTTCTTTACCGTTGTTCAGGACAATTACCGTCACTTTGTAAACAAGTTATCAGACGACAACATAATAGTCATAAGCCGTCACAAGCAGAGCATATTTGACTTTTTCATCTCATTCTCATACATGATGCTCTTTTTCTCGGCCATGTTCTTTGTCTTTTTGAGATACAGACAACTCTCGAACAAGATATTGAAAAACAGACATCCGAGAAACAGGTTCAGGCGCAGGCTTACATACTTTATCTCTATTTCGCTTGTCATATCCCTGCTTTGTCTGGGAGTGGGCAGCATCTGGTTTACGATAAAGCATTATGACCTTATGAGCCGTGTGCAGATGGAGGAGAAGATACAGACAGCCCAGTCTGCAATTTCGGAATATTGCAAATACAAACAGGACTATACAGAGATAAATACGCTCGACCTTTCGCATCTGCTGGACCGCATAGCGGTGAATGCACAGGTAGACGTAAACCTGTACGATCCTCACGGAAGGCTCATACGCTCTACGCAGCCTGAACTTTTCAAGCGCAATCTCTTCTCTTCGAGAATGGACTCAGACGCCTACTATCTGCTTACGGCCGAAAACAAGCGGCATGTGATAAACAGAGAGTCTATAGGAGAACTTTCGTACATATCGCTCTACTCACCCATATTCAATGCACGGGGCAACCTGATAGCATACGTGAATATTCCCTACTTTACAAAGACATCATCGCTCTGGGGCAACCTTACATCCATGATAGCCGTAATCATAAACATCTACATACTGTTGATGCTTGCCGCCATCTTTGTAGGTACGGTAATTTCCAATTCAATTTCAAGGCCGATAGAGGAGATAGGCCGCAAGATGCGTTCGGTAGACGTATCGCGCAAGGCAGAGCATGTAGACTACGATGTGGATGATGAACTTGGAGTGCTTGTCAAGGCGTACAACAAGATGGTAGACGACCTGGAGGAGAGTACAAAACGCCTTACCCAGAGCGAGCGCGAGCAGGCATGGAGTGAAATGGCGCGCCAGATAGCTCATGAAATCAAGAATCCGCTTACTCCCATGCGTCTGAGTATACAGTATCTTGTGCGGTTGAAACAGAGGAATATCCAGGGTTGGGAAGACAAGTTCGAGCAGGTTGCAGATTCCATACTGGAACAGATTGACATCCTTTCGGATACAGCTTCGGAATTCTCGAGTTTTGCCAAGTTCTATTATGAGGAGAGCAGTGTGTTCAACCTGCATGAGATAATTTCTGAACAAAGAGTTTTGTTCGACAATCGCGAAAACATCAAGATATTAATCAGCAGCGAATCTGAAGAGTGTTATGTATATGCCCGCAAGGGGCAGATAATAAGGGTGGTGGTAAATCTGCTCTCTAACGCCGTGCAGGCAGTTGAGAGCCGTGGCGGCGGATATATCAAAATATCCATAACCAAGAATGGAGGAGATTACACTGTATCTTTTGAGGACAACGGCCCCGGAGTGAAAGATGAGGATCAGGACAAACTCTTCAAGCCCAACTTTACGACCAAAACAGGAGGTACCGGGCTTGGACTTGCCATAAGCCGCAATATCATAGAACAGAGCGGTGGAACGATTTTCTATCGCAAGTCTGACCTTGGAGGTGCAAACTTCTCGTTCACCCTTCCGGTATATCAGCCTTGAATCTCCGTCATTTCTGCCTGAGGTATATCTGGATAGGGACTCCTGTAAATCCGAAATGTGCCCTTATCTTGTTTTCAAGGAATCTTTTGTATGGCTCCTTTATGTATTGTGGAAGGTTGCAGAAAAAGGCAAACGAAGGAGTTTTGGATGGCAGCTGGGTTATGTACTTTATCTTTATGTACTTTCCCTTTGTTGAGGGAGGCGGATAGTTTTCTATCTCTTCCAGCATGACTGCGTTCAGTTCAGAAGTGGGGATTCTCTTGGTATAGTTCTTATAGACAGCGGCAGCCGTTTCAAGCACGTCGAATATCCTCTGCTTGTTGATTACCGAAGTGAAGATTACTGGAACGTCGGAAAAAGGGGCAATCCTCTTTTTTATGAGGGTTGTGTACTCTTTCATGGTATTGCTCTCCTTTGTAATCGTGTCCCATTTGTTTACCACAATTACACACCCCTTTTTGTTTTTGGCTATAAGGTTGAAGATTGACATGTCCTGTGCCTCCATGCCGCACTGGGCATCTATCATGAGAATGCAGATATCTGAATTCTCTATTGCACGGATAGCCCTCATGACCGAGTAGAATTCCAGGTCTTCGGTGACTTTTCCTTTTTTGCGCAGCCCAGCTGTATCTACAAGCATGAACTTGTAACCGAACTTGTTGTATAGTGTGGAGATAGAGTCGCGCGTTGTGCCTGCCAAGGGTGTCACGATGTTGCGCTCCTGGCCGAGGAATGCGTTAGTAATGGAACTTTTGCCTACATTCGGCCTTCCAACTATGGTTATCCTTGGAATATTCTCTTCGCTTTTTTCCTCTTTTTCTGCAGGAAGCAGTTCGCATATACGGTCCAGAAGATCTCCCGTCCCGCTGCCGCTTATGGCAGAGATGGCAAACGGCTCGCCCAGCCCCAGCGCATTGAACTCATAGGTGCCGTACATCTGGTTACCGCTGTCTATCTTGTTCACTACTGGAATTACCGGTTTCTTTATCCTGCGCAGCATGTCTGCAATTTCGGCATCATAATCCGTTATGCCGGTGCTTACTTCGCAGAGGAACAAAATCAGGTCTGCCTCTTCGATTGCCATTGAGACCTGCTTGCGTATCTCTTCTTCGAATATGTCATCGGAGTTTGTGGTATATCCACCTGTGTCTATTACGGAAAATTCCTTTCCGCACCATTCCGCCTTGCCGTAATGCCTGTCGCGTGTCACACCGGCTGTCTGGTCCACTATTGCCTGACGCATTCCTACAAGCCTGTTGAAGAGGGTAGACTTACCCACATTCGGCCTTCCTACTATAGCTACTATTGCTCCCATGAATATTCTTTTCTTTCAGTTTTACTTGCCGGCAGTGCCGTTCCCGAATACTGCCCCGCAGTCTGCTCCGCACTCGCTGCAATCTTCAGGCGTGCAGGAGTCTTTCTTCATGTACCGTCCTTTTTTACCCCACAGGATTTTCTCTTCTACCTTCGCGCACTGGATTCCCTGCTTTACCAGAGCCTTGTTGTGTGAAATCTCTCCGTCGGGGAACTTGCCGTCCTTTTTGAATATTATGGAGACCGACAGCGCGAATACGCAGAAAGCCACGACTATGACCGTGAGAAGTAAAATCTTTAACATATCCACTTGCTTTTTTCTACCAGAGGCTTGCTGCTTACCTTGATGACAGGCGGAACCTGCATCAGTTTGAAACGGGCTTTTCCCATAAGGTCTGTAACCTTGTTCAGGATGTCTTTGTCTACTCCCTCTTCGAGAAGCTTCTCCGGACTTTTTCCACCCTCGTTGAGCGAGTGGAGAATATAATCCAGCAGAGAGTAGTCGGGCAGGGAGTCGGAATCTTTCTGCCCTTGTCTTAGCTCGGCAGAAGGAGCCTTTGTAATGGTGGATTGGGGAATGATTCTCCTCTCTCTGTTAATGAACTCTGCAAGTTCGTAGACTTCTGTCTTGTAGATGTCTGCAATGACCATAACGGCGCCGGCAAGGTCTCCGTAGAGCGTGCCGTATCCCACGCTCAGTTCACTCTTGTTTGACGTGTTTAGGGCAAGGGCGTTGAATTTGTTGGAGTAGGCCATGAGCAGTGTTCCCCTGATTCTTGCCTGCAGGTTCTCTTCTGCCACGTTCCACTGGTTGTTTACGCCGAATACAGGCTGGAGCTCTTTCATGAATTTGTTGTAGATTTTTCCTATAGGAATAACATTATATCTGATATCCAGACTTTCAGCCAAATCTACAGCATCCTGTATAGAGTGCAGCGTGGAAAATTCACTCGGCATCATGAAGCCGTGCACATTTTCCTTTCCCAAGGCTTCGGTTGCAAGAGCTGCCACTACGGCAGAGTCTATTCCTCCGGAGAGCCCGAGTATGGCCTTGCTTATGCCGCTTCCGCTGAAAAATTTTCTAATGCCGCACACGAGCGTCTGATGTGCGGCTTCTATGTTGAGCTCCTCTGAATACATCTTAAAAAACGAAACTTGTACTTATGGACTTATAGTTGTATACTTTCTCTATTACGTCTGCGAAAAGTTCTGCTACAGACAGTACCTTTATCTTTGAAATATCCTGGCCGGGTGCCGGGCGCAAAGGAATGGTGTCTGACACAACCAGTTCGCAAAGTTGTGATTTTGCAATGTTCTCATAGGCCGCACCGGAAAGTACAGCGTGCGTAGCCAGCGCCCTTACGCTTTTCGCTCCTTTTTCCATAAGCATGTTGGCAGCCTTTGTAAGAGTGCCGGCCGTGTCTACCATATCGTCTATGATAATCACATTCCTGCCCTCAACCTCTCCGATTGCGGTCATTGAGCCTACCACGTTGGCTCTTTCACGCGATTTGTGGCAGACTATCAGCGGGCATCCCAATATTCTCGAATAGGCATTGGCCCTCTTTGCACCGCCCATGTCGGGAGCTGCAATGGAGATGTTCTCCATGTTCAGACTTCTCAGATATGGCAGGAATATGGAACTTGCATAGATGTGGTCTACGGGAAAGTCGAAAAATCCCTGTATCTGGTCTGCGTGGAGGTCTGCTGTCATGACACGGTCACACCCCACGGCCGCAAAAAGATTTGCAACCATTTTGGCTCCTATTGAGACGCGCGGACGGTCTTTCCTGTCCTGTCTTGCCCAGCCGAAATATGGAATTACGGCTATAACCTTGTAGGCAGAAGCCCTTTTTGCAGCATCTATCATGAGCAAAAGTTCAAACAGATTTTCCACCGGCGGATAGGTAGACTGGATTATGAATACAGTCGCACCTCTTACGCTTTCGTTGAAGGCGGGCTGGAATTCACCGTCGCTGAATACGGTCACTTCTGATTTTCCCAAATCCATTTTAAGGGCAAGGGCAATCTTTTCTGCAAGATATTTCGAGCCTCTGCAGGAAAAAATTTTTATGGAGTGTGTGTGGTTCATTTGTTTAAAGTTATTTTACAAGTTTAAGAATTTCGTAAATATAATCAATTATTGCTTCCCTTCCCATTTTTGTTTGGGAAGAAGTTGTGAAAACCGGTGGCAAATCTTCCCAATATTCAAGCAATTCTTTCTTATTGCGCTCAACCATAGAAGTTAGCGCATTTATTCCAAGTTTGTCCCCTTTTGTGAATACTATGGAAAAGGGAATGCCTTTTTCGCCCAGTCCGTTTATGAATTCCAGGTCTATCTTCTGGAGCGGCAGGCGGGAATCCAGCAATACGAACAGCATTTCCAGCATTTGCGACCTGCTGACATACTGGTCAATGATAGAGCGGATATTTGCCCTTTCCGTCTTTGAACGGTTTGCATACCCGTATCCTGGCAAATCCACTATGTACCATGCATCGTTTATCAGAAAGTGGTTTATGAGCAAAGTCTTTCCCGGTCTGGAGGAGGTCTTTGCCAACGTCGCATTGTTGCAGAGCATGTTTATGAGTGAGGATTTGCCTACGTTGGACCTCCCGACAAATGCGAATTCGGGCAGTTTCAACTTTGGAGTCTGTTCAACTGAGGCAGCACTGCCTGCAAATCTGGCTCTGGTAATATCCATTACAGTAAAATTTACGCAAATGTACGAAAG
>JADINB010000117.1 GCA_017694275.1 Candidatus Egerieousia excrementavium | reverse complement strand
TTTGCTAATTCTTACATACCTTAATGGGGCTGCATCAAAACATTCATTTTGACACAGCCCCTTTTTTTATCCGCAGCAGCTGCATCCTCCGTTGCGGCCGTTGCATCCGTTGCAGGAAGAGTCTTTCCCTGGGCGGCCTCTTCTTGTCTTTCTGAAGATTCTCACCGACAGTAAGACAAGTGCTGCGGCTGCGATTACCCAAATCAGTATTTCCTGTATTTCTCTCCCTACCATATCAGATTTCCGATATTATATGTCAGGAATGCGACAATCCAGGCTACGCATGTGCTGTATATGATAGAGAAGAGAGCATATTTCCAGCTTCCGGCTTCGTGTGCTATGGTCGCTATGGTCCCTATGCACGGGAAATAGAGCAGTACGAATACCATAAGCGCCATTGCCGAACTTTTTGTAAAGTCTCCCGATTTTATCAACTGTTGGGAGAGCTGGTGATTTTCATTGGTCTCCAACTCTTCTCCGCTATCGGAAGCCTCCTGGCCTGCATACAGCACTCCAAGCGTACTTACTACTATCTCTTTTGCGGCAGCACCGGAAATTAGGGCGACAGAGGCTTTCCAGTTAAGCCCCAGCGGAGCTACCACAGGTTCCACAGCCTTGCCTACCTGTTCGAGGTACGAGCCTTTCTCCATTTGTTCCGCCGTTTCTCTCTTTGCCGGATAGTAGCTTAAAAACCAGATGACTATTGAAGCAAGAAGAATTATGTTCCCTATTTTCTTGAGATACTGTACGCATTTTTCCCATAAATGGGTAAGCGTTGCATTCAGGGTAGGTGTCCTGTATGGAGGAAGTTCCATTACAAACGGTGTCTCGTCTTCCTTGAAGAGGAATTTCCTGAGCAGTCTGGCCGTAATCACTGCAACGACAATTCCAAGCAGGTAGAGGAGCATCAGTACGTTTGCTGAGTTCTTTGGAAAGAAGGTGCCGGCTATAAGCACATATACGGGAATACGGGCGCTGCACGACATGAACGGATTGATGAGAATCGTGATAAGCCTGCTTGAGCGGCTCTCTATGGTTCTTGCCGACATTATTGCCGGGACATTGCATCCGAATCCCATAATCATCGGTATGAACGATTTTCCGTGCAGCCCTATCTTGTGCATCAGCTTGTCCATTATGAAGGCTGCCCTTGCCATGTAGCCCGAGTCTTCCATTAGCGAAATGAAAAAGTAGAGAATAAGGATATTGGGCAAAAATACCACAACGCTTCCCACTCCCCCTATTATTCCGTCTACTATAAGGTCTCTGAGCGGTCCTTCGCTCATGATTCCGGAGACTCCGTTGCCGAGTGCGCCCATAAGGTTTTCGAGCCACTCCTGTGGATATGCCCCCAAAGTGTAGGTCATGTAGAACATAATCCACATCAGAAGCAGGAAAATAGGAAAACTGAATACCTTGTGCGTTACAATGGAGTCTATTATAGCACTGTTTTTGTTCTGCTCCTTTGCTCCGGGAACGAAAGTCTCTTTTAGCGCGCCCGATATGAAACCGTATTTCTCGTTTGTAACCGCGCTCTCCACATCTTCTCCAAGCTGTCTCTTTATCCGTTCTGCGGCAGCATTGCGCAGTTCATCCCATTTCTCACGATTGGGGGAGTTGCTCAGGATCTTATACAGTTCCCTGTCTCCTTCCAGAAGCTTTATGCTCCAGTAGCGTGGAGGAAACACTTTGGGAAAATCGGAGTCGTCGCGCTTTATCTCATTGGAAACAAGGGCTATTTCTTTTTCTATGGCCGGAGAATATTTTATATGTATGTGGCGGATTGTCTTTGCCACTTCGCTCTCTTCTGAGAGTGAGTCGCTCTCATACACTGCAATTATTGTATCCAGCAGCTTTTCCAGCCCTACCTTCTCTTTTGCAATGACCGGAATCATTGGAATGCCTGTCAGTTTGCCCAAATTGACATAATCGAGTCTGGCACCGCTCTTTTCCAGTTCGTCATACATGTTGAGGGCAACGACAGTTTTCTGGTTTATATCTATCAGTTCGGTTGTAAGATAGAGGTTGCGTTCAAGGTTTGATGCAACCACTGCGTTGAGAATCACGTCAGGAGCATGCTCCATGAGGAACCGCCTTACATATACCTCTTCTGGGCTGTATGCGGTAATGGCGTACGTGCCGGGCAAGTCGGTTATGTTGAACTTGTATCCCTTGTAGTTGAAATGTCCGCTTTTGGCATCTACTGTCACACCGCTATAGTTGCCCACATGCTCGTGCCTTCCTGCCAGAGCATTGAACAGCGATGTCTTTCCGCTGTTGGGGTTGCCTACCAGTGCAATGTTTATCTCTTTCGACTTTTCTGAAAAGGCCATGCCCCGAGGCCTGTTTCCGGCAACAGGTTCCGTTTCTTTGGCAACGCCTGCATTGGGTTCTTCCACAGTCTCTTCTCCGGTTACGATTTCTATCATTGCCGCCTCATTCCTGCGCAATGAAACTTCGTAATCCATAACCTTGTATTTTATCGGGTCTCTGAGCGGTGCATTGAGGAGTGCAGTGACTTCCTGCCCCCTTACAAAACCCATTTCCAATATTCTCTTTCTAAAGCCTCCGTGGCCCAGTACCTTGACTATGATGCCAGATTCTCCGGTCTTAAGATCTGATAAATGCATTCCGTCTGTTTTGAGCGCAAAATAATGTGAAATTTATTATAATGTCAATACCTATTGCATGTTATTTTTATCCTGCTCTCTTTTTTATTAGAATAAAAATTCTTACCTTTAACCAAAACTACTGCACGGTATGCTGGCTCTTCTAGACAGATTCATAAACCACATCAGGGTGCACAAACGCTATTCTGAAAGAACAGTCTGTCTGTACAGTAGTGCAGTATGTGATTTCTACTGCTATATTCTTGGCCTTTCGGTTCATGAAGAGCTCCCGTCAGAAGAAAATTTCCCGGAGAAGGAACAACTTAAGTTGCTTACCCCGCTCCATATCCGCGGGTTCATAGCCACATCGCTTAAAGACGGCCTTTCTGCCAGGAGCGTAAACCTGAAGATATGTGCCTTGAGCAGTTATTGCGACTATCTGGTAATGAACAATCTTCTGGCTGAGAATCCGGCTGGTATGGTCTATCGCCCTAAAATGAATAAGCGGCTGCCGCTCTTTTACGATGAAGATTCGCTTGCCGGCTATCTTGCCCGTCCACTGCCTGGCGACTATGGCGGGCTGAGAGACAGGGTGATTATAGCCACGATTTATGCCACAGGCATGCGAAGGGCTGAAATTTCGGCCCTGAAAACCGGCAATTACGACAAATCCCGCTCTATTTTCCGCATTAGAGGCAAGGGAGACAAGGAGCGCGAGATACCGGTTGTGCCTTTCCTGGCAAGGCTGCTCGGGCTGTATATGCAAAAGAGGGAGGAATTTGTGGCGGAGCATGAAAAATATGGTGAAACTGCCTTTTTTCTGACAAACAAATGCAACCCTGTATACCTTAATTTTGTTAATAATGTAGTGCAA
>JADINB010000116.1 GCA_017694275.1 Candidatus Egerieousia excrementavium | reverse complement strand
CCATGCAATAGACCTGGATATCGTGGCGGTAAATTCTGCCAGGGAGAATATCTACAGGAACCACCTGCACAAGGCCATAACCGTAATGCACGGAGATTCGTCTCTTATCCAGAGTTCAAAGTATGACATGATTCTGGCCAACATAAACCGCAACATACTTCTGGCAGACATGGCCACATATTCCCGCGGACTGAAGAGCAGGGAGCAGACCCTTTTCCTGGCCCGCAACAGGAGGGGGTATAAAAACATGCCGCCGGAGTTCTCCTTCGGCGGCATGCTTGTGGCAAGCGGTTTTTATAATGAAGATATTCCTGTTCTCAGAAAGCGTGCTGCCGAGTGCGGGCTGAAGTATGTCTCGTCCATGAGCATGAACCACTGGGCTTCCGTGCTTTTCTGCCGTTGTTAGTCGTTGTTCATCTGGATGATGTCTACCTGGTCTTTTTGGCTTTCACCCAGCAGGTGCTGGCTGAAGTAGTCTGCCATCCTCCAGAAAAAGTATTCGTTCATGTCTCCGAATCCATGTGCCTGTCCGGGCAGGATAAGCATGTCGAATCTCTTGTTTGCACGAATCAGCGCATTTACCACGCGGATTGTATTTGCAGGGTGTACGTTGTCGTCTACATCGCCGTGAACCAGAAGCAGGTGCCCTTTCAGATTTCCGGCAATCTGGGGATTTGTCTCGATTTTGTATGTAAATGTAGTGTCGCCCTTTTCGTTCACCTTTTCCAGTATGCCGTGATGCTGCTCGCTCCACCAGCGGTTATATATGGAATTGTCGTGGTTGCCGGCGCATGAGACGGCTACAGAGTAGAAATCGGGATAGGTAAGGATTGCCGCAGTAGACATGAATCCGCCGCCAGAATGGCCGTGTATGCCGACTTTGGTGCCGTCTATCCATTTGTGCCGTGCGGCAAGTTCCTGTACGGCAGTTTTCTGGTCTTCCAGACCGTAATCGCGTAGATTGCCGTAACCAAAGTTATGATACCATTTCGACCTGTTGGGGTGTCCTCCGCGGTTACCCACTGTAATTACGATAAAGCCCATTTGGGCGAGCCTGTCGGTGCGTGTCATGGATGAGCTCCATGATATGTTGTTGGCTTCTGTCTGGGGCCCCGGGTAGACATATTCTATTATGGGATATCTCTTTGTGGAGTCGAAGTCGAAAGGCTTGTACATTGTCCCGTACAGGTCTGTTATACCGTCGGCGGCCTTTACGGTAAATCTTTCCGGCAATCTGTAGCCGGCCGCAAAGAGTTGTGAGAGGTCTGCCTTTTCCAGCTCCGCAATCTTGGTTCCTGAAGCTGTAAAGAGTGCTGATGCCGGAACAGCATCTACGCGGGAGTAGTTGCATATGACATAGTTGCCCCTGTCATCGGCCATGGCGGCTACGTCCATGTCAGGCATGTCTATCTGTTTGAGGTTGCTTCCGTCGAAATCTACCCTGAAGGTATGCATCTGATATGGGTTTTCAGACTTGTCATATCCGCATGCGCTGAAAATCAGGTAATCCTGCTCGTCGTTCACGGCCAGTACATTCTCTACATGGAATGGCCCTTCCACGATTTTGTTGGCCAGAGTTCCGTCGGAATTGTACAGATAGAGGTTCGCCCAGCCGTTGCGTTCAGACCAGTGGATTATCTGGCTGCCTCCGTTTACGGTTCTCAATGGCCTGGTCTCAACATAAGTGTTCATTCTCTCGGCAATTACAGTTTCCGTGGAATCTCCGTTTATCGCAACCCTGCAGATGTCTACTCTTTTTATGTCTCTGCTTGTGCGTGTAAGGTAGAAGTTTTCGTTGTCGCCAAGCCATTTGTTGCAATAGAATTCTGTGTATTCGTCTTCCCGCGTGGCAGGGGCTGTTTCAATTTCTATGCTCTGGTCCTTGAACGCTTCTGTCTTGATATGCCTTTTGCTCATGTCCTCTGCGGAGAATATGTAAAGATACTCCTTGGGACCTGGTTCTCCGGGCATCTGGTATTTGTAGCTTTTCAATGTGGGACGCGGGCTGCTCAGCGAGTTTATCACCCAAAGTTCCCGTATCCCGCTCATGTCGAACTTCATTGCAGCAAAATGTCTTGAGTCTGGAGACCATGCTACGGTATATGGGAAATAGCGCTTTGTGCTGTCTTGCCATTCCCATCCCATATAACTGTCTGCTCCCCAGCCGAAATCCTTTGTGCCGTCTGTGGTTATCTGATGTTCTATTATGGTGCTGTCCTTTTCATCCTTGGCGGCTTTCGCCATATTTTCGGCATCCATCCAGTAGAGGTTGGCGTTCTTTGCAAAGATCCCGATTTTTCCGTCGGGCGATACGTTTGTCCATGAAGGGTATCTCTCATCCTGTTCGTTGCCGGTTATGTCGGTGAGTTTCCCGGAGGCAATGTCGTATGAGAAACTGAATACCTTTTTCTCTCCCCACCTCTTTATCCTTGCCGAATCCTTCTCCGGAAGAGTGCTTTTTATCTCAAAGGTAAATGCCTTGTCTTCTTTCAGTTTGAGATTCTGCAGCGGAAGGTGCTGGGCGTCGAAAGGGTCTTTTACAATCTCGGTAATCTGCATGGCGAGCCTCTCCATGTCGAAAACCTTGCTTTTCCTGCCGCTGGCGGCATCTACAATATAGTACTGGGTGCCGTTGGAATCTTCCCACTTGTACCAGAAGCGGTCTGAATAAAGAAACCACCTTGGGTAAACTTTCGTGGAGTGAACCATCTGGCTTACTTTTTTTGCCGAAAACCTTGCGGCAAGTTCGTAATTGGGAGCCTGCTGTGCTGTGGCCGCGAGTGTTGTCATGGCGGCAACCAGCAGAAATATAATACGTTTCATTAGGTTGTGATTTTATGCGTTTGTTGTATCTTGCCTGCGAAGTTACTAAATCGGATCTTTTCTTTCAATATTACAGTATACCGACAGTTATAAGGACTGTTTTCATGGCTTCCGTCACTCCCCTGAGTTCTTTTTCACATGGCAGGCCGCTTGGTTTGTTATTCTCTTCTCTGTTTTATTCTGATTCATTGGCATCTGAACCGTGTGTGTTTTCGGTAAAGATGCCGTATCTTGCATGTGTCCAATGAATTGCACGGTATGTCTTCTGTTTTTTCCAGGTTCAGATGCACTGGATTTTGGCAGCATCTGAACCGTGGCCATTCCTGCCGTAGCGGCTGCAACATGCGTTTGCTCAGCGCTTTGCCTCTTCTGCGTCTGCCTGCTCCTGCGTTCAGATGCATTGGGCTTTTGCGTAGCCATTTCTGCCATACCCCGTCAGGAGTGCTTTCTGCGGCACATTTGCCGTT
>JADINB010000115.1 GCA_017694275.1 Candidatus Egerieousia excrementavium | reverse complement strand
TTGGAGTCGTTTATGTATAGTACGTTCTTTATTGTCATCACCTTTTCAAGTCTGTGTTCTACACCCTTGAAGTCCATGAGACTTTTTCGTATGACCTCATTGCTGATTTTCAGTGCTTTTGCTGCAATCGCCGCTGCCATTGAGTTATAGATATTGTGTCTGCCTTCAAGGGCCAGCTCCTTGATATACATCGTATACTCGTTGTCTGCGCAGTTTACGTACATCATGTCGCCTTTTATGCATGCACCTTCCTTTTCCTCCTTCTCCTGGCTGAACGGGAGCATCTTGGCCTTGAGTACAATCTTTTTCAGCTCGTTTATAGTAATGGGGTCGTCGTCGCAGAAGACAAAACAGTCTTCACGGTTCATGTTCCGTGTAATCCTGAACTTTGAGTTTATATAGTTCTGCATGTTGTAGCCGTAGCGGTCGAGATGGTCCGGTGTAATGTTGGTCAAAATGGCAATGTCTGCCTTGAAATCATACATGCCGTCCAGTTGGAAACTGCTAATCTCAAGTACATAATAATCGTAATTTTCAGTAGCGACCTGATAGGCGTAGCTCTTTCCTATATTTCCTGCCAGCCCGACATTCAGCCCGGCATTTTTGAGCAGGTAGTAGATGAGCGACGTGGTTGTGGTCTTTCCGTTGCTTCCGGTTATGCAGATCTTCTTTGCCTTGTCGTACCGTCCGGCAAATTCAATCTCTGAAATCACCCTTATGCCTTTGTTGGTTATGTCTGTCATAATCGGTGCATCGTCTGGTATGCCAGGGCTCTTTATGATTTCATCGGCCTGTTCTATCATGGAGCGGGTGTGCACTCCCGACTCATACGATATCCCATACTTTCTGAGCATCTCCCTGTGTTCTTCACTTATGGAGCCACTGTCGCTCAAGAATACGTTGAATCCTTTCATGCTGGCCAGAATGGCTGCTCCAACCCCGCTTTCGCCTCCTCCTAAAACTACAATTCTCTTGTTCATGATTACCTGATTTTAAGAGTTATTATGCTTAATGCGCAAAGCAATATCGTTATAATCCAGAATCTTACCACTATTTTTGCTTCGGGTATCGCCCTGTGCGGTCTCTTGATGAGCGCATCTATGCCCTCTTTCTGGAAATGGTGGTGCAGAGGCGACATCTTGAATACCCGGCGGCCTTCACCATATTTGTGTTTCGTATATTTGAAATAGAGCCTTTGTACAATCACCGAAATGCTCTCCACAAAGAAAATTCCGCAGAGTATCGGTATAAGCAGCTCTTTCCTTATTATTATTGCCGATACTGCAATGATGCCTCCCAGTGCAAGGCTTCCGGTATCTCCCATAAATACCTGTGCCGGGAAGGTGTTGTACCACAGGAATCCTATAAGGGCTCCTACAAAGGCAGCCATGAAGATTACAACCTCTCCCGTTGCTGGAATATACATCATGTTGAGGTATGAGGCATATATGGAGTTGCCGGACAGGTATGCAAGAATACCTATCGCAGTACCTATTATGGCAGATGTTCCGGTGGCAAGTCCGTCCATGCCGTCGGTAAGGTTGGTGCCGTTGGAAACTGCCGTAATTATGAATATTATTACCAGAATGTAGATGCCCCATCCTGTAATCTCCTTGGCTTTTCCCTTGAAAGGCGCCAGCCACGAGTAATCGAACTGGTTGTCCTTTACAAACGGAATATTTGTCTTGGTACTCTTTACATCTTTATAGAGGGCAACCTCACTTTGGCTTTCATTTGCAGAGGAAGGGATTCTCTCCCTTATTGTTACACTGTCGTTGGTGCAGAGGATAATGCCTACAAGCAGCCCGAGGGTGACTTGCCCTATTATCTTGTATTTCCCGTTCAGCCCCTCCTTGTTCCTTTTGAACACCTTTATACTGTCATCCAGAAAGCCTATCAGTCCAAGCCATATTGTGGTGATAATGAGTAGTATTACATATATGTTGGTGAGATCTCCGAAGAGCAGGGCAGGAACAAGAATGGAGAGCAGTATTATTATGCCGCCCATGGTTGGAGTACCTTTCTTGGAGAGCTGCCCCTCGAGCCCCAAATCGCGTATCTCCTCTCCAATCTGTCTCTTCTGCAGCTTTCTTATGATTTTCGGTGCAAGGTACAGCCCTGTAATAAGCGCGACTATGGTGGCAAGCAGCGCCCTGAATGAGATATATTTCATCAGTCCCATTCCCGGAAAGTCATATCCGTTCTCTGTAAGATATTCAAATAGATGGTATAGCATTCTTCTGTCCTGTTGTTTACTATAGTTATTTCATTTCACGTTCCGCGAGATATTTGCGTACAATCTCCCGATCATCAAAATGGTGTTTTTCCCCGTTTATTATCTGATAGTCCTCATGCCCTTTCCCTGCGACAAGGATTATGGCCCCTGCATTTGCCGTAAGTACTGCGCTGCGTATGGCCTCTTCCCGGTCTGTGATAAAAAGCGATTTTGCCCTCCCCCTTGCATCCATTCCGGCCTTTATCTCCTCGATAATCGAGTGGGGTTCTTCAAACCTTGGATTGTCTGACGTGACAATCACCCTGTCTGAATATTTTGCTGCGATGGCTCCCATTTCCGGTCTCTTTGTCTTGTCTCTGTTTCCTCCACAACCGAAAACCGTAACCAGCCCGCCTTCCGGGTTGAGCCCCTTGAGAGTTTTCAGTACATTCTCCAGTGCATCAGGAGTGTGTGCATAATCTACGGCAGCCACTATCTTTTCCGGACCTAGGAAATACTCCAGCCGCCCCTCTACGGGAGTCAGAGTGCTCATATATTTTATGACCTCCTCTTCATTCTCCCCCAATAATATGGCTGCTGCATAGATTGCAGTCAGGTTTGAGGCGTTATAGTCTCCCATGAATCTGAACCATGCCTCTTTCCCGTTCATGTTCAACAACATGCCTTCTATGCTTCTTTCAAGTATCCTTGCATGGAAATCCGCAGGATTCTTTATTGCATAGGTGTGGACTTCGGCCTTGGTGTTCTGGACCATTATCTTGCCGTTTCTGTCGTCTGCATTTATGAGGGCAAATGCATCTCTGTCAAGGTTGTCGAAAAATTTTTTCTTGCAGTTCAGATAGTTGGCAAAAGTATGGTGGTAGTCTAAATGGTCGTGGGTCAGGTTGGTGAAGATGCCTCCGGCAAATTCCAGACCGGCAATCCTCTCCTGGTCTATTGCATGTGAACTTGCCTCCATAAAGCAGAAACCGCATCCTTTTGCTGCCATCTCGGCCAGCAGGCGGTTTGTCTCTACCGGACCCGGAGTCGTGTTTATGGTCTCGTAGCGTTTTTCGCACACATAATTGGCAATGGTGGAAAGCAGTCCGCATTTGTATCCGAGCGAGGTGAAGAGGCGGTAGAGCAGTGTTGCAACAGTGGTCTTGCCGTTTGTGCCAGTGACGCCGACAAGTTTGAGCCT
>JADINB010000114.1 GCA_017694275.1 Candidatus Egerieousia excrementavium | reverse complement strand
CCACAGACCATTGGTGCCTTTTCACTCTACCTTCAGTTCAGAGAAGGAAGCGTGCCGTACATGAACCACAACTTTTTCTCATATCACACAGAGAGCCCGTGGGGATGCGAAGAATATACAGAAAACCAATGGCCCAAAGGATACCTATACATGCACGGCTGCCAGACTCCAGGACAAAGGTTCGCACAGTCGGGTATGGTAATCTCTTATATGCGGGCAGACGAACTTGCACGGTGGCAGCATACCTCAACCGGCCGCAGGGGAACGGAATATGCTGACTTCATCTCATCGCGGGCAGAAAGGCTGTTAGAATTACTGGAAAGAGACTTCCCACTTCTCAGAGGCAATATAGTAAGATATCACACCTCATCTCCACTGACCTATCGCGACTATACAGGCACTCAGGATGGCTCCATTTATGGCGTGGCAAAAGACATTACGCTTGGCAGCGCAGGCAGAGTTCCTCACAAGACCCGTATTCCCAATCTGTATCTTGCCGGACAAAATGTAAATTCACACGGAATTTTAGGGGTAATTGTTGGATCTGTTGTAACTTGCAGCGAATTTCTGGGTTCAGACTACCTTTACAGAAAGATTTCGGAGGCAGACAAATGAAAAATTCTGAAAAAGAAATAGTTATGATAGGCGGAGGGCTCGGTGGGCTCGTTACCGGCGCACTTCTCTCAAAAGAAGGATACAGGGTCACCGTTCTGGAAAAGAACGGCATAATCGGAGGCGGACTGCAATGTTTCCACCGTCATAACACCATATTCGAGACAGGAATCCACATATTGGGCGGCTTTACCGAAGGAGGTTCGCTCAGCAAGATATGCAGTTATCTGGGTATACTCGACAAATTGGACATACGCCATACCGACAGCGACTGTATAGATTCCATCATATTCGGCAACGGTGAGGAACATTACCGCCTGCCGCGCGGAAAAATGGCATTCGAGACATACCTTTCCGGCCTCTTTCCAGACCAGGCAGAAAGACTGCACCGTTACATGAATGCCATGTGGGCGTTAAGTGAAGAAGTAGACCTGTTTTATCTGAGAGAAGACGACGGCAATCCGTTGCGAAGCCACTCTCCGGAATTTCTGATGCCGGCAGACATGTTCATCGCCAAATATATTTCTGACCCGGTACTAGCCGAACTTCTGGCCTACATGAATCCCATGTATGCCGGAGTGGCCGGACATACTCCGGCTTTTGTACATGCCCTTATAAACGTGCTATACATAAACGGCTCCAGCATGTTCGCCGGAGGCAGCCAGCAGATGGCAGACGCCCTGGCCAGGGTAATTGTCAACGGCGGCGGAGAGATCCGTGCAGGCGACCCTGTAACTGAAATAGCAGTGGAAGAGCGCGCGGTTACGCATGTAGTGACCAGGAGCGGAAAAAAGTACAAGGGGGAACTCTACATATCAGACATTCACCCGTGCACTCTGCTTGAATTGTTGCCGGAAACGGCATTCATAAAGTCATACCGCAACAGATTGCAGGAGATACCCAACTCATACTCGGCTTTTTCGCTATACATAAAGTTCAAGGACGGGGCGGAGCAACCCTTTGTCAACCACCCTTGTTACTACCAGAAGGAGCATGGACGGATCTGGAAACTGGAAGAATACGACAACTCCTATCCCAATGGCTTCATGTACCTGACTTCACCTGCAAAAAAACAGGACAGATGGGCCGAACGCATGACTGTAAACTGCCCGATGCCGTTCAGCGCGGTAGAAAAGTGGGCCGGAAGCAGGACCGGGAACCGCCCGGCCGACTATTATGTATGGAAAGAGGAAATAAAACAGAGAATCCTCGAAAATCTGGAAATTGTCTCTCCGGGAATAAATGAGAGGATTGAATTCTGCCTTACATCGTCACCCCTTACTATACGCGACTTCTACGGCACAAAAGAGGGCGCCATTTACGGATACAACAGAGACTGCACCAACATGGCACTTTCGCAAATATCCATAGCCACAAAGGTGCGCAACCTGCTGCTTACCGGACAGAACATAAATCTGCACGGTATCTGCGGAGTGCCGCTTACCGCCATCCAGACTGCAGAGTGCATAGCCGGCAGAGGAGTGATTGTAAGAAAAATAAACGAAGATTATGAAAGACGGAAACATGTTTGACGATATCCGCCCATACAGGGATTCGGAAATTCCGGCAGCGATGCACCGCATAGCCGAGAGTGCCTTTTTCCCGCTTATGGCCTCCTATATCTTTCCTGACCGTGATCTGGAAAGCGTAAGGGAGATGATAAAATCAATACGCACGACAGACCAGTTTCAGGCAAAGGTCATGTACTACATGAACACACAGGTAATAAAACGGACAATCAGCAAGTTCACCTACGGAGGACTGGAAAATGTCTCGCCTGCAAAAGGGTATCTGTTCATTGCAAACCATCGCGACATAGTATTGGACTCAAGTCTTCTGCAGTATCTGCTTTTTACAAACGGACACCGTACGAGCGAAATAACCTTTGGGGCCAACCTCATGCACAACAGGCTGATTGTAGATATAGGCAAGTCGAACAAGATGTTCAGGCTTGAAAGGCCGGGAAGCAACATAAGGGAATTTTACCGTTCGTCTGCCCATGTAAGCGAATACATGAGAGAAGCTGTCTGCAAACGGAACAGTTCGGTATGGATAGCCCAGCGCAACGGACGCACCAAAGACGGCATGGACATTACAGACCAGGGAGTGATAAAAATGCTGGGAATGAGCGGCGGCGACGACAAGATAGACGCAATGGATGAACTGCGCATCACTCCTGTTGCCATAAGTTACGAATGGGAGCCGTGCGACATACTCAAGACCCTGGAACTTTACGAAAAAAGGCATACGGGTCAATATTTAAAGAAACCGGGAGAAGACATAAACAGTATTCTGACAGGCTTCATACAGCAAAAGGGAGCCGTTCACATTGAAATCTGCAAGCCAGTCAGCAGGGAAGAACTTGAGGAGTACGCCCCTCTAACACGCAGCGACTTCAACCGCGCCGTGGCATCGCTTATAGACAGAAGAATCCATGCAGCGTACCGTCTTGCTCCAAACAACTACATTGCACACGATCTGCGTTACGGCAAGAGCGAATTTGCAGGCAAATATACCCCGGAACAAAAATTGAAATTCGAAAGACATCTTGCCAGACTCAGGAATTACGAACAGAATTGCGACATCGAGATTCTGGCAGACATCCTTACAGGTATCTATTCAAACCCCATAGACTATATTTCCAAAACAGAACGAGTATGAAGGAAGAGATAAAGACATTGCTCGAAAATGCACTTCCGCTGGTAAATCCGGAATCGGATTTTCTTTTTGCAGAACTTGATTCGCTCGGGGTGGCAACAATACTGCTGATGCTTTCAGAAAAATACGGCATAAAACTGGACCACACCGATGCCACGCCAAGGAATCTGAAGAACATTGAGGCTCTTGCCGCACTGGTGGAGCGCAAACTTGCAGAAAAGGCTGCCGGAAAAGAGAGATAAAATGAACAAAATCGAGGACTTCCTCTACCGGAACGCTGAGCTTTACCCGGAAAAGAGAGCCGTGGTATGCGGTGCTCAGGTGCTGACATACTCCGAATTGCTGAAAGCCGTGGAATCCCGGGCTAAAGAGCTGCGCAGCAGTGGAGAGGGTAACGGCAAGCCGTTTGCAATACATACGGTGCAGAGCCCCGGTTTCCTTACAGACTACTTTGCCATCCATCTTATAGACGGGATTGCAGTTCCGCTGGAGAGGAACATCCCGCAATGGCGTCTCAATGAAATTGAAACCCTGATTGCCGGAACAGAAGCCCCGCGCGGATGTGCAGACATTCTCTTTACGACCGGAACTACAGGAAAAAGCAAGGGAGTGATGATAAGCCATCAGACAATTATTGCCAACGGAGAAAATCTGGTACAGGCCCAGGGGTTTTCTGAAGAGACAGATTTTATCATCTGCGGTCCGCTAAACCATATAGGCTCGCTCTCAAAAATTTACCCTGTGCTTATTGCCGGAGGGACACTTCATGTTACCGAAGGGCTGAAAGAGCCGGGGGCATTTTACAGAGCTATTGGCAATTCAGGCAGACACGCTACTTTCCTTGTTCCGTCTGCAATAAGGATGCTTTTGACATTAAGTTCAGAAGAACTTGGAAAACATGCATCTGCGCTTGATTTCATAGAGACCGGAGCCGCACCCATATCC
>JADINB010000113.1 GCA_017694275.1 Candidatus Egerieousia excrementavium | reverse complement strand
CCAATAAAATATTATCCTGCAATAATGAAAAATGCACCGCCTTTTTGTTCGTTCATAAAAAAGTTGTACCTTTGTTCTAAGATGAGTTGTACATCAATGCAAATCACGCAAGTATGTAGAAATAAGAACAGTTGCCAACTCATTACCTCGTTCTCAAACATTCCGCATAAACATTTTATTCTTAGTGGATTATAAGATTATTCCAAAAATATGTTATATATTTGCAAAAACTTTAGGGAGATGAGATTTATTGAAAAATATATGGCACTGCTTCTTCCGGCGCTTTTGGCAGCCTCGCTGTCATATTCCCAGACCGGATTCGAGACTGCGCTGGAATTCGAGAGCACGGTCCATAATTTCGGCAAGATTTCCACAGACGCAGGCGAGCAGCACTGTACGTTCGAATTCACCAACATATCAGACAAACCTGTTGTGATAAACAATGTCATCTCATCATGCGGATGCGCACAGCCGGAATGGCCCAGACAGCCCATCATGCCGGGCAAGGGAGGCAAGATTGAAGTAACCTACATGAACGACCAGGGGCCATATCCCTTTGAAAAGAACATAACAGTCTACACATCGGCAAGCAAAAAGCCGATAATCCTGAGAATAAGCGGCATTGCCTACGAAAAGGAGAAATCGCTCAAAGAACTCTTTCCGGTGGCTGTCGGCCCGCTGGGCATTATGAAAAACAACATAGGGGCCGGGCAGATAGAACAGGGATATTCAAAGGCAGGAAGCATTTCCGTAGCCAATTTTTCCCAAAAGCCCGTATCGGTACGGTTTGAGGGGCTCTCCAGCGGACTTGCACTCAAAGCAGTCCCGGATGTTCTGGAACCGGGCGCAATAGGAGAAATAAGATACGAGATAGATACCAAGGCGGCATTGAACTGGGGAAACACCACATACTCGGCAAGCGTGGTATGCAACGGGGAGAGAGCATCTGCCAGACTCAATTTCAACTGCATGATAATAGACAATGTTTCAGGGATGAGTGCGGAGCAGAAGAACAACAGCCCGATGATTCTGGCAAAAAACAGCTCCGTAACCCTTGAAGCGGCAAGGGGAGAGTCTGTAACTGCAAAATTCAGCCTGAGAAATACAGGTGCCGGCAACCTTGTAATACACAAGGCCGACACAAACGGAGATTCATTTGAAATCACATATCCCGAAAGGGAGATACAACCGGGCGAAAATTTTGAAATCGCCGCAAAGATAAAGGCACCAGGTGCCGGCGGAGAGAAGATTTACACCATAACACTGATAACCAATTCTCCGAAAAGGCCTTTGGTTAACCTGTTCGTGGCGCTCGGGACAAAATAAACAGATGTATCATGAACGAGAAGGAACAGAATATCACCACAGGTGAGTGGCCTCCAAAAGGAGACGGACACCACGACAGCGCACTGTTTGTAAATGAAGGGGTAGAGCAGCAGCCGAGTGTCAACCCGTATATGAAGAACTTTTTCAGGAAAAAGCCGGTACTGCTCTCTGCAGAAGAATATGTAAAGGGCATAGAGGAGGGCAACACGACAATCCTGTCAAAAGCAATTACGCTTGTGGAGAGCCAGCTGCCTGCTCACCGCGATATAGCGCGGCAGATTATAGCAAGATGCCAGCATATTTCCGCAAAGAAGAGTTCGATGCGTATCGGCATTACAGGCGTTCCCGGTGCCGGGAAAAGCACCTTCATAGAGGCATTCGGCAAATATCTGACAGCCGAAGGGCACAAGCTTGCCGTTCTGGCCATAGACCCGAGCAGCGAACGGAGCAAAGGCAGCATTCTGGGAGACAAGACAAGGATGGAGACTCTCTGCAATGACCCTAACGCCTTTATCAGGCCCAGCCCGAGTGCCGGTTCGCTTGGAGGCGTAGCCCGCAAGACAAGGGAGACAATCCTGCTTTGCGAGGCTGCCGGCTACGATGTCATCTTCATAGAGACGGTCGGTGTAGGACAGTCTGAAACGGCAGTCCACTCCATGAGCGACTTCTTCCTGCTGCTGATGCTCTCTGGTGCCGGAGACGATCTGCAGGGAATAAAGAGAGGCATAATGGAGATGAGCGACCTGATAGCCATTACCAAAGCCGACGGCAACAACATCGACAAGGCCAATATGGCAAAGGCACTGTATGCCAATGCGCTTCATCTTTTTCCCCCTACAGAATCAGGATGGGTTCCAACAGCGGTAACTTCTTCTGCCGTAACCAAGGAGGGACTTGAGGAGATTCTCAGGCTCATAGAGCAATATTTTGCCCTTGTAAAGGGAAACGGGTACTATCTGCACAAACGCCGCCAGCAGGCACGCTACTGGATGTATGAAAGCATAAACGAGGCGCTCAGAGAAGACTTTTACGAAAATCCGCTGATAGAGAAAAAACTTAAGGAATACGAAAACGCCGTTCTTGACGGCAGCATGGATTCGTTCATGGCCGCAGGAGAACTGATGGAAATCTACAACAACATAAAGGAGTAAGGGCCGTCTGATGATTGGTGAGATTACACTTGACGTACTGCGCAACAGCATACTCATCACCGGCCTGGTCCTTATAATGATGCTGCTGATAGAGTTCTACAATGTCGCTTCAAAAGGCAGGAGATTCGAAAAACTCAAGGGAAGCCCTTCGCGGCAGGTGTTTCTCGGTTCTCTTCTGGGGCTTGTTCCCGGTTGCATAGGCGGGTTTGCGGCAGTTTCTCTCTATACACACAGGCTGATAAGTTTCGGAGCTCTGGTAGCCATGATGATTTGTTCATCGGGAGACGAAGCCTTTGTAATACTGGCCATGATACCGGAAGAAGGGCTGTTGCTTTTTGCCATTCTCTTTGTAATTGCCGTTGCGGCAGGGCTCGCCATAGACAAGTTCGTCCCTCTTAAAAGCAACAGGATACTTGCCAAATGCGACGATTTGGCCATACACAAGAGCGATGGAGGCAGCATTCCCTCCATATTCCGGCGCTCATCCTATGCAGTGATGCGGCATCCCTCCAGGGAGAGAATCATCATTCTTGCAGCAGTTGCTCTCTTCATAGGCGCAGTAATTGCCGGGCTTCTGGAACACGAGCATGCCGGCAGCCCGGAAGGACACAACCATATTGTAACCTTCAACTTCCTGAGCGAAAGATGGATAAATCTTGTTTTTGCCGTTTTCAGCATCGTGACCCTGCTTTTCGTCTCCACGGCAAAGGAGCACTTCATCAAGGAGCATCTGTGGAACCACATCATAAAGAAGCACCTGCCGTCGATATTTCTGTGGACATTCGGAGCCCTGCTTGTCTGCCACATAGCCATGCACTACATAGACGCAGAGGAGTGGATAGGCGATAACCTGCTGACAGTATTGCTGATAGCCGTTGCAATTGGAGTAATTCCCGAATCCGGGCCACACCTTGTCTTCGTGACCCTTTATGCACAGGGAATGATTCCGTTTTACATATTGCTGGCAAACTCCATGGTGCAGGACGGGCATACCACCTTGCCGCTGCTTGCAGAGAACAAAAAGACCTTTTTCTGGGCCAAGTTCACAAACCTTATCCTCGGGCTCGCCGTCGGACTCGGATGTTACCTTATATTCTGACCAGACCGTAACGGCAATCCGTTACATCCTTGTCCTGCCGACAGCCGTGTGCAAAACAAAAACAGACAGCCTTCCCGATACCGGGATGCTGTCTGTTCCAGAATCTGTCTGCAACTGCTATTCGCCGTTCATCGACATGAGAAACTCCTCATTGTTCAGAGTCTTTTCCATTCTCGCCTTCATGAACTCCATTGCCTCTACGCTGGTCATGTCTGAAAGATGGTTTCTCAGTATCCAGATACGGTTTACATCCTCAGCCCTGTAAAGCAAGTCATCGCGGCGGGTAGAACTGAGGGTCACGTCTACGGCCGGGAAGATACGCTTGTTGGAAAGCTTGCGGTCTAACTGCAGTTCCATGTTGCCGGTACCCTTGAACTCTTCGAATATGACTTCGTCCATCTTTGAACCTGTATCTATCAGCGCGGTAGCGAGAATTGTGAGAGAACCTCCGTTCTCAACGTTGCGGGCTGCGCCGAAAAATCTCTTAGGCTTGTGAAGGGCGTTCGCATCGACTCCTCCGCTGAGCACCTTGCCGGAAGCTGGCTGTACGGTATTGAATGCACGGGCCAGACGGGTGATGGAATCAAGGAAGATTACCACATCGTGACCGCACTCGACAAGCCTTTTTGCCTTTTCCAGTACAATGTTTGCAATCTTTACATGGCGCTCTGCAGGCTCATCGAAAGTTGAGGCTATAACCTCGGCCTTCACGCTGCGGGCCATGTCTGTAACCTCTTCAGGGCGCTCGTCTATAAGGAGCATTATAAGGTAGACATCCGGATGGTTGTCGGCAATTGCATTGGCAATCTCCTTAAGCAGGACTGTTTTTCCTGTCTTGGGTTGTGCCACGATAAGGCCGCGCTGCCCTTTTCCGATAGGCGTAAACATATCTACAATTCTGCAGGAAAGATTGTTATGCCCCTTGGAAGTAATATCGAACTTTTCATTGGGGAAGAGAGGGGTGAGAAAATCGAAAGGCACACGGTCTCTTACATACTCGGGACTCCTTCCGTTAATCTGATTCACCTTGACAAGGGGGAAATATTTGTCGCCCTCACGCGGGGGGCGTATTTCGCCGTAAAGGGTGTCTCCGGTCTTAAGGCCGAAAAGCTTTATCTGAGACTGCGAGACGTATATGTCATCCGGTGAATTGAGATAGTTGTAATCAGAAGACCTGAGAAATCCGTAACCGTCTGGCATAATTTCGAGAACGCCGCTGGCCTCAACGACTCCGTCGAACTCAATTTTCTGGTATGGCTTTTTAGCCTCCTGCATCTGCTCGGCCTGTTCCTGACGGGGCTCTGCAGCAGCGGCCTGAACGGCAGGAACAGCCGCAGGCTGAGACTCTGCACTCTCCTGCTGCACTGCAACATTCTCCTGTCCGGCCGGACGCTCCTTGCCGATTCGTTTTCTCTTTGCAGGCCTTTCGCCTTCTGCCTTTTCATTTCTCGGCTCCCGGGCTTCATCCGGCATGCTCTCAGAGAGTGTCTGTACAGGCTCGGCCTGAGTCTCCTGTCCTTGAACCGGAGAGAGAATCTTTTTCTTTCTGCCCCTTTTGCCTTTTACAGGAGCTGCTTCCGGA
>JADINB010000112.1 GCA_017694275.1 Candidatus Egerieousia excrementavium | reverse complement strand
GAAGAAGATGGAGCACGGAGACTGTTAGCGAGGATTTTGGAATCTCCGGAAAAGATTCTATATTTGCAGCAGAACCGAAATAATACAGCAATTCCGGATACCGGTAAAACGGTAATACGGGATTGCTGTTTTCGTTGCAGAAAGCACATCCCAGTCACTATTCTTATCGGACCGGATATCATTAATGTTCTTTAAATTATTGGTATTATGGTTACAGAAACAAAATTTGCACATTGCCCGGATGACGGGCAGGTGACAGTCGACGGAAATCTGCTGGTGGAGATGGTGGCAGACTGCGAAAAGGATGCGCTCAAGGCGCGTGATGTCCAGGAAAAGATCAAGTGCTATCTCAGGATGGCCGACCTGTGCAGGGCAAATGATTTCGCTTTCACGGCATTCCTGCTTTGTCACAAAGCCTGGGATCTGGCCATCGACGATGATTATGAGCATCTGAGGATGAAGAACAAGGAGTTTGCCCTCACCGCTGCCGGGAAACTGAACAGCCTCGTGGAGAAGCTCCGTCCTGAAGACATGAAAGCGAAAGATTTTGTCAGGGAAACGCTTGACTACTACCACGACATTTACTGCGTGCGTTATATCGATTGACGGCAGATTTGTCTATCGGATTTTTTCTGACAGGAAAGGACAGGTTTCATCGCCTGCCCTTTTTGTTTACAATTCAATATGTCAATGCAAAATGAAGTCCGAGAGCTTCTGACATCATTACATTTGTGCAAATAAAAAAGGAGGGTGTATCGTTAAACTATTTCTTGAACAAGTCTGAATGAGTGCCTGTGCGAATGAGATTGAGAATATGTAATTCTCCGTCTGATTCTTTGCTATATATCAGAAGCCAGTCCGGTTGTATGTGACATTCGCGACATCCGGAATACTCTCCTTTCAATGTATGGTCTTTATTTTTGGCCGGTAAAGGAATATCATTAGCCAAACTTAATACAATCTCATTGAGTTCTTCTTCCGGAAGATTTCTCCGTCTCGCCAGTTTTATATCTTTCTTGTACTGGCTGGAAATGACAATCTTGCGTTTCATTTTACCGCTTCGAGATATTCCTCAAATGTATTGCATACAGTGCCTTTTCCATCTCGGATTTCCTGAATGGCCTTTCTTGTCTTTTCGTTCGGAACTTCGATTACTCCGAGTGTTTTAAGGTAATTGACCAGTCCTTTACCCTCCCTTGTCCTTTCGTTTACCGTTATCGTATATGTTGCCATATCAACCTCCTTTGTTTGTCATCCAATGCAAATATAATCTTTTTATCTATAATCAGATAAAGTGCCTGCCAAATCCATTCCAAATTTTTCTGGAAGCCAAACTCCCGGATACAGAAAAGGGAGAACTTCAACCGCTCTCCCCAAAACTAATTTTACTATGGCTGACAATCTTCTGCAGCGACTGTCAAATAGATTTATCTGGATTCAGAATAGGTATAGCTAAAAGGCATGGTCTCCAACTAAATTTCCGCCTTATATGGAATTAGAGTAACACCCATACCTATTATATATAGGCAGTCTCATCCAACCTAATCTGTCCTGTTTCTCAAAATATGGCAGAATGGCCTCAATCTCCTCATCCTCTTTGGGCCCATTCTATCTGGGAGTTCTCGAAACTGTCAAGGTATATCTGTGTGGTTTCAAGGTCGGAATGCCCGAGACTCTCGCTGATTATGGCTATGTTCACTCCAGACCTTTTCAAGACGGTCGCAAAAGTATGCCGTGCAACATAGGTCGTGAGATTCACCTTTAGACCAGCCATTTCCGCTATCCGTTTCAAGTTGGCATTGACATGGCCGATTACCTTGTGAACACGGTTGCATATCTGCTGCTCGCTCTTATGAATATGCCTGTCAAGTATGGGAAAGATATAGTCTTCTGGACTTGCGTCTGATTTGGAATATCTGCCCAGTATCTCACGTGTCTGCGGAAGTATCGGACTGTTCAGTTCCTTGCCTGTCTTGTGCCTCTGGTAGTAGATTCTGCCGTTCTGGATATCCACGTATCGCAATGTAGCTATATCCTTGAAGTTTATCCCTGCGACACAATAGCTGAATAGGAAGATGTCCCGTGCAAATGCAGTTGAATACACCTCAGTGCTTGCAGGTAGTTCCAGTGACTGTATCCTGTGTACCTCCTCTTTAGTGATGGCCCTTTTCCGTGTCGGTTTCCAGAATCTGCCCACATTGTACTGCTTGAACGGATTCTCAGTTTCAGCAAAGACCTTATGCCTAACCGCCTTGTTGTACACAGCCCTAAGCACACTGAACTTCGTTGCGATGCTGTTTGAAGTATTGCCCTTATGGATGAGAAACGCCTCGAAGTCCTGTAGATACTGCAGGTCCATCTGGTCAAAACGTTTCTTTCCCAGACCGCATTGCTCCAACAGATGCTTGCATGATGTGTATTTGACTGCAGAGCCTACCTTGCCGATATTCTTTAGATAGTCTATCTGCTGCTGGAAATATTCGGAGACCGCGCAGTTGAGATACCTGCTTTTCTGTCCGAAGAGGGTGTCAAAATTAACCTCCGTATCAAGTGCTTCAAGCCGTTGAATCTTCTTCTCAATCTCCAATCTCTTTGCCGTTACCTGCATCTGCAAGGCTTCTGAATCTGGATATGTGGAGACTATATGCTGCTCGGAATCATCCCATGCGTCAATAGGAAGCACAATTCCAGTCGCAAGATAACGGACTTTGCCTTTAAGGGTAAATCTTATATGTATCGGAGCGGCATTTGACTTACTTGTCTTATCTTTTCTTTGAACAATTTTTATACTGATACTCATACTGTTATGATATGAGCAAACGAAATATACCTATACGGACAGGGGTAAAGATTGGGGTAAATGCAAGGGTAAATAAATCCCCTAAATCACCCTCTTTTTACCGGAAATCCACCCCGATTCACTGAAATCACAAACACGCCCAGAACAGCGGCACAGGCAGGTCTGACGGACATAACCCACTGATATATACGAAAATAGCCCCACCGAAGCGAGGCTGAAACCAGAGCGGAAAACGAGACTCGAGCCCGCGTACGCGGGCATGGCGCGACTTCTTTCGTAGTCCCCTCAGCCGGCCCTGGCCGGCAGCTCCCTCGGGGAGCGGGGCGCGAGTTCGAGTCCTCTGTAAAAAAAAGCAGGCCAGCTATATGCTGACCTGCCTAGAGCGGAAAACGAGACTCGAACTCGCGACCCCAACCTTGGCAAGGTTGTGCTCTAC
>JADINB010000111.1 GCA_017694275.1 Candidatus Egerieousia excrementavium | reverse complement strand
CTTGCTGAAACCTTGCAATGGAAAGTTTCTCAATGAGTTGCAGTGGATTTTTCGAGTTTTGTTCCGGTTCAGATGCATGTGCTGTTCTGCTGCGAGTTTTGTGGATACCCCTTTCAGAAGTGCTTCTGGGGCACATTTGCAATCTGTTGCCTTCCAACCCCGTTTAGGATCTGAACCATGGGCGTAGTTGCAGAAATTTTTGCAACACGTTTGCTGTGAGTGGGTTGACTGCCGGATTCTGTCGTGTGGCAAGGTTCAGATGCTCTCCTTTTCCGCTGCATCTGAACCAGGGGCTGTGCTTGCTTAAACCGTGCAACGGAAAGTTTCTCAATGCGTTGCAGTGAATCTTTGGAGTTTTGTTCCGGTTCAGATGCATCTCTTTCCCGCTGCATCTGAACCAGTGGAGATGCTTGCTGAAACCTTGCAATGGAAAGTTTCTCAATGAGTTGCAGTGAATTTTTGGGGTTTTGCTCCGGTTCAGATGCATGTGCTGTTCTGCTGCGTGTTTGGTGAATACCCCTGCCAGAAACACCTCCAGGGCACATTTGCATTCCGCGGCATTCCAACCCCGCCAGGGATCTGAACCACGGGCGTAGTTGTTGAAGATCTTGCAACGCGTTTGCTGTGAGTGGGTTGACTGCCGGATTCTGCCTTGTGGCAAGGTTCAGATGCTCTCCTTTTCCGCTGCATCTGAACCAGAGGATGTGCTTGCTTAAACCGTGCAACGAAAAGTTTCTCAATGCGTTGCAGCGAATCTTTGGAGTTTTGTTCCGGTTCAGATGCATGAATTTCTGCGTATATCCAGCTGCGCTTTGCGTGCCGAATATGCTGTGGCGCTTCGGCAGAGCAATCCACGTTGCCCGGCCATATTCTATTTGTAGATATCCGGACTGTCTTGAGGCATCCGCAGCTGCGAGAAAACATGCAATGGCAGCGGTTTACCCCAAATGGTCTGTACAACTTGGAGAGATATAATTATACTATATGGTCTACATATAAAATAATAGAAATAAGACCAACATATTATATTGATGTTCGTGATGCGTGGAAAGAAATCTTGGGACGACAGTTTAGTATATATTTTCCTATGACAATAAAAGGAAATGAGTATAACTACCGTTTCGTTTTTGAAGTCTCCAGATTGTATGTAAGACAGCAAAAACCTGACGCAACGTATAGTGTGAGCAAGGGTGAAGATTTTCCGAAAGGTTATAGAACACTTGATGAAATAAAAAAAGGTGGTAGAGAGTATGTACGAATAATTGAACAATAGCCAATATTGATTAGATTAATAATCATATACTCCTCTGTTATATGAAATTATAAGCGAAAGGTTATGATTTTATTGATGACAGAGGAGTGTTGTATGTAATACGTAATTCAATATGTATTTCGAAAATCCAATGTGTTTATGAACAGATGTCAGCCTATATAAACCAATCACTGATTGGAGGAGAATATTTTCAGAATTTTATCTCCAATAACAAGAGATATCTGGCCTGCAGGATAATTTTACAAGTCTGTAAAGATTTTGTACTTTTGCGCGAAAAGCACATGGCTGTCGCGTTATGAGTATTCGCAAAAAGATATTTTCAGGTTTTGTAATGATAGCGACCATTCTGTTGCTGTCGAGCCTTATTGCCATATATGAATTCATCAGCATGAGAAGAGAAGTCTCCAGAGTCATATATGAGAATATTACGAGCATAAATATCTCCAACATGCTAATGGAGATAACAGACGAATATAACTTCACTCTCTTTAAAAGCATGGACGAGCCGGAAGGAGCGGTAATTCCAGATGTCAACAAGGATACCAGATTCACGGATTTTTTTGAAGAGGCTTCCATGCGGTATACGAACATGCAGGAGAAGAATATGGCAGATTCAGTAAGGTATGCCTATACGGCCTATATTCACCTTATGAAAAATGCACCTTATGTATGGCAGGGTACATCGTATGAACGCAGGGAGTGGTATTTCGAGCGCATGTATCCGGTTTACATGAAATTGCGGAATTATATCGAGCAGCTGACAGTCCTTTCGCAAACATCGCTCAAAAGGAATTTCGAGAATCTGAACGACAGTTTTTACAGAAGCCTGATGCCAAGCGTGGTGGCGGTTTCGGTGGGAATATTGCTTATCATGCTCTTCAACTACTTTATAAACTGCTACTTCATCTCTCCCGTGCTTAAGATTTCAGCCGGAATAGCAGACTATAAGAAATTCGGCAGGAAGTACTCAGTCTCGATTGGCAACAATGACGAGTTGAGCACGCTCAATAACAATATCAGAGAGCTGATAGACCTCTATTCAAAATTGAAATCGGCCAGGCAGAAAGAAGATAACAAGGAAAAAGGCGTATGAATCTCAGCGTAGTTGCAAGAAATATAGGAATAGCGTTGCTCTCAAATGCCGTTTTCATGTTTTTGGGAGTGATTGTCTCTATTGTCTACGGATTCGACTCTTCGTTTTCGCCTCTTCTGCTTAGCGGTGTGATAACGCTAATCGCCGGTCTCTTCCCGCTCGTATTCGTAAGAAAAAGCAACAGCATAAATGCAAAGGAAGGATTTACGATAGTAGTCTTTGCATGGGTACTCTCCTGTTTGTTCGGAATGTTGCCCTATGTGCTTTGGGGAGGAGAATTTACTCTTATAAATGCCTGGTATGAAAGCGTCTCAGGCTATACGACATGTGGAGGGACAATTCTCTCCGACGTGGAAAGTCTGCCAAAGGGGTTGCTTTTCTGGCGCTCCTCAACCCACTTCCTTGGAGGCTTGGGCATTGTGGTATTCATGCTTCTGGTATTGCCTTCGGTAAGCAGTTTCAGCAAAAGACTCAAGGATGTGGAGACCTCTTCGCTTTCGCAGGAAAACTACAGGTTCAGGACAAAGCAGACAATATATGTGATGTTTTCTGTCTATTTTGGAATAACCATAGCAGAGACTCTCTGCCTCATGCTGGCGGGAATGGATTTTTTCAATGCGATAAACCATGCCTTTTCGACCGTGGCTACAGGCGGTTTCAGTACGCTTAACGATTCGGTGAAAGGTTTTGATTCAGTACTGATAGAGTATATAATAATCTTCTTCATGCTGCTCTCAGGCCTGCATTTCGGGCTCATATATTCATCTGTAACCACCCGCTCCCTGAAGATATTCAGATCTCCCGTTGTCAGGTATTATATTGCGTGTGTGTTTGTGTTTTCTGTTGCAATTGCGGTAAACCTGCTGGCTGCCAAAGTTGAAACAAATTGGGGTGAGGCCATATCACATTCACTTTTCCAGGCGGTTTCAGTTTCTACCTCTACCGGTTTTGCCACATCTGAGATTTCAACATGGCCGAATTTTGCCATGCTGCTCATGCTCTTTCTTATGATTCAGGGCGCCTGCTCGGGCTCTACCACAGGAGGTGTGAAGGCAGACCGTTTCCTTATATTTTTCAAGTCTATAAAGGCGCAGTTGAAGAAATACGTGCATCCTAATGCCGTAATGCCGGTCAAGGTTGGAAAGCATACCGTAGACTATGACCTGGTCTCATCGGTTAATCTGTTCATACTGTTTTATTTTCTCATACTTTTTGCAGGTACGCTCGTTCTTACTCTTCTTGGAGTAGGAATGGAGGATGCGGTCTCATCTGTCATATCCAATACCGGAAATGTGGGAGTTGCATTCGGCGAGGTAGGCTCCTTTGGAAACTACGGTTATTTTCCGGCTGCCGCCAAATTTGTCCTGGCTTTGCTCATGCTCATAGGCAGGTTTGAAATATTTTCGTTCATAGTAATATTCGTGATATACAAATGGCGTTAGAGGCATACCTTAATGAAAGGCTCCTGGAAAAGGCAGGCCATACTCCAACCGTATGTCAGAGGGAGTTGTTTTCGACCCTTTCCGCCTTTATAGCAGATCATGATGATGGCAACTGGCTGATGCTTGTAACCGGATATGCAGGTACCGGAAAGACCAGCGCCATTTCTGCTCTGGTCTTGCTCTTGAAAGAGATGAACAGGCGCCATATACTGATGGCTCCCACAGGGCGTGCGGCCAAGGTGCTGCGCAATTATGCCGGAGTGTCGGCAAAGACAATCCACAAGCAGATTTACCGGCAGAAGAGTCTCCAGGAGATTGAAGGTGAGTTTTCCATAGACATGAACAAGTTTACCGATACTTTTTTTATCGTAGACGAGGCTTCTCTGATAAACAATGCATCGGCCGGCCCTTCGATATTCGGAAGCGGAAATCTTCTGGAAGATCTTTTCAAATACGTGCGTTCCAACCGTGGCAACAAACTCATACTGATGGGTGACCCCGCGCAGCTCCCTCCTGTTGGAATGGAATGCAGCCCGGCGCTGGACAGGGATTTCCTGTCGCGCTACTGCAACAGACTCTACTTTTCGCATCTGACCTCGGTGGTGAGGCAGAAGAAAAGCAGCGGGATACTGTATAATGCAACGGTACTGCGAAATGAAATTGAGAATGGAGACATTTCGCCGTTCAGCCTTTCCGTCGACGGTTTTGATGACGTGGAGCGGACAAGCGGGGCCGATATGACAGAATCTCTTTCATGGGCGATAGACAAATAC
>JADINB010000009.1 GCA_017694275.1 Candidatus Egerieousia excrementavium | reverse complement strand
CATACAAGGTTACGGATACCCCTGATAAAATCGACTATAACGTACTTACAAAAAGAATAAGGTTAATTTACCGCTTTATATTCAGCATAGCAAATTAACCTTACATTAAACCTAAACACACTAACGAAACACAACTGAAATATTACAATTATCTTGCCAGAAATTTAAAAACAATCGTTTTCATCTCAATTTTTTATATTTCAGGAATAAGGATATTCTTTGCTAAAATCATTCCCGATATCATTGGGAATTCAAAAGAAGAGATTAAATTTGTTAGGAAATTACAAATATCACTTCTGAAACAAACAGTACAAAAATGAAATCTGCATCTATTTTATTCACAGTACTTTGCCTGTTGGCAGGCAGTGCGCTTCACGCACAGGACACGGTAAAATATGTCAAATCGCTCGACGGAGCATATCTCAACTCCAGCAACGGCACTGACCGCCTCGGGGGCAACAAGATGGGATACATAGACAAAGACATTGTCTTTGAAGTTCTTGACCAGGACGAATCACTCTACAAGATAAAACTTTCCGAGAACAGGACTGCATTCATTCCCGTAGAATGCGTTGCCGACACGGCAATTTCCGATTTTCGCCAGGTTGCGGTTTCCGGCTCCATAAGTGTCACCAATGCCGGAGAATCAGACAGAATATACATAGGACTCGACAGCCGGAAATGCTATATGATAAGGCAGGAGACAAATCCTGAAAAGATGATTATAGACCTTTACGGCGTACAGAACAACTCCAACTGGATAACCCAATATCTCAATCTGGAATCGGTCGGCAGCATAGAAGCCACCCAGATAGATTCCGACATAATGAGGCTTACCGTAGCTCTTATGAACAAGACTTCGTGGGGCTACTCCGCCAGATATGAAGAGGGCGGGCTGGTCATAGATATCAAACACCTGCCCGAATTCTCGCTCAAGGGAATGGTAATCGGCATAGATGCCGGGCATGGCGGTCCCGACAGTCCGGGAGCAAGAGGCCGTATAAGCGGTGTCAATGAAAAAGACCTGAATCTGGATATGGCCCTGAGATTAAAGAGAATGCTTGAGGCAAAAGGCGCAAAGACCGTATTGACCAGAGAAAAGGACACATCGCTCAGCATGGCTGAGAGAAAGGCTGTTTTCCTTGCAAACAATGTAGACATGGCCGTTTCCATCCACTGTAACGCCGGCGGTACCGCAAGCGGAACAAGCACGTACTACAAACATATACAGAACAGGAAATATGCACAGACCGTACTTGAAAGCGTACTTGAAATAAAAGGCGTCAACCTTTTCGGTCTGGTTGGCAACTTCAACTTCAGCCTCAACTCTCCCACGGAGTATCCAAACACACTGGTAGAGACACTCTTCCTTTCAGACCCAAAGGATGAGGCAAGACTGAACGACCCCCAGTTCAGGGAACTCATAATGAGCAAGGTTGCAAAAGGAATAGAAAACTACATAAAATACTGCAAGAAAGTAGAGAAATAGCCTTTTCTGCCCATGAATTTCAAAATCCATTCGCCATATAAACCTACAGGAGACCAGCCCCAGGCCATTGAGGAGCTCTCGCAGGCTATTGGTAATGGGACCAAAGCCGTAACACTGCTTGGAGTTACAGGCTCGGGCAAGACATTCACAATGGCCAATGTGATAGAGCGTCTTAACAGGCCGGCTCTCATATTGAGCCACAACAAGACTCTTGCAGCGCAGCTCTATGGAGAATTCAAGTCTTTCTTTCCCGAAAATGCGGTGGAGTATTTTGTCTCATACTACGACTATTACCAGCCAGAGGCATATATGCCTGTCACCGACACATACATAGAGAAAGACCTGAGCATAAACGAAGAGATAGAAAAGCTGCGCCTGAGCTGTACAAGCCAGTTATTGAGCGGACGCCGCGACATCATAGTGGTTTCGAGCGTCTCGTGCCTGTACGGAATAGGAAACCCTGAAGATTTTCATGAAAATACGGTAACCGTAAAGGCCGGGCAGAGGCTTGGAAAGACAAAATTTCTCTACTCGCTCGTTGAAGGGATGTACAATAGGAACGACACGGATTTCAAACGCGGCACCTTCAGAGTAAGAGGCGACAGTGTAGACATATTCCTTGCATACGGAGATATGGGTTGCCGCATCTTCTTCTTTGGAGACCAGGTAGAGGAAATAGAACTGTTCGATCCCCTTAGCGGCGTTGCCACAGAGACATTGGAAGAGATTTCAATCTATCCTGCCAACATATTCGTTACCACCAAGGAGCGGACCAAAAAGGCGATATTCGACATTCAGGATGATTTGAGAATCCAGTGCGAATACCTTGACAAGGCAGGAAAGCATCTTGAGGCGAAAAGGCTGAAACAGCGCACCGAATATGACATTGAAATGATAAAGGAGCTAGGTTACTGCCCGGGCATAGAGAATTATTCGAGATATTTCGACGGCAGGCCTCCGGGCACGCGGCCTTTCTGCCTTTTGGACTACTTTCCAGACGACTATGTCACTTTCATAGATGAAAGCCATGTAACTGTGCCTCAGATAAGAGCCATGTACGGAGGCGACCGCTCAAGAAAGCTTACACTCATAGAGTATGGCTTCAGGCTGCCGGCCGCAGCCGACAACCGCCCGCTCAAGTTCGATGAATTCGAACAACTTACAAGGCAATGTGTATATGTAAGCGCAACTCCGGCCGATTACGAATTGGAAAAGTCGGAAGGGCTTATTGTAGAACAGGTTGTACGCCCCACAGGGCTGCTTGAACCGCCTATAGAGATAAGGCCTACCGAAAACCAGATAGACGATCTCATGGAGGAAATTGAGCTCAGGGTTGAAAGAGATGAACGGGTTCTTGTCACCACTCTCACAAAGAGGATGGCAGAAGAGCTCGACAAATATATGCAGAAGGCCGGCGTGCGATGCAGATATATCCACTCCGACGTGGATACTCTCGAAAGGGTGGAGATTATAGAAGACTTCCAGGCCGGCCGCTTTGACGTGCTCATAGGAGTCAACCTTCTCAGGGAAGGGCTCGACATGCCGCAGGTTTCGCTGGTGGCAATTCTCGACGCCGACAAGGAGGGATTTCTCCGTTCCGAGACCGCCCTGACCCAGATTGCCGGAAGGGCAGCCCGCAACATACACGGCATGGTAATCATGTATGCAGACACCATAACCGGCTCGATGCGGCGCACTATGGATGAAACAGAGAGGCGGAGAAAAAAACAGCAGGAGTATAACAGACAGCACGGCATAACGCCGAAACAGATAGAGAAACAGGAGCGGAACATTCTCGGAAAGGGCGGCGGATCCTATACGGAAGAATTCCTCTCTGATACCGGCGATGCAATATTGGCAGATCCGGTTCTGGAAAAGATGGACAAGGCCCAATTATTGAAAGCGATAGATTATGCGAAAAGAGAGATGGAGCGCTCTGCCAAAGAGCTGGATTTTGTGAATGCCGCAAAGCACCGCGACCAGATGAACTGTCTCAAACGCATTTTGGAAAAGAGGGAATCAGAGCATAACTAAAAGCCACCACTATGATAGACAAGGAGTTATCTACCATAACCGAGAAATGTACGGCCGAAGAGAAAATAATGCTTGAAAAGGCATACGACATTGCACAGAAGGCTCTTGAAGGTATTCAAAGAGGCAACGGGCACCAGTTTATAGAACACCCTGCAGGAGTTGCCATGATCGTGGCAAAAGAATTGGGCCTGATGGCTGATGCCATTGCAGCCGTATTTATTCACGAAGCCACCAGAAACACCCCGGAACTGTTTGAAAAGGTAAAAAAGGAGTTTCCACCTCGGGTGATGACAATGGTCGAGGGACTGAACAACATCTCAACCATTACGCCAAAGGAGACGAAACTTCAGGCAGAAAATTACAGGAAACTCATTGTCTCATATTCCAAGGACCCGCGCGTAACGTTGATAAAACTTGCCGACAGGCTTGAGGTAATGCGCCACATGGACTATTTTCCGAAAAGCAGCGTAAAGCGCAAGATTACCGAGACTATAATGCTGTACGCGCCCCTGGCCCATCAGCTCGGCCTATACAACATAAAGAACGAACTGGAAGATCTTTACTTCAAATATTCTGACCCTGAGAACTACAGGGCAATAACCAACAAACTCAAGGCAACCGAATCCGACAGGAGGAAACTTGCCGAGGAGTTCATACGGCCTTTGGAAGAGACTCTCAGGAAAAGATACAGCTACAAGTTGAAAATAAGGACAAAGACTGCATATTCGATTTGGCGTAAAATGCAAAAGCAGGGAGTGCCCTTTGAAGGAGTATTCGATGTTTTTGCAATAAGATTCATAGTAGACGCCCCTCCAGACAGGGAAACCGAACATGCATATTGCTGGGACATATACTCTGAAGTGACAAAAGAGTACAAGCCCGACACCTCACGCCTGAGAGACTGGATTTCGCATCCGAAACCAAATGGTTACGAATCGCTCCACATTACGGTGGAAAATAGAGAAGGGGCCCATATTGAAGTGCAGATCAGGACTGCCAGAATGGATGAGATTGCCGAAAACGGCCATGCCTCACACTGGAGCTACAAGGGTATAAAGAATGAACAGAATCTTGACCAGTGGCTTTTGAACGTAAAGAAAATGCTGGAGAGTCCGGAGTCAACACCATACACTACCGGAATTCCCTCAACCTTGAATGAAATATTTGTCTTTACTCCGGCCGGCGACCTGAAAGAGTTACCCAAAGGGGCAACCATTCTGGATTTTGCCTTCAACATCCACTCCAATCTGGGAGTAAAGTGCAGCGGTGCGAAAGTAAACGGCAAGGTTGTCTCAATCAGGGAAGAGCTTCACACCGGAGACGTGGTGGAGATAATGAGCAGCAAAAACCAGAAACCGTCGGCCGACTGGCTTAACATAGTCGTCTCTTCAAAGGCAAGAAACAGAATCAAGAACAAGCTCAAGGAAGAGGAGGGAAAACTGAGCGGTATCGGCAGGGAACTGTTGGAAAGGAGAATGAAAAACTGGAAGATGGAACTTACCGACGACATCCTTTCAGACCTGACTAAACATTTCAAAAAGAAGACAATAAGCGATTTGCTCATTGCCGTTGGAAACGGGGAGATAGATTCCCAGGAGATAAAGGAGCATCTTACAGCAGAACAGCCCGCTGAATCCCACGGAAATCCGTCCGCTCCACAAAGTGCGGCCAAAGAGACCAGACACGACAGTTCAAAAGAGACAGACTATCTGATAATCAATGACAATCTGAACAACATAGGATTCAAGATGGCAAAATGCTGCAATCCCATATTCGGAGATGACGTTTTCGGCTTTGTTTCCGCTGCCGGCGGTATCAAGATACACAGAATCTCCTGTCCGAATGCTGCAAGGCTGCTTGAAAAGTACCCGTACAGGGTACAGAAGGTAAAGTGGAGACAGGTCTCAGGAACCACTCAGTTTCAGGCTGCATTGAAAGTGATTGTAGAAGGGGAATATTCGATAGGCAACCAGATAATCGAAAGCCTGAACAGGCAGAAAGCCTCTATCAGGGCGTTCAACATTGAAGAGAGGAACGCAAAGAAACAAAAAGGCGAATTCAACATACTGATAAACATATCTGTAAGCAACAACGGCCATTTAGACAGAGTCATCTCAGACATTAAAAAGACAAAGGGAGTGAAAACCGTGATAAGGACATCCGGAAAATGAGTGCAAAGGAAGAATATATAATCATTGAGGGAGCAAAGGTAAACAACCTGAAAAATGTTTCACTCAAAATACCCAGGGGCAAACTGACCGTAATATCCGGCCTTTCAGGCTCCGGAAAGTCTTCGCTTGCATTCGAGACTCTTTTTGCAGAAGGACAGAGACGCTTTGCAGAGAGCCTCTCTTCATTTGCCAGACAGTTTCTCGGTAGAATGAGCAAGCCTTCTGTAGAGAAGATAGAAGGAATTCCTCCGGCAATTGCAATAAGCCAGAAGGTCAATTCGGCCAATCCCCGCTCCACCGTAGGAACGACTACAGAAATATATGATTATCTGAGAGTCCTTTATGCCAAAATAGGGCACACATATTCACCGGTAAGCGGCAGGGAGGTAAAGTGCGAAAACATAAACGACGTACTTCGCCACATATTCACCCTTGTCGGCAAAGTTTATATAGTATGTCCCGTAAAATGGGGACTGGATGACAAGGTCGAGCAGTTGCTCAACCTGAGCGAAAGCGGATTCAGCCGTCTTTTCAACATGGACAGCAAGGTCATGCTGCGAATAAGCGACCTTCTGAAGGAGATGGGCAAATACAAAGACGACAGTCTGTATCTGCTTATCGGCAGGTTTTCAATGGAGGGCAACGAAGAGAAACCTTCTGAGGAGACAGTTGCATCCATGCAGGACTCGCTGCAGACAGCCTTTGACCAGGGAGGAGGGCATCTTGCAATCGTATGTGAGACTCCCGACGGCAATTTCCACACAAGAGAGTTTTCAAATATATTCGAGAGCGACGGGATTGTCTTTGAAAAACCAACCGAACTGATGTTCAGTTACAACAATCCGTTAGGAGCATGCCCTGTCTGCAAAGGGCTCGGTATGACTACCGGAATAGATGAAACCCTTGTGGTTCCCAACAGTTCCCTCTCAGTATATGAAGGCGCCATTGCCCCCTGGAGGGGCGAAATCATGGGACAATTCCAGAAAAAACTCATCCTTAACGCCCCAAAATTCGGTTTTCCCATTCACAAGCCTTATGCCCAGCTTACTGCAGAGCAGAAAGAACTTCTGTGGAAAGGCAACCGGTATTTTACCGGCATAAACAGTTTCTTTGAGATGGTCGACAGCATGAAGTACAAAATACAGTACAAATATCTGCTTTCGAGATACTCAGGCAAGACCGTATGCCATGCCTGCCATGGCAGCAGACTCAAGAAAGAGTGTGAATACGTAAAAGTGGGTGGAAAATCCATAAGCAAACTAATGTCTATGAGCATAGACCGGCTTTACGACTTCTTTTCCACCCTGAAGCTCGACAAATATGAAGAGCAGGTGGCAGGAAGGGCGATAAAGGAGATAACCGGACGTCTGGGCTACATAAAGGCCGTAGGTCTTGGATACCTTACGCTCTCACGTTATTCCAACACTCTCAGCGGAGGTGAAAGCCAGAGGATAAGCCTTGTAAGTTCATTGGGAAACAGTCTTATAGGCTCACTGTATATTTTGGATGAACCGAGCATAGGCCTCCACAGACGCGATACCGGCCGGCTTATAGAGGTTGTAAAGAATCTCAGGGATCTTGGCAATACGGTAATAATAGTGGAGCATGATGCCGAAATCATAAAGTCTGCAGACTATCTGGTAGACATAGGGCCTCTGGCCGGTGTAAACGGAGGCGAAATTGTATATGCCGGCACTGTCAGGCACGGGCTGGAGCTGGCAGCAAAAGCCAGGGCTGCCGGAAAACAGACAACCGGTTCGCTTACATTAGACTACCTGGGAGGATTGAAAAGCATGCCGCGCAAAAAGACTCCGCGCACATGGAAAAACAGCATAAAGCTGAGCGGCTGCATGGAACACAACCTGAAAAACATAACAGCAGAATTTCCGATTGGCGTTCTCACGGTAGTGACAGGTGTAAGCGGCTCAGGCAAGTCTACACTTGTCGGAGACACCCTCTACCCTGCCCTGCTCCGCCATTTCAACAAAAGCGGCGGGCATCCGGGCGCTTTCAAGGAGTTGTCTGGAAGTCTCAACATGATTTCATCCGTTGTCTACATAGACCAGAACCCCATAGGAAAATCTGTGCGCTCGAATCCGGTAACATATCTTAAAATATACGACGACATCCGCAAAATATATTCTGAACAGCCGTATGCCAGAATTAACGGATACGGGCACTCCCACTTTTCCTTCAACATAGACGGAGGACGATGTCCGCAATGTCTTGGCGAAGGAACGATTACAGTACCGATGCAGTTCATGGCAGATGTGACTGTCGTATGCGAGGAATGTGGAGGCAAAAGATTCAAACCGGATATTCTTGAGGTGAAATATCATGGAATGAACATAAACGACATTCTGGAAATGAGTGTAGGCCAGGCTATAGATTTTTTCTCCGCCCAGAGTGAGACCGGAGCAAAAAGAGTGGCGAACAAGCTGAAAATACTGGAGGATGTCGGGCTCGGATACGTAAAACTTGGACAGAGTATCAGTTCATTGAGTGGAGGAGAGAGCCAAAGGATAAAACTTGCCTCGTTCCTGAGCAAGGAGAACAGCCAGCCAGCCCTGTTCATATTCGACGAGCCCACGACAGGCCTCCATTTCCACGACATAGAAAAACTGCTCAAGGCCTTCGACGCCCTGATTGGGCGCGGACATACGATTATTGTAGTGGAACACAACCCTGACATGATAAACAATGCAGACTATATAATAGAACTTGGCCCCGACGGAGGTGAAAACGGAGGGGAAATTATCTATGCCGGTATTCCGGCCAATTTAAAACAGAATTAGAAAGAGATGAAAAAGATTTTTACAATTGCTGCAATTCTGCTTGCAGCCTCACTCAGCGACATGTACGGACAGGACTGGGCCGACTTGAACAGATACAGGGAGGCAGACAAGATTCTGGCAAGCGAAACTCCTGTAAACGGAAGGGTTGTCTTTATGGGAAATTCAATTACCGAGAACTGGTATAAATTCCATCCCGAATTCTTTACTGAAAACGGTTTCATAGCCCGCGGAATCAGCGGACAGACAACTCCCCAGATGCTGGTACGTTTCAGGCAGGATGTTGTGAACATAGGCGCGGAGACTGTCGTCATCCTTGCAGGCACAAATGACATAGCAGGAAACACAGGCTATGCCTCACTGGATATGATTATGGACAATATCAAAAGCATGTGCGAAATAGCAAAGTCAAACGGGATAAAAGTCGTACTGTGCTCGGTACTGCCCGCATACAGATATTCATGGAACAGGGAGGTTGAACCAAACAGGCTCATTCCTCAGCTAAATTTCATGATAAAGGAATACGCCGGCAAGATGGGAATCGAATATATAGACTTTTTCTCAGCGATGGCAGACAATACCCCCGGCAATGAAAACGGATTGCCCTCCAGATTGTCAAAAGACGGAGTCCATCCCAATCTGGAAGGCTACAGGATTATGGAAGAGTTGATTTCAGGCGCTCTCCTTTAATCTCTCTGCATTTTCTGCAATCTGAAGCTGGTCTATCACCTCCTGAATCTCACCGTCCATAAAGACAGGCAGATTGTAGGTGGTCCAGTTTATTCTGTGATCCGTAACACGGCTCTGGGGATAGTTGTATGTCCTGATTTTTGCAGAACGGTCTCCGGTAGAGACCATAGTCTTGCGCTTTGCCGAAATTTCGTTCAGGTATTTCTCATACTCCAGATTGTAAAGACGTGTCCGGAGTTCCTGCAGGGCCTTGTCGTAGTTTTTCAACTGGCTCTTTTCATCCTGGCACTGCACTACCAGACCGGTGGGGATATGGGTCAGACGGATTGCGGAATAGGTTGTATTTACAGACTGACCGCCAGGGCCCGACGAGCAGAAAGTATCTTTTCTTATATCCTTTTCGTTCAGTTCGACATCGAACTCATCTGCTTCAGGCAAGACCGCAACCGAAGCTGCAGAAGTGTGAACCCGGCCCTGTGTCTCGGTCTGAGGGACACGCTGCACACGGTGCACGCCGCTCTCATACTTCAACACGCCATAGACTCCATCTCCTTTCACCTTGAAAATAATTTCCTTATATCCTCCAGCAGCACCTTCGCTCTGGCTTGTAACCTCGAGTTTCCAGCCTCTCTTCTCTACATATTTGGCATACATTCTAAAGAGGTCGCCTGCAAAAATGGAAGCCTCGTCTCCGCCTGTTCCGCCGCGTATCTCCACAATGGCATTCTTTGCATCCTGCGGATCTGCCGGAATCAGAAGCAGCTTTATCTTCTCCTCCATCTTAGGCAGCTCTTCCTCAAGCATGGCAAGCTCCTCCTTTGCCATCTCGCGCAACTCTTCATCCTTCTCGTTCTGCAGGATATCCTTTGCAGAGTCATAATCTTCCACCATCTTCCTGTATCTGTCGCCACACTCCAATATGGGTTCAAGTTCCTTATACTCCTTGTTCAGCTGCACATACCGTTTCATGTCATTCATCAGTGAAGGATCTGCAATCTGCTCCTGAAGTGTTTTGAACTTAGATTTGAGTCCGTCGATTTTTGCTATCAAATTATTGTCGCTCATATTATTGCACTAATTGTTTTCAATAAGTCAGATAGATTTTATATAACATCTGCGGCGCATGAACTCTTCATGGTCGTAACTCTCCCACACCTTTACCGCTGCCGTATTGGTATCTATTTGAGGGTTGGTTATCGCACATGCTATATGATGCTCCCTGAAACTTGCGGCAAGATGCGAATGATATATTGCCGAAAGCCCTTTCGAATTCCAGGCCGGAGAAGAGCCCACCATCATCAGGTCTATTGTCTTGTAATGGTTGTACTCCTTCAGGATATGATACCACCCGAAAGGGAAGAGTTTGCCACGGGCCTTCTTGAATCCTTCCGACATGCTTGGAAAGCAGAGCCCGAACGCAGCAATCTCATCATTTTCATCTGCCACGATACATGTAAGTTCCGGCCTCAGAAGTTTCATGTAATGAGAAGCCGAACTGCTTATTTCATGCTTTGTAAGCGGTATGAAATTGTGCACCGCCTTGAAACATTCGTTATAGGTCTTGAAAAAATTATCTTCCAGCCTGCGCATCTGCGCTTTGTTCATCTTTTTTATATCCAGGAATTTGAGATTATACCTGCGCATAAGTATATCGGCCATTCTCTCAAGTTTCTCAGGTGCGCCCTGAGAAGCGTTAAGCCTGTACTGTACCCAGTCACACTCCTTACTGAACCCCATCTTCTCCATGAACTCCACATAATAGGGGTAGTTGTAAAGACAATTCACCGGAGGGGTATTCTCGAATCCGGAGACAAGCATACCCTGCCGTCCCATTGTATTATATGCCAACGGGCCATGCATTTCAGTCATACCCTGCGATTTAAGCCATTTTTCCGCCGTGTCGGCAAGAGCTTTCGCTATGTTTATGTCGTTCTCGAAATCGAACCACCCGAAACGTCCGCGCCTGAGATTGTACAGTTCATTGTAACGCGGGTTTACAATGGCCATTATCCTCCCGACCACCTTTCCCTCCTTATATGCCAGCCACATTTTGTTGGAACAATAATCCAGAGCCGGGTCTTTTGTCAATGATCTCTTCTGGTCTATATCCAAAGTAGGGACATATTCTTTCGAATCCTTATACAACCTGTTCTGGAATTGATAGAATTTCTTCAAATCACGCCTGGTCTCTACCTCTTTTACTACTATCTGCATAACTTATGTCCGTTATTCGCACAAACTGCAAAATTAGCGTTTTTTAATCAAATATTCTATAGCCGCCTGGGCACATACACATCCGAACACGGCAGGCAGGTATGAAACAGTACCTGTCATACTCTTTTTATTCCTCTCTTCTACAGGTATTATAGCATCCTTTTGCGGCAGTTCTTCAGAAAAGACAACGTCAAATCCTTTTGAAATACCCTCTTTTCTCAGCTTTTTTCTCAGGATATAGGCAAGCGGACAGTTATATGATCTGGATATGTCAGCCAGCCTGACTGCGGTTGCATCATATTTTGCTCCGGCCCCCATCGATGAGACAAGCGGAATGCCCTTTTCCCTGCAATACTTTATAAGCGCGATTTTTGGAGACAGGGTATCTATGGCATCTATCAGGAAATCTATCTGCAACTTGCCGATGAGCTGCTCAACGTTGTCGGGTTCGAGATATTCGTTTATTTCCGTCAACATGACTGCGCCGTTTATATCTTTCAGTCTGGAAGACATGACCTCGCACTTGCTTCGCCCTATCGTTGAATCGGAAGCAAGCAGCTGTCTGTTCTTGTTGGTCAGGCTCACCACATCTGAATCGAGCAATATGAGAGATCCTACCCCCGCCCTGCACAACATCTCAGCGGCATACGCTCCCACACCGCCCAGGCCTATGACCGCGACCTTAGCCTCTGAAAGAGCATTCACGCCCTCCTTCCCCATCAGTATTTCAGTTCTCTGCTGCCAGCCGTTCTCCTGCATCGCTTCACTCAGTCGTTATGCTCCATCCTTTTCGACTCTTCCCAAAGTTCATTCATCTGCCCGAGAGTCATATCATTTAGAGACAGTCCCTGCCTTATGGTCTTGCTCTCAAGGTATGTGAACCTGTCACGGAACTTTTTGTTTGTCATTTCCAACGCAGTATCGGGGTTCAGATCATACAGACGCGCAGCATTTATTATAGAGAAAAGCAGATCGCCGAGTTCTCCCTCCGCGCGAGAGCGGCAACCATCCCCGCCGCCGCTCTCTTTCAGAGCCTCCAGTTCCTGTCTGAACTCCTGCATCTCTTCCTGCACCTTGTCCCATACCTGCTCTTTCTCTTCCCAGTCAAAACCCACTGCTCTTGCCTTGTCCTGCATCCTATAAGCCTTGATAATGCTCGGCAGACTCTCCGGCACACCGCCCAGCACAGTCTTGTTGCCATCTTTCTCTTTGGTTTTCAACTGTTCCCAATTCCGGACAACCTGTTCAGCACCGTTTACTTCGGTTGCCGCGTAGACATGTGGATGACGGTATACAAGCTTTGCACAAAGACTCTCTATTACATCCGCTATGTTGAAAGCGCCTTTCTCCTCTCCTATCCTGGAATAAAACACGACATGAAGCAGGACATCGCCCAATTCCTTCATTATATTGTGCATGTCATTGTGCATGATTGCATCGGAAAGTTCAAAAGTCTCCTCTATTGTCTGAGGGCGCAATGACTCGATTGTCTGTTTCCTGTCCCACGGACATTTTTCACGCAACTCATCCATAATGTCAAGCAGATGCAGAAAAGCATCGGCTTCCCTTTTTCTAAGCTCCTTCTTATCCATATATGTTGAATCTTATCATAATTTCCATCCTCCGCTCCAGCCCTTCGGCCCTTGCAATGCTGCCACCGTTCATGGCCAGTTCCAGCAGGTTGCATGAGTTGAAAAAGGCTGTACAAGCTCCCGGCTCCACACTGTCGTATCCCCTGCCTATCTTGTTGAATTTCAAGTGAGGGCCGCCTGCAAAAATAGTATATGAGCCATCGGAAAGCCCCTTGTTTATAAGATGACTCTGCAATTTCAGAAAATCATCACGGCCTATATCTGTTATTGCATTTCCAAAACAGTCTACATGCACGATATGGCCTATTATCTGTTCCGGCATGACAACAGCCCGGCTGCCTGCTGCCTCAACCAGCCTTGCGGGCTCCAGTTCACTGCCAATAAAGGCCTCCAGCCTTCCGCCCGACTCCATTATGAGCCTAACAGCCCTGCAGATCTGCCTTATCTCCACAAAATCACATTCATCCGCCTTTGGCACAAGATGGTAGGCCGAATCATAATTTTCAAAAAGAAGTGAAAAACGGCCGTCGTCTTCGCCAATGAAGAAAAAATCCCCGCGGCATACTATGGCCAAGGCTGCCCGCTGCTGCAACTTGCCGCTTACGGCAAGTATATGGACAGAACCTTTCGGAAAAAATGGGAAAGAGTGTCTCAATATGAAACAGGCCTCCTCCATGTCAAACGGTTCAATGGAATCCGAAATCGTCTCCAAAGAGAAACCCTCTGTCGGCAGCGAAAGCAGACTGCCTTTCAATTGAGGCAGATAGCAGCCCGATTTTCCCCAGTCGCTTGTAAGAGTGATTGCCGGCATAACGGCTGCAAAGGTAGAAAAAAAGCTTGTTATTGATTGTTAAAGTTTATACTTTTGCTTGAAAAAAGAACAACAAACAAACAGACAAGATCATGCACAAGGAAATCAAATTCATTTCGGCAGAAGAGGCTGTCAGACATGTCAAGAGTGGAGACCACATACACTTCAGCAGTGTTGCAAGCGCTCCGAAAATCCTGATAGACGCCCTTTGCAGAAGAGGAGACGCCGGGGAACTCAAGGATGTAAGAATCCACCATCTTCATACCGAGGGGCCCGCTCCATATACAGATGCAAAATATGAGGGAATATTTTTCCACCAGGCTTTCTTTGTAGGAGGGAACGTAAGGAAAAACGTACAGGCCGGATATGCAGACTACATCCCCGTCTTTTTGAGCGAGACACAGAAACTCTACAGAAGCGGCGCATTGCCGTGCGACGTGGCGATGATTCAGGTTTCTCCTCCAGACAAACATGGCTTTGTTTCGCTGGGTACGTCGGTAGACGCGACACTGGCGGCCATAGAGTGTGCAAAGACAGTAATTGCTGTTGTAAACAAGCATGTTCCACGCTCATTTGGAGACGCCATGATACCCGTAAACATGATAGACTACTTTGTGGAGTGCGATTCCATGCTGGAACCGGCACACTTTTCAGAGCCGTCTGAAATCGAGACAGCAATAGGAAAGAACTGTGCCGCACTCATAGAAGACGGCGCAACGCTCCAGATGGGTATAGGGGCCATTCCAAACGCAGTGCTCGCCCAGCTGGGAAACCACAAGAATCTCGGAATACATACAGAAATGTTTGCAGACGGAGTGCTTCCCCTCGTTGAAAAGGGAGTCATAAACGGTGCAGACAAGGTTATAGACAAAGGCAAGATGGTCTCTACCTTCCTCATGGGTTCACAGGAGTGCTACGACTTTATAGACGACAACCCCATGGTAGCCATGATGGATGTAGGCTACACCAACGATCCTTATGTCATTGCAAAGAATCCCAAGGTCACAGCCATAAACTCGGCACTGCAGGTAGACATTACAGGCCAGGTCTGCGCAGATTCTCTCGGAACAAAGTTCTATTCCGGAGTAGGCGGACAGATTGACTTCATTTACGGGGCTTCCCTTTCAAAGGGAGGAAAGGCCATAATTGCAATGCCTTCGGTAACAAACAAAGGTGTAAGCAAAATTGCCGGCATTCTTACGCCCGGAGCAGGTGTGGTGACAACACGCAACCACATTCACTGGTTTGTCACCGAATACGGTGCCGTAAACCTCTATGGAAAATCGCTGCAGGAAAGGGCAAAACTTCTTATCAGCATAGCTCATCCCAGTGCGAGGGAAGAACTGGACAAGGCTGCATTCGAAAGATTCGGGCCTCACTACCACTATATCGGGTAAAAGGGCGCAAACCCTGTACAGACAAAAAAATGCGGATGACCAACGATCATCCGCATTTTTTTCATGAGCGGAATATGTTATGCCGCCATACCTACTCGTCTTCCGGCAGGACATAGAGGTCGAACCTCAACATGGCATAATCCGGAACTCCCACCCCGCTTGACATTGTTCCAAGCTCTCCATATCCGAGACTCGACTGGAAAAAGGTGACAGCCCTGTCGCCGTATGTCATGCTCTTTACCGCCCTTGCAAAACCTTCAACATATCCTTCCGTAGAACTGTCAGAGGTTCCCGTGCTTGTCATGGCCGTATATGTGGATTTCATGGTTACCTCAAGAGGTTCATAAGTGGATTCAGAATCGTATATACGGTACTTCTTTGCCGTATCCTCAATATTGGTATCAAAGATATAGCCGTCGAGAAGCCTGCCCACATAGTAGACTTTTACAACCTGTTCCGCCTCTACAGTGTCTGTAACGGTACCTTCGAGTTTCTTGAAGTAGTAACCGTAAACGGTAGAATCCAATCCAGGATAGTATATGTCTCTGTATGATTCAAGCGAATCTATCTGGAATTCAGTTATATTATCAACCACATCACCTAGTTCCAACTCATATATTACGCTCGACGACTGGGTCTGCGTCTCCACCGAACTCCCGTAATAACTGTCGTAATCTGAATCGTAATTGGAAAGCCATGGCGGCACTATGACAGTCATTTTCGAACCTTTGTTCATCATTTTCAAGGCCTCTGCAAGACCTGTAATGGTAGAGCCGTAACCCAATGTCATAAGTTCCGGTCCGTAATATATGTCAGCCGAATAGGTTCCCAGCTGTTCCGCCAGATCCTTGTATGTTGTTGTAAGGTATGTCCCGTCCAGTTCCTTGGAACTGTACCTCAGATAAGCCGCACCGTACTGCTTGGGATTTTTGCCGTATCCGGCCTCCTGGCTTATTATGACAAGCCCGGATATCGTCTGCGTTGCCTCAGGATAATTCTGCTGGATATATGCCTCCAGGATTTTCTGCTGTATCTCTCTGGTAGAGATCTCTTCATCCTTCGCACATGATGCGAAAAGCATGAATGCAGAGAGCACAATAACAAAATATCTCATGTTTCTGATTTTAGTCTGTCCAAACATATTCTGCAAATATACTTAATTTTGTCCTCCATTCTTGACAATCCTGTCTACATATATGTCAAAAAAGAGCGGTGAGAGTTTGGGAACTATCCCTACCACCGTATTGTTGAAACCATATTTTGCCGAAAAGATTATATAGCAGTGCTCGCCTTCGGCGACACCTTCCAGCCCGTATTCAAGCCCTGGCACAAGATCTGTCGTGCCGAGCCTTATCTCCCCATAGAGAGATTCCGTCTCGCTGAAATCATTGTTGTCTACAATCGACGTGTCGTTGGTGGCAAAAAGAGTGCCCGGTCCGTTCGAGAATATATATGCGGCAAACCTCATATAGATAGAATCACCCGTCTCTGCCACAGTAGAAGAGCCCGGCGAGACGACCACCCTGTTGGAGCCGTTGTTATGCACGACTTCAACATCTGCAAGGGAGGAGATATAATCGTCGATACGCTCCTCCTGGCTTATAATGGTATTCTCCCTGTCTTGTTTTGTACAGCCTGCAGCCATATTTAAAATGGAAGCGGCAAGCAGCAGATATATGTAACCTTTTCCTGTCATTCAGCCTGAACTACATTCAAATCGTATGCCTATATTTTCTTACGGCATCAAAATAATATTCTGCAATCTCTGACACAGGCATATAAACTCTTCCTCCTGATGCGTTCCTGTGCCCGCCTCCGTTGAAAAATTCCTTTGCGAGCGAATTGACCGAAAAGTCTCCCTTGGAACGGAGGGAGACTCTCAAATAGCCGTCGTCTTCCGTAAAGAGTGCGGCCACATCCACACCGGCTATATTAAGTCCGAGATTGACAAATCCTTCAGAATCTCCGGTCTTGAAACCGAACTTCTCTTTTGTTGCCTTGTCAAGCACCATTACCGAAGCCTTCAGTTCCGGCACCACTTTCATGTTTTCATATAGCATATACCCCATGAGCCGCATCCTCTCTTCAGAAAAACCTCCGAATACAAGTTGCTGTACGGCAGTTTTATCCACTCCGTGCTCCATCAGCAGCGACGCTATTCTGAAAGTGTCGGGCCTTACCGAATTTGCAAAATTGTTTGTATCTGTCATTATACCCGTATAAAGAGCGGTCTCTCCCGCAAGCGACAGGGGCGCTGCCGGATACAACTTCAAAAGTTCCTCTATTACAATATATACGAGTTCGCATGTTGATGAGACTTCAGTATCGGATATTGCAAGGTCGAATGCCTTGTCGGGAAAAAGATGGTGGTCTATGAGAATCTTGACCGCACCGGAGCGGCTTGCCACCTCACCTATTTCATCTATTCGCGAAAACGAATTGAAATCCAAGCATATCATGAGGTCTGCCTCCTTGACGGCACACAAAGCTTTCTCCTTGTCGTTGTTATAAACTGTTATCCTTTTCTCGGGATCAAGAAAGGCAAGGAAGCCTGGGTACGCACTTGGCACTATCCGTTCCGCCTCTATGCCGTTGTTTGCAAGGAAATCATACATCCCTGAAAGCGACCCTACCGAATCTCCGTCGGGATTCACATGCCCGAACAAGACAACCTTCTTTGCACCTGAAATGCAGGAATAAAACTTATCTATTTTTTCTCTCTCAATCATTGCGTGTTCCATGATTAATCACGTGCAAAATTAAAAATATATTGCAAGGGAAAAATAATTTTTTTAACTTTGTCGACGATTGAAAATATACTAAAAATAAACATATCAAATCAATGAAAAAAGTTTTTGCGTATTTGATACTTCCTATTTTGGTTATCGTATTGGGGTATCTTGTGTATAACAGCGTTCAGGAACCTGTAGCGTTTGAGAAAAACAGAAAAGCGAGAGAAGCTGTAGCCATCCAGTGTCTTGAAGACATCAGGACCTTGCAAGAGGTTTTCAAGACAGAACACGGCCGCTTCACCGCAAGCATTGACTCTCTTATCGACTTCTACAACAACGGTCAGATTACAATCGTAAGGCAGATCGGTTCAATGGATGACTCTCTTGCAGTAGCCCAGAACCGCGTAAGAAGAGATAGCGTCAAAATCAATGTAAAGGACACTCTTCTCAAGAGAAGCAATTTCGTTGCATCTAACCTGAAGGTTATTCCCATTACGGAAGAGGTAAAGGTTCCCGTTGAAATGAAGGCTGTCATCAAACAGGTTTCAGGCGTAAACGTTCCTCTTTTCGAAGCTACCGTTTCTTATGAGAACCTGCTTGCAGGTCTGGATCACCAGCTTTTGGTAAATCTCTACCATGAAAGGGTTGACACAGGCCGTTACCCCGGACTTAAAGTCGGAAGTATTGACGCACCTAACAATAATGCAGGTAACTGGGAGTAGTTGCCTTTGGCAGACAGAAGGAGCAGCCGTATCGGTTGCTCCTTTTTTTTTGCACTGCTTCAGGCTTTTTCCTACCTTTGCGCAAAGGTGACGCAATTATGATGGAGAATTGTCTAGATACCAGAAAATTTTTATTGGAACCGGTGGATTTCTACGCTCCCGGGCATCTGAAAGAACTTTTTCCGCCGGATGAAACCGAAGAGGAAGCATGCCTGGAACTGCCTCAATTCAATGCAATCCTTTCATATCTCAAGCCAAAGGGAAGTGAAATGAAGCCGTCGGTCTGCAAAATGCTGTCACAAATTCCAGACATTGAAGACCACAACAAAATCATCATGCATCTAAGCAGGGAAAGCAATCTGCTTTACATTGCCGCAATAGAGGGAAAAGACAGACTCCTTCTGCTTAACTGCTATCCTGCAAATGAAAAGAATGACATACTTTATTATATAAGTATGGCGGCAAGACAGGTAATGTTCAATCCGCCTATTACGGTCCTCTGCTCGCACGAACAGTTAGGAAAGGATGAGACAGAGCTGCTGGAGCGTTACTTCCAAAAAGTTATTGTAGCGCAATGAGAATAATAGGTGGAAATCTGCGTGGCAAGAAAATAACCCCGCCGGCGAACTATATGGCAAGGCCGACTACAGATTTTGCCAAGGAGGGCCTTTTCAATATGCTGTCCAACGAGTTCGATTTTGGGGAAATTTCAGTACTGGACTTATTTTCAGGGACAGGAAGCATAAGTTATGAATTCGCCTCACGTGGATGTACAGACATAATAAGCATAGAAATGAATCCGGTACATTCCAGATTCATAAAAAAATGTGTTTCTGAATTCAGGATTGAAGGAATGCAGGTTACAAGATACAATGCTTTTGACTTCATTGATATTTGCAGAAAAAAATTCGATATAATCTTTGCAGATCCGCCATACAGTATTCAGGGGCTTGATACGATTCCTGAAAGGATATTAGGAAACGGGCTTGTAGAAAAAACGGCTATCTTATTCTGGAGCATCCCGGAACTTTCGATTTCACGGGCAATCCCCATTTCGTAAAAGAAAAAAGGTACGGAAACGTACACTTCTCTTTCTTTACTCCTGTTTCCGCTTCAACCCCAGCAACTCCTTGAGACGCATTTTCCGGGCATTGTGACGCCTCTTCTGCATTATCACAGACTCTGCCATCTTCAAGTCATATCCCATAATGGCGCAATAATCTTCCAACAGATTGGCCGGAAGATGCTCTTCCGCCAGACTTTTAATATACGGCCTGACAGAACGTTTTCCAAAACTCAGCCTGTTTATATCTACAAGCATGAATTTGAACTCTCCATCTCCTGTTCTACCCCAAAGTATGTTTCCAGGATTGTAATCGGGATGGCATATTCTCTTTCTGTGAAGATCCGCGGTAAATTCTGCAAACGCCCTGTATAGCTTTTTCCTGTCGGTCTCGGAAAGTGAATCCGTCTCATACAGTTGCCTGTAACTGCTGTATTCAGAGATAAAATAGCCTATGTCAAAAAGACCGAACCTGTATGTAGCCATATATGCTACGGGGTAGGGAGTGTCTATACCCATTTCAAGAAGTCTTTTTGCATATCTGTATGCACGTATCGCCTTATTCGGCCTTATGAAAGTATAAATTAGAGAATTTATGAATATCGGGCGCATGTACCGCTTCAGGACCCAGTCGAAATTCTCCACTTTTATAAGCGACACGCAGTTCCTGTTGTTACAGAAAGTTTTGCTCACCCTCAGACTGTCATATTTAGACGGGATGGCAGAAATCTCGGAAGCATATCTGCTGTACTTGGGGTCAATATCAACTTTTAGTTTACCCATTTTGCTGATTATCATTCTATTGGTCCTGTCTTGATTTTTCACCCGTCTATATTGGCTGTCAAAATCCCTGCAAACATAAAATAAAAATTTGGTATTTAAAAAAAGATATCTATCTTTGCAATCCCGAAAGGGAACCTGGTGCGGTAGTTCAGCCTGGTTAGAATACATGCCTGTCACGCATGGGGTCGCGGGTTCGAGTCCCGTCCGCACCGCAATAAACATTGAAAATCAATGTTTTGCAAAATAAACACCCGATTTTACACCCAAGAATGTAAAGTCGGTTTTTTTGTGGGTCGTCCAATGTGGTCAGGAACGGCCTGAGAGGCAGGAAACAGCAGTATAAATGCAAAGA
>JADINB010000110.1 GCA_017694275.1 Candidatus Egerieousia excrementavium | reverse complement strand
CTGGTTCAGATGCAGCGGAAAAGGAGAGCATCCGAACCCTGCAACAAGGCAGAATCCGGCAGTCAACCCGCTCATAACAAGCGCATTGCAGGACTTTCGGCAACTGTGCCCGAGGTTCAGATCCCAGACGGGTTTGGAACACCGCGGAATGCAAATGTGCCCTGGAGGAACTTCTGGCAGGGGTTTCCACCAAACGCGCGACAGAGTGGCACAAGCATCTGAACCGGAAAGCAACTCAAATAAACTGCTGCAACTTATTGAGAAACTTTTCATTGCGAGGTTTCAGCAAGCATCTCCACTGGTTCAGATGCAGCGGTAAAGGGAAGCATCTGAACCCTGCAGCAAGGCAGAATCCGGCAGCCAAACCACTCACAACAAACGCGTTGCAAGACTTTCGGCAACTGTGCCCGTGGTTCAGATCCCAAACGGGTTTGGAACGCCGCAGAATGCAAATGCGCCACGGAAGCACTTCTGAGAGGGGTCTCCACCAAACGCGCAGCAGAGTGGCACAGGCATCTGAACCGGAAAGCAACTCAAATAAGCCGCTGCAACTTGTTGAGAGACTTTCTGTTGTACGGTTTCAGCAAGCATCTCCACCGGTTCAGATGCAGTGGAAAAGTGGAGTATCTGAACCTTGCAGCAAGGCAGAATCCGGCAGCCAACCTGCTAACAACAAACGTGTTGCAAGAATTTCAGCAACAACACCCATGGTTCAGATTCCAGACGGGCATGGAACACCGCAGAATGCAAATGCACTCTGGAGGTGCTTCCTGCAGGGGTATCCACCAAACGCGCAGCAGAGTGGTCCAGGCATCTGAACCGGAAAATATCTCAAATAAGCCGCTGCAACTTGTTGAGAAACTTTTTGTTGTATAGTTTCAACAAGCACATCTATTGGTTCAGATGCAGCGGAAAATGGGAGCATCTGAACCTTACAGCAAGGCGGAATCAGGCAGTCAAGCAGCTCACAACAAACGCATTGCAGGACTTTCGGCAACTGTGCCCGAGGTTCAGATGCAGGCAGAAGTTGTTGTCCTGTCGAAGAACATACTTAAACTTTTCATAAATTTGCTGTATGAAACGCAAATTGCTGGGAGCCACTCTGGCTCAATTGAAAGAAATGACGGCCAGGATGGGATTGCCATCTTTTTCGGCTGGACAGATAGCAGACTGGCTATATAAGAAACAGGTGCGCACCATCGACGAGATGACCAACCTTTCAAAGGCTGCACGCGGCAAACTCAATGAGCATTATATTGTAGGGGCAGACGATGCTCTGGAGATGCAGTGCTCGGCTGACGGTACAAAAAAGTATCTTTTTCTGTGTCATACGTCAAGTGCTGTCGAAAGCGTTATGATACCCGATTCGGGCAGAGCCACACTGTGTGTTTCATCACAGGCCGGTTGTAAAATGGGATGCAAGTTTTGCATGACCGGCCGCCAGGGTTTCAAGGGGAACCTGGAGACAGCCGAGATAATTTCCCAGTTTGTTTCTGTGCAGGAGAACAAAATGCTTACGAATGCTGTTTTTATGGGTATGGGTGAGCCGTTGGATAATCTTGAAAATGTGATGCAGGCCATAGAGGTGCTTACGGCGGAATGGGGATTTGCATGGAGCCCCAAGCGTATAACGCTGAGCAGTATTGGAGTTATGCCGGCATTGAGAACATTTCTGGAGCAGACTTCGGTGCATCTGGCTATAAGCCTGCATAATCCGTTTCCGGAACAGAGAGTGCAGCTAATGCCGATGGAGAAGGCCTTTCCCATAGAAAAGACACTTGCAGAAATCAGAAAGTTTGATTTTACCGGCCAGCGCAGGGTGAGTTTCGAGTATATAATGTTCAACAGGCTGAACGATACAAAAGCACATGCAGATGCGCTTGTGCAGCTTCTCAGGGGGCTTGAGTGCAGGGTTAACCTTATAAGGTTTCACGCTATTCCCGATTCAGACCTGCATCCGTCGCCAGATGCAGTAATCGAGCAGTTCCGGGAAAGGATAAATGCGGGAGGAATAACTGCAACCGTCAGGGCTTCTAGAGGGGAGGATATATTTGCCGCTTGCGGCATGCTGAGCGGTCATCATTACAACAGGAAATGAAACGGTTTTTGGCCATATTGCTGTTGCTGTCAGGGCTGTGCGGTCCTGCCATGGCCGGTTGTCCGGGAACGGTCGCCGATTCGACAGGCTGCAAGGTCTTTTCACTTTCAGAAGAGCAGTTGAGAGGTAAAAAGGTAGCACTGGTGCTTTGCGGAGGCGGTGCCAAGGGTGCGGCCCACATAGGTGTGTTGAAATGTCTTGAAGAGTGTGGACTGAAGGTAGACATGATAGTGGGAACCAGCATTGGCGGTATTGTCGGCGGCCTGTATTCAATTGGATATGACGCAGAGGCACTCAAGAAAATAATTTCTGAAATGGACTGGGGCTATGTTCTGAGCAACAGTACGCTCAGAAAAAATATGGAGTTTTCTCAGAAGGCTATGGACCAGGTCTATTTCCTGCAGTTGCCGTTTTTTACGTTCAAGGCCGACAAAAAAGACAACCTCGCGAATAATGATACGCCAGCCGCCAGCCTTCCTTCAGGGGTAGTAAACGGCCAGAATATTCTGAATCTCCTTACCGGGTTATGCGGCGGTTATCAGGATTCTGTTGATTTCCTGGAATTTCCTGTTCCATTCTGTTGTGTGGCAACAGACTTGGAAACCGGCGAGGAGGCTGTGCTGAAAGATGGTTATCTTCCGTTGTCGTTGAGGGCCACGATGGCCATTCCCGGCTTTTTCGCCCCTGCAACAATAAACGGCAGGGTGCTTGCCGACGGCGGCATGGTAAATAATTTTCCGGTAGATGTTGCACGCAGTCTTGGTGCCGACATAGTCATTGGAGTGGATATCCAGAATGACCTTTATAAATCTGAAGAACTTAAATCCATAACGGAAATATTCAGCCAGATTGTCTCTCTCATGGGAAATGAAAGATACCTGGACAATGTACATGATGTAGACATTTACATAAATCCAGATGTGACAGGTTTCAGCACATACAGTTTCAATTCTGCTGCAATAAATACACTTTTCGAGAGAGGGTACAGCGCCGCGTCAGTGCAGAGAGAGGTTCTTGAAAAACTGGCAAGGGCGCGTGCGGAGGATGGCCTGAAAACATCGGAAAGGGATTACAGAAGGGCTTCTGTTGTGCGCAGAGATACGTTTTACATAGCAGACATCCATTGTGTGGGAGTTTCAAGCGCAGACGGCGAATGGCTTTTGAAAGAATCCGGGCTGAGAGAAAACAGTTATGTTTCAGGGACAGAGATAGACAGAGCCATATCAATACTTTACGGAACCAATGCTTTTTCTTCAGTCACATATAAGATAAGCCGGTCGCTTCTGACGGAAGGCGCCCAGGATCTTACTCTCGAGTTTGTAAAGGGTCCGGCCAATATCGTTGCGATGGGTGCCCGTTTCGATTCGGAGGAGGCTGCAGCAATGCTTCTTCATCTTGGAATAAGTACAAGAGATCTCTTCGGCTCCCGTCTTGCACTTACCGGACGGTTGAGCTACAATGCATACGGGAAGGCCGAGTACAGCTATGTATTCAGAAACTTTCCCAAACTTAACCTCTCATACATGTTCAAGTCTACCGATATGAACATATACAGCCGTGGAGAGCTTTCGCGGTACATGTCGTTTCTTTACCATAATGTCGAGTTGTCGCTGTCGAACATGTTCCTGAGAAATTTCGATTTCAGCGGCGGTGTGCGTTTTGAGGCTTTCAACTATACTCACATGCTTTCCAGTGAAAATCCGGAAAATTTTGCTCCGGATTTGAACGTGAAGTCTTTTTTGAGTTATTTCATAAATGCAAAGATGGACAACCGCGACAACAGGACATTTGCCACACGCGGTGTTGCATTCGATGCATCGGCATCTCTGTTCCAGCCTGAATTCAGCAAGAAGAATGCGATATTTGCCACTGTCAAGCTGAACCTTAACGGTGCGATTCCGCTTTCGGAAAGAATGACTCTTCTGCCGTCGGTCTACTACAGGTCTTATATAGGCCATTCGCTCTATATGCCATATATGAATTTTGCAGGTGGCAGTGAACCGGGACGTTATATCTCGCAGCAGATTCCTTTCATGGGGATAAATTATGCCGAGGAGTTTTTCCAGAACATCATTGTCGGCCGGATAGACTTGCGGGGCAAGATAAAAGACAAACATTATCTTTACGGTATCGTAAACTACATGCGGGAGGGAGACGTTTTTGAGAACATGTTCAGCCCCAATGGTTCCGGTTATTGGGGAACGGCCTTAAAATATGTTTACAACACCCGCTTCGGTCCTTTGAGCCTGGATTGTCACTGGTCTGACTACAATAAAAAAGTGGGGCTCTATTTCAGCATAGGTCATTATTTTTAGAATGCTCTGTCATCCATCCATCCTATTGGATGCTAACGATATTTGTCGTAAATTTACGCATTGTTTCATAGATGAATTTCAAATTTTTAAAATCGATTGCGTTATGAAAAATCCATTCAACATATTTTATCCGCTTTTTGCAGTTGCCCTGTTGCCGCTGCTTTTTTCATGCGGAAGCAATAACGGCGGAGCGGCAGATGCAGACGGATGCATTGTCCTGGACATGGAGCAGGCGTTGGACGGGAATGCCGTGGAGATGAATTTGGGAAAGTATGCCTCTTCCATAAGGTATATTCCGCTCCAGACAAATGAAAATTCGGTTATAGGCTCCGTAGGGCATCTGAAAACAGACGGCAGATATTTTTATCTGACATCGGTTGCCGGCGGCGGAGAGGTAAAGGTCTTTTCTGCAGACGGCAGGTTCGTGAGAAGACTGGGTAACAAGGGGCGCGGCCCGGGAGAATATCTTAGTGCAGGAGGCCTGTTTTTAGATGAACGCGGCGAAGAGACGCAAATAGGAGTTATGACTCTTAATAAATCTGTAATTTACAATGGAGACGGTGGCTTTGTCAGAGATTTGGAAGGTTATGGAAATATCGGTATGCAAAGGGCAAGTGATATAGAGTGTGCGGGAAAAAAAAATTATGCGGCAATAACTTCTGTTTTCGATAGTGCGGGCGTGAGAATCGAGCATCTCCGTATTGTAGACAGTACTGGAAGGCTCCTTTCTGATTTTCCGCTGGGAAAGGAGCACAGTATCGCTGTGCATATTTCAATGGGTGGAACGGTCGGAATTATCAACAACAGTAAATCGAGCGGATGTTATCTTTATGACGGCAAAATAAATGTGGTAAAAGGCGCTATGGATACAGTGTATGCCTACGATATGAAAGATTATTCCAGAGACGTAAGATATAGGGTGAGTCTCGGGAAATATGCCCCGCTTGTTTATGATACGCCGGATCTTTCTGAGAGTATCACCTTTTTAAGCAATGATTTTTTTGAGACAGACAATTTTGTCCTTATAAAGGGAATAGTGCCGTTCAAGAATCTTCCGGATTTTGATTTGCCGGAAAATAGCTCAAAAAGGGCATGGGTAATATTTGTTTACGATAAGGCCGGTGGCAGTTTTGACGTTCTTGCCCAGAACGGCTCTTCAGAAATCTCCTCTTTCGTAAACGATTTGGACGGCGGTATGGCATTCTGCCCCTCTTTCATCGAAAACGGAAAAATGTATCAGCTGGTGGATGCCATTGATTTCATGGAGGCGGCGCAGGAGAGCGATTCATCCGGGATGAAACGTGTAGCGGCGCAGCTTACCGAAGATTCCAACCCGGTGCTGATAGAGGTTACGCTCAAATAATTGGACATGTCGGTGTGTGCCGGGTAGCGATACGGAGATAGAATATAGTATGTAATGAATGCGGTTATAAAAAAGATTTTGACAATTAAATCGATGCGCAGCTTTTTAACAGTTGCGGCGATATTGTTGGGAACGCAGATTTTCGCCTCCTCAGGAGTTAGGGTAATAGATGCCGAGTCGGCTCTGAAAGAGCGCGAAGGTTTGAATCTCAGCCGTTATGCAACCTCTATAAAATATATCCCGTTGGAGACGGGGCTTATATACCTTCCTGAGGCCGCGGATATCTCCCTCTATGTAAAGGATGGCGAATATTATCTTGTAAGCAAAAACGATACTAACGGAACGGGCTGCTACAAATATGGCAATGACGGTGCTTTTGTCTCTACGTTCATAAGGCACGGCCGCGGCCCGGGGGAGTGTGTTGGTCTTGTAGATTCAGACATGGATTATAATTCCGGAAACATTGCCGTGGCAAATATGTTCGTTGAAATTCTGGTCTATGGCAAGGATGGCGGTTATCTCCATTCCGTTCCATTGCCGGGCTATGTAAGACACCCGAGGGTATTGTATGTCGGGCCGGATTCTCTTTTGATTTCTGTAAACAATATGCAGGAATCGAAAGAGGAGATTTATGTTGCCGGAAAAGACAGGATTTTTAAAAAATCCATGACGGCGGGAGATTTGCATACAGAGTATTCCATGTTTGCAGGCAGAAGGAGCAGTACGAATTGCCGCTATGATATCTTTAAATGCGGCGGCGAAGGCTATATAATAAGCCAGGCGACAGACACTGTTTACTCCGTAAAGGGCGATTTTAAAAAACAGGCCCGTTATTTTCTCGATTTCGGAAAGTTCAGGGATGAATCGGCCTATGAAGATTGCCATTCCGGTGAAGGAATCCATATTCTCCCCGAAGGCTCGAGATTCGGCAATTCCCGTTTCTTCTGCCTGCGGCTGCTTATTCCGGTCGATATGGATGAAAGGCTCTCCCTGAATGAGAGAATGATTCCCTTTATATATGACGTTGCTTCAAACAAGGCTTATGCCCCCAAGTCTAAAGGCGATGCCATGTTGAACGGTTTTACCAACGACCTTGACGGCGGCGCCCCTTTCTGGCCCCACGTGATATATGAAGACAAGATGTACCAGCTGGTAGATGCCATTGATTTCATGGAGGCGGCGGAAAAGAGCAGTTCCGTACAGATGAAACGGGTTGCAGCGCAGCTTACCGAAGATTCCAATCCGGTATTGGTTGAGGTGACGTTGAAAAAGTGATATGTGTGTTGGTTTATATGTAATATGATCAGGGAGAAGGTTCTGAACATGTATATGATGCGATGCTCCAGAGCTGAGTATTGTACCGGTACAATAGAGAAGTCGTTAAACAGGCTGGTTGCAAAAGGCGAGTTGCAACGCTCCGATGCAGAGTCTATAATTGATGTCCTGCAAAAACAGGGCTTTTTGGATGACTCCCGGTTTGCAGCCGCGTATGTACGGGACAAAAACAGGATAGACGGCTGGGGGAGGGTGAAGATTGCATATAAGTTAAAAAGCATGGCTCTTCCCGATACCATAATTGAGAGGGCGATAGAGGAGGAATTCGATAACGATGTGGGAGCGAAAAGGCTTGCCATATTGTTGGAAAACAAATACAGGTCATTGAAAAATAATGAATCCTCTTCTCAGAAGAGAGCGAAATGTATAAGATATGCACTTTCTCGCGGATTTGAATATGAAATGGCCTGCAAGTTGTTTGATTCTGTAATAATGACTAACTTCGCCTCAAATAAAGATGAAATATGATTCAACAGGAAAACATATCTGCTTTGGTTGAGAGGCTTGATGCCTTGAGGAGGTCTCTTTGACTACGCTTCAAAGGTAGAAGAGGCAAGGCAGGGTACAGAAAAATCAATGGAAGAGGGGTTCTGGAACAACCCCTCTGAAGCGGAGGCGTTTCTTAAAAAACTCTCCACGGTCAAGTATTGGGTAAATTCAATAGACAGGGCGAATGGGGCTCTTGAAGACTTGCAGGCTCTATACGAGATGGTCGCCCCCGAACGGAACAAAGGCGACTGGCATGAAAATTCTCCGGAGGAGCAGGAACTGGATGCAGAGTATGCAAAAGTACTCAGACAGATAGAGGAGATAGAGTTGAAGAGCATGCTGGGAGGAGAAGGAGACAATCTCGGGGCACTGCTGAAAATCAATTCAGGCGCAGGCGGTACGGAGAGCAACGACTGGAGCATGATGCTGCTCAGAATGTATACCCGGTGGGGCGAGAGGAACGGCTACAAGGTTTCGGTATACGATGTGATAGACGGCGATGAGGCTGGAATCAAATCGGCTACGGTGGAGATTGAGGGAGATTTCGCCTACGGCTATCTTAAGTCTGAAAACGGTGTCCACAGGCTCGTGAGAATCTCCCCCTTTAATGCGCAGGGAAAACGGCAGACCACATTCTCTTCGGTTTTTGTCTATCCGCTTGTAGATGAGACGATAGAAATTAACATAAATCCGGCAGACCTTGAATGGGACACATTCCGTTCGAGCGGTGCCGGCGGCCAGAATGTAAACAAGGTGGAGACCGGTGTACGTGTAAGGCATATACCGAGCGGTATTGTGGTGGAAAATACCGAAACCCGCTCGCAACTCGACAACCGTCAGAATGCCTTGAGGATATTGAAATCTCACCTTTATGAGCTGGAACTGGAGAAAAAGAGGCAGAAGCAGGCAGAACTGGAAGGAAAGAAGAAAAAAATCGAGTGGGGCTCGCAGATAAGAAGTTATGTGCTGCACCCATATAAGCTTGTAAAGGATTTGCGTACAGGATATGAAACAACCGACACGCAGGCGGTGCTCGACGGAGACTTGAATGAATTCATGCGCAGATACCTGCTTGAAAACGGCGATAATCAACAATAACAATACAAATTTACGGTTATGGAGTTTAAATATAATGAAATGTTCCCGTTGGGGGAAGATACGACAAAGTATCATCTGCTTACAAAAGAGTATGTAAGCGTTGCCGACTTTGAGGGCAAGAAGATTCTGAAAGTAGAGCCCGAGGGGCTCAGGCTTATTGCCCGACAGGCATTCCATGACGTGGCATTCATGCTTCGTCCAGAACATAATGATATGGTTGCCAAGATTCTCAGCGATCCAGAGGCCAGCCAGAACGACAAGGCTGTCGCACTTACCTTTCTGCTTAATGCCAATGTAGCCGTTCAGGGGCAGCTTCCTCTCTGTCAGGATACCGGTACTGCGACAATAGTTGCAAAGAAGGGGCAGAACGTATACACCGGAGGCGGCGACGAGGCTGCTTTGTCACACGGTGTGTTTGATACATATACCACAGATAACCTGCGTTATTCCCAGACTCTGGCGCTGGATATGTACAAGGAGAAAAATTCCGGCAACAATCTGCCCGCGCAGATAGATATTTATGCAATAGACGGTGACGAGTACAAGTTCCTCTTTGTCGCAAAGGGAGGCGGCTCTGCAAACAAGACGTATCTTTTCCAGGAGACAAAGGCTTTGCTCACTCCTGAAAAACTTGAAAGTTTTCTTGTAGAGAAGATGAAGACTTTGGGAACGGCAGCATGTCCTCCATATCATATTGCCTTTGTGATAGGCGGAACGTCTGCAGAGATGAATCTGAAGACCGTCAAACTTGCCTCTGCAAAATATTATGATTCGCTTCCTGTGCACGGCAGCGATGCCGGGCACGCTTTCAGAGATCTGGATCTTGAGCAGAAACTTTTGAAGGCGGCACAGAACATAGGCCTTGGAGCTCAGTTCGGCGGAAAATATTTTGCACATGATATCAGAGTTATACGTTTGCCCCGTCATGGCGCTTCATGCCCTGTGGGAATGGGGGTAAGCTGCAGCGCAGACAGAAACATAAAAGGCAAGATAAACAAGGATGGAATATGGCTGGAGACGCTCGACAGCAATCCCGCAAGACTTATTCCCGAAAAGTATCTTGGAGCAAAGCACAGCCATGGTGTTGTGATAGACCTTAACCGCCCCATGAAAGAGGTGCTTGCAGATTTGAGCAAATATCCGGTTTCTACTCCGTTGCTTTTGAACGGAACAATCATCGTGGGCAGGGATATAGCCCATGCGAAACTTAAAGAGAGGATAGACAAGGGCGAAGGTCTGCCCGATTATATGAAAGAGCATCCCATTTACTATGCCGGCCCTGCAAAGACTCCCAAAGGGATGCCCAGCGGTTCGTTCGGCCCTACTACGGCTGGGCGCATGGACAGTTATGTAGACCTCTTCCAGTCTCATGGCGGCAGCATGATTATGATTGCAAAGGGAAACAGAAGCCAGCAGGTTACAGATGCCTGCAAGAAGCATGGCGGGTTCTATCTCGGCAGCATAGGTGGCCCGGCAGCCATCCTGGCAAAGGAGAATATCAAGAGCGTAGAGTGTCTGGAGTATCCCGAACTCGGCATGGAGGCAATCTGGAAAATAGAAGTGGAGAACTTCCCTGCATTCATCCTTGTGGATGACAAGGGTAACGACTTCTTTACGCAGTTGAAACCTAATTGCGCAAAGTAAAGTCTATGACGGCTATTTCGCTCCTGCTGCCTATGCGCAGGGGCGGCCCCCAAAGCCCTAATCCGGACGAGACATAGATATGGGTCTTCCCTATCTTCCGGTAGCCGTAGTTGTGGGTGTATATAGCCCTTGTCAATAGAGAAAAAGGCCATATTTGTCCTTTATGGGTGTGTCCGTAAAGCGCAAGTGTGGCTTTTTGTTTTACCGCATCCTCAACCTCTTTGTCGGCCGGCTGGTGGTCGAGTATTATGACCGGAAGCGTACTGTCTGCTGCGGTCAGGAGTTCCCTTACGGTTTTCCTGTTGCGGTTGCTTCGGTCATCGCGCCCGGCAATGTTTACCTTTCCGCCTATCGTAATCACGCTGTCTCTGAGCATGACTATCGGTGTATGCCTTATGAATTCCCCGCATTTTTCTATTCCGCTTATATATTCATGATTGCCCGGCACCATGTAGATACCGTATTTTGCCTTTAACTGCCTGAGTTCCTCTTCCATTTTACTCTCATACAGTGGTTCTACAGATGAATCCACCAGATCTCCGCTTATCAGTATCAGATCTGGATTCTGGCTGTTGATCAGAGATACATATTTTTCAAGTCTTGCCTTGTTTATGCCGTAGCCTAAGTGAATGTCACTTGCCGCAACTATGCGCAGGCTGTGTCCCTGGCCGCTTTTGCCTGAAAGTTCTATTTTGAATTCCCTTATTGCCGGAGTGGTGAAGTTTATGTATCCTGATATGAGAATTATGGCGACTATTGCGCAGCATAAGGCGTACGAGTGGGGTATGATTAGGCCGAACAGTTTGAGAATCAATACTAATATGAGCAATACTGAAAGATATAGCGTTATTGCAAGCCATATGGAACTTGCAGTATAGAGTATATGGAAGAATTTGTTGGCGTGCATTTCTTCCCTGATGAACATCAGAGTGGGAAAGAGCAGAACTGCAACGATGAACAACATTATCATAACTTTTAGGAATTTCATAAATTTTGCATTATGATATTGATTTTCATTTTATTATATCTTATATAGTTCTGATTATTTATTGAGCGAATTGTTCTTAAGTGAGGCATTGTAC
>JADINB010000109.1 GCA_017694275.1 Candidatus Egerieousia excrementavium | reverse complement strand
TGAATTCGTCTGAATATTTGTTGACTGGCGCACCCATGATCATGTCTATCGCCCTTCTCATTATCGAGTAGCGCGGGTTCTCTCCCGCTTCGCAGTTCACCAGGATTACACCGCTGAATTTGATTTGGGGTACATAGAAGCAGAGTGCAGTCATTCCCCATGTCGTGCCTGTGTGGAAATAGACTCTGTACCGGTCGTTCTGCTCTACGTACCAGCAGTTGCCGTACAGTGTGATCCGGTTGTCGTATTGCGATGAAATTGATTGCCCTTTGTGCAGATATTTCACCTGTTCTTCTGAAATGACCTGTTTGTCGCCTACAAGGCCGTTCTGGCGGTGGAATTCAGCATATTTTATCATATCTTCTACAGAAGAGCAGACAGAACCTGCAGGCCCTATGACTGTAAGCCACCAGAGTGCCTGGTCGTCTCCGTGAAGGGCATCTACATATATTGAATCCTTGTAGAAATAGTAGGAGTGAGGGGTTGTTGCCTCTGCCGCATCCTTGAAGAATTCTCCGTTTACACCTGAACCTGTCATTCCCAGAGGATTGAATATACGTTCCTGAACATTCTCCTCCCAGCTCTTTCCTGTAACCTTCTCTATGATTTTTGCAGCAATGATGAAAGTAATGTTATTGTACCTGAAATCGCCTCTGAAACTGTAGGCGGGCTTGATGCGGGCAAGCATCTTGTAGACATCGTCTCTGTCGTAGCCCAGATTGGGTATATATGTGCCAACCTGGCCGGCAATGCCGCTCTTGTGGGTCATTATGTCCTTTATCTGCATGTTCTCTGTAACCCATGGATCGTACATCTCAAAATCTGGCAGAATGTTCTTTACAGTGTCATTCCAGCTGAGTTTTCCTTCATCTACAAGAGATGCTATCACTGATGCTGTAAAGGATTTTGATACTGAGCCTATCTGGAAGATGCTTTTCTCGGTGACAGGTTCGGTACCGCCGATTTCCTTTACACCGTATCCTTTGGCGAGAATGACTTCGCCGTCAAGGGCGAATGCCGCAGCCATACCGGGAATATGCCATGTCTGGCGTACATCGGAAATATATTCGTCCAGTTCCTTTACAATGTCGGCCGTGCTCTGGCCGTTCACATGGTCTGCGGCAAAGGCCGCAAACGGTTGTGAGAGCGAAATGAGTGCAATGGCAAGGATTGCAGTCAGGGTTTTGAATGTTGTTTTCATTTTGTTTGTATTTAGTGTATAAAAAATTATCCTTATACCTGTCGTGGCAGACAAATATAAGGATAATAAAATTAAGTTATGCTCAGGCCGGCCTGTTTTATATTACGGTACCGTCTTCTGTAATGTTTACCATAATGAAGTCGCTGCCTTGAACCATGTCGAATTTGTAATATTTTTCGGTTGTAGTCTCCACCAGCTCAATGTCATCTATTCTGTATGCAGAGTAGCTGGAGTCTATCAGGCTCTTTACTGCAGCGGGAAGGTCGCTGTACTTTACGTCCTGCTCGCTCTTTACCCACTGGTTGCTCCCGTTGAAGAAGAGTTCGAGCACGGTGTTTTCATAGAGAATTTCAACCTCAGTGAGACCGTCATTTTCATCTTTGTCCAATATTACGGCTCCGGGATAGTGTACCTCTATGTGGGCCTGGATAGTCTGGTTTACACCGGCACCTCCGGGATTGTCGCTTCCTGTTCCCGAACCGCCTGAACCTGGAACAGTGGTTGATACGGTTCCGTTTTCAGTGATGTAAATCTTTATGTCTCCAAGGATGGATTCGAGGTCGAACCTGTAATAGTTGCTGTTGTCGGCAGTTTCATAGAAATCGATGTCATCTATGTAGTAGTCTGAGTACGCAGAACTGCTGAATGCAGATGATACTGCTGAGGGCAGCGATGTCCATGTGACTTCATATGTAGTGTAAAGCCAGTTGCCGCTTGCATCAAAAATCACGTCTTTCGAGATTCTGTTGTCAATGATGTCTACATCTGTGTAGCCGTTGCCGTCACGTTCAATGTCTACAATCTGCCCATTGGGATATTTGCTTTTGATGAACTCTCTGATTGCAGTGTAGTCTGAGCCCGTGGGTGGCAGCAAGTCTCCGTAGTTCCCTCCGAAATCGGGCCCGTCGGCAATCTCCTTTATCAGGATGCCTTGCGCATCGTAGTAGAGGTCGTATTCCATGTCATTTGAGTTTGTGCGGTCTTCAACCTGGATAATGTAGATCGATGCATAGTCAACTCTGTCGATACGCTCTACGTCTTCTACATACCAACTACTGTATGTACTTGAATTAAAGGCGTTTATTACAGCTGCTGGCAGTTCGTTGAACCGTATGTCGAATTCAGTCATATACCATGAGCCGTTATAGTCGAACCACGCTTCGCAATCTGCCGCGCGGTTGGCAGATGCAATTGCAGACCTGAAGTCTACAACCACATAGTTTCCGTCGTAATCCCAGTCAAGGTGCGATGCGTCCGGGTAGAGTTGGTAGAGCGTCTGCTCTACAGCCTTGTTCCTTCTCCCTTCGTCATCATCCTTGTCGCACCCTGCCAGCACGAAGGCAAGGGCGGTAAATGTCAAAATAAGTTTCCTAGTCATCATAATCCATGTCTACAACTTGAAAATCAGGGTTGAATTCGAGCTCTATCCTGTTTGTAAGCTTTACTTCATAACCTCTGTTGTCCTTGTCAATTTCATATACCTGAACATCCGGGTATGTCTTGTTTATAAACTGTGCAATCTGTGCCGGAACTGCAGGCCAGGGAACAACATCTCCTCTTTTGCACTTTACAGATTTCCAATTGCCTTTTGAATCGAATTCCATTGTGGTCCCGTCTGTAAAGAGAACTTCATACTCCTCTCCGAAAAATTCCTTTTCATGAACTGCAAATGTCAATGTCTTGGTTGCAAAGTGAGTCTTGATAAATTCCTGTGCAGGAGCTGGCATCTGCTCAAGTGTCACAGGAATGTTATTGTCGGCCTTTGCCTGAAATCCGACAACCAAAACTGCGATTAATACAAGAATTTTTTTCATTTTCCTAATTGTTTTACGTTAATCAAATTGTTTTAGCTTTCTTTTCTTCATTTGCAAAGAAAACAATTTTTTTGTAACCGACAAAAATAATTTATAAAAACTATTGTTTGATAATTTATACTAACAGCATAAGGCTTTATTAATCAGTCGGTATGAAATTCGGACTTGTCTTGCTGCAGAATTGAATTATCTTTGTATAATGGGAGAAATCGGGTTGTAATGGCTAAAAGTAAAAAAGTATGGTTTTGTGGCAGTTGCGGTTACGAGTCTGCAAAATGGCTTGGACGGTGCCCTTCATGCGGAGAGTGGAACACAATGGTGGAGGAGAATGTTTCTCCCTCTTCCGGACTTTCTCCGTTTTCAGGGGTACCCTCCAAGGCGCAACCCCTGCCACTTACAGAGATAGAAAATTGCGAGGAGGAGCGTATTGTCCTGGGGCTTGACGAGTTCGACAGAGTATTGGGGGGAGGCCTGGTAAAAGGCTCGCTTGTCCTTATAGGCGGAGAGCCGGGAATAGGAAAATCAACCCTCTCGCTTCAAATACCGCTTGCATGCGGTCATCTCAAGACCCTCTATGTTTCAGGCGAGGAGAGTGCAAGACAGATAAAACTGAGGGGCGACAGGCTTGCGGCGGCATTGCCTGAGTCGGAAAGTGCCTCTGCCGGTTCAAATTGCTATGTCTTGCCGGAAATCCTGCTGGAAAACATTCTGGAAAAGGCAAAGTCTGCCGGGGCGGAACTGTTGATAATAGATTCAATCCAGACAATCTGTTCGCAAAGGATAGAGGCTTCTGCAGGGAGCATTTCGCAGATAAGGGAGTGTGCCGCCTCGCTGCTCCGCTTTGCAAAGGAGAGTGGCATACCGGTAATAATAATCGGGCATATTACCAAGGACGGTGTCATAGCCGGCCCCAAGATTCTGGAGCATATCGTTGACGTGGTGCTCCAGTTCGAGGGTGACGCGCGCAATTCGTACAGGATAGTCAGGAGTATAAAAAACAGGTTCGGCTCCACGGCGGAACTTGCTGTCTACCGTATGACCGACAGTGGCCTCAAGGAGGTGGTCAACCCCTCTGAGATGTTTATGCCGATGCATGAGAAAGATTTGAGCGGCATAGCCGTGGCGGCCATGCTGGATGGTACCAGACCTTTCCTTATTGAGGTGCAGTCTCTGGTCAGCAGTGCGGCCTATGGCATGCCGCAGCGTTCCGCTACAGGCTTTGATGTAAGGAGAATGAACATGCTGCTGGCAGTCCTTGAAAAAAGGGTAGGCTTTAAGCTCTCACAGAAAGACGTGTTCCTTAATATAGCCGGTGGAATGAAGATTACAGACCCGGCATGCGACCTTGCCGTTGTTGCAGCCATCCTCTCTTCAAATTTCGACATGGAGATTCCCGAAAAGAGCGCATTTGCCGCCGAAGTGGGGCTTAGCGGCGAAATCCGTCCCGTGAGCCAGATAGAGAGAAGAATCGCGGAGGCAGCCAAGTTGGGGTTCGAGAGAGTATACGTATCTTCGTTCTGTACCATTGCCTCTGCGGTGGAAAAAGAAATAGAAGTGGTAAAACTCTCAAATATTAGGGAGATAGCCAAAGAGTTGTTTGCAAAGGGTAAATAATTCCAAAATATTTTTTACCTTTGCCCCGCTTTTGTTGCAAAGCAAGTGTACGGGATGTAGCGCAGTTGGTTAGCGCGCCACGTTCGGGACGTGGAGGTCGGGCGTTCGAGTCGCCTCATCCCGACAAATCATTCACCGAAGAGGCTGTTTCTATAATCTGAAATGGCCTCTTTTTCTTCCTTGAAGTAGATTTCGGAAACAGGATAGAGCGGAAGCCGGATGGCGTCTGTCTGCTTTCTGCGTGAAGCCTTTATGCTTCTGTTGCAGACTTCCTCCCGCGAGACGGGCCTGCGTTCGGGAAACCACACGAATCCTCTGAGATACTTTTCTTCTTCAGTGAGATTGTATGTCGGATAGGCATCGTTTTTCAGCTCTTCTATATATTTTATCTTCTGGATTTGCCGTTCCTTGATTGTCGAGGAGATGATTCTGCCCTCTTTTCTGTTCATGGTTGTTATAAGGCTGTCCTTTTCCCTTAAAAAGAAAATCATCGAGGCTCCGCCTATTGCATCGAACCTGTATATGTCGTTGTCCCTGAAAAAGGCAATCATCTCTGTCCCCCTTACCTGGTTATAGTGGGCACTGTCTTCCTGTACGGCAATGAAAGCGTTGGAAATCATGTTTGCCTTGTATATGGCGTTGTTGCGGAATGAAATCTGGATACTGTCGGAGGTTATCTGGTTTACAGTGTCGTTCCACAATACCGGCTCTTTGTATAGCCGTGCAATCGAGTCGATTCCTGTATAGACCAGTGAGTCGCAGACTCCCTGAAAATCTGCCCTGAACAGTTTTACATTGTGCCATGCATCTATGAAGGCTACAGATGAGGTGTCTGGCGGTGCCTGCAATGTATCCTTGGCGGAAATGAGTGAAGAATCGGGCAACATGGCCTGTACAGAATCAGACGGCGGCATCTGTTTCAGCGTATCGTTCCGAACCGGAAGCGGGCCGGGCAGATCAGCCTTGCCTTTCAGATGCCGGAGCGCTCCTGCAGGCATCTGCTCCTCTCCGCTTGCCTGCATGGCGGCAACTGCGGCAGCCTCCTCGGCACTCACTCCAACCATGTTGCTTTTATGTTTCATGCGCTCCAGATAGGCGGCATTCTCATTTTCAATCTCCCTTACAGGATCCATGTCTGCCAGTTTTTTCCGTTCTTTCGCCAGCACAACTTCTGCGCTGTCTATATCGCAGAACCTTTCTGTGTGGTAGACAATTGTGTCGGCAGAGAAGAATATGGTGTCTCTTACATCGTTCTCAAACGTATATATTGCAACAGACGGCAAATCATTCATCGTAATGCGGTTTTTTTCCGGCAGATATTCAGCATAGTCTGCAAATGCAAGGGCTGACTGTACCGTATCGAGTACCTGTATGTTCCCGTAAAGCCTGGCTATTCCGTTGTCGCGGTTGTAGACCAGAGTGTCGGCCCACAGTTCCTGCTCTGCAGTAAGAATATGCCCGTCCTTGTCGAAATGGAATGTATTGGAAGGTCTGTCAAGATACCCTGATTCTGTTGTAAGAATGTTCTCCTGCTGCCAGGCAACCGTTTTTTTTCCGAAAAAGACCCTGTCTGTTTCCGTATTGTAGCGCAAATCTTCTGATTTTATGAAAACAGAATCTGTGAACATCTCAACATCGTTGTAGAAATAGAAGGTCTTTTCCTGCGAAACATATCTCCCGTTGCGGCTTTCTATCAGGTTTCCCTCCGTGCCGCGCATGGCCCCTCCGTTGTAATATACTGCGACACTGTCTTTTGTGTTGTAGTCTAAGTAATTTGTGCGCAGCACGTTGCCATCTTTGTCGTAAAGTTCTACTAGATGACCTCTGAACTGGGCCAGATCATTGTTTACCAGGTAGTCTATCTTGTCACTCGTGAGGAAGGTATTTTCCTGGACAATCTGCACATGGCCTACCGCATGTATGATGTTGGTTTCGACCTCCCAGATTGCAGTGTCGCAGAGCAGGTACGTGTTGTTGTGAAGGAAACGGGCAGGCCCGATTATCTTGCGGTATGCCACTCCGTTGGTATCCATTAGCGATGCCGAACGGGCTTCAATCAGCCTGACCAGCGAGTCTCTTTGTGCCGTCTCCTGTGCGTGGGAGGCAGTTGCAATGAAGTGTAATAGCAATAAGGGTAAGAATAGCTTTATGCACCGCATGTGTCTGCACTATTTTATCCAGCCGTCACGCTCGAAGTTACAATTTTTAAAGAGGTCGTCAATTATAATCAGAGTCGATTTCTGGTGTTCTTCTATGAATTTGTCGATGGCCTCTACCTGTCGTGCATTGTTTGCATAATTCTGTATTACCATGAAATCGTCTTCAATGTTGGCTGTATGTGAAGGTTTTATGTCGTCGAGTTTTATAATCTTGTATAATGTGTTTCCTGAACGGCCTTCATTGTCTGTAGATTCGAACGGAGAAGAAATGTCTCCTATTTCCATGTCTTTCAGTACCGCATAGTCTGCAGGCTTCAACTGGTCCATTTCAAAGTAATCTGCACCGGTGTTGGGGTCTGACATCACTCCGCCGTTTATTGAAGACTTGGGGTCCTGCGAATAGATTCTGGCTGCCAGGTCGAACGAAATGCTGTCTGAAACTATCTTGGTCCGCAGGCTGTCGAGCACCTTGAAAGCCTTGTCCCTGTCTTCTGAGGTGTATTCCGGCTTGAGCAGAATATGGCGGACATTTATCATGTCTCCCTTTTTCTCTATCATCTGGATTATGTGGAATCCGTCGGGAGTCTCCACAATCTGTGAAATCTGGCCGGGTCTGAGTGCAGTCGCCGCATCTGAAAAGGCAGGCCAGAACATGCTTTTTGGTGTCATTCCCAATTCTCCTCCACGCATTGCGCTGACAGGATCCTGTGAATAGAGAGTGGCAAGCGTGCTGAACCGTTCTCCGTTGAGGATTCTGTTTCTGAAATCGAGGAGCCTCTCTTTTACAACAGTAGCAGCCTCGTCTTTTGAAGGATAGAGGGCAATCTGGCTTATCTTGTATTGCGTGGAAATGACTGGAAGGCTGTCTTTGTCTGTTTTCTTATAGAATTTTTCAATTTCCGACGGAGTCATGGAGCCGGCCTGGTTCATTACGTTCTGCTGCATCTGTGAAGTGAGATTCTGCTCGGTAAGCAATTCCCTCCATTCGTTTCTGAGTTTGTAAAGAGGTTTGTTGAAATATTCTGCCAGTCTCTCCTCACTTCCGAGCGAAGCTATAGCAGTGTTGATTCTGTTGGTCAGTTCCATTTCCACCTGGTCTGAACTTGCTGTAAGACTGTCAAGTTTTGCCTGTGCCAGAAACAGTTTCTGCCCCATGAGATTTTCCAGTATGGAACAGCGGATATTCCCGTCTGTCGGATAACCCTGTGCCATCATCATCTGCACCTCGGATTCCAGTTGCGAAAGCAGTATGAATTCATTGCCTACGATTGCAATGGTCTTGTCTATGAGTCCGTCGTTATATCTTTGAGCGTTCAGGGTGAGGCTTATGCCTGCCGTCAGGCATAAAAGCAGTGCAATCCTTTTAATTTTCATAATCATCCGCTATTTTTAACTCTCCGTTGTCCAGCGCCTTGTTTACAAGTTCGCGGTGGAAGTCGGCGAGCAGTTTCTGTTTTCTGTTACTTAATATGTATGTCGTTATCTTTTCTGCATTGTATTCAAACGGCGACAACTCTCCCTTTTCTATAAAATCGGTTATGTAGAGGAACCTGCAAAAAACCGAATCGTTGTTTTCAAAGAAAGGCCCGGAATTTCTGATGCCATTCAGCAATGTCGCAGTATCTGTTTCCATATCTCGTGCCACTATTGAAATATCTGTCCAATTTTCTGTAAAATTGTGATATTTATAGGCTGTGTTGTAGAGAAACTCTTCCGGATTCCCGCTCTCTGCCCTGCCGCTGCGCATCAGCAGGCTCCTGGTTCTGGCCAGTAGCGGAGAACTACTGTACATTATTGCCATACAGCCTTTTATAAGGCCGTTTTCTGTCTTGAACTCACTGCTTCTGTTCCGGTAATACTCCTGTTTTTCATCCAATGTTACAGTTGTATCCAACATCCTGGCTATGTATTTGTTTTCCAACCTGTATATTAGCAACTGGTTTCTGTACTCTTCTACGAGTGGCTCTACGTCCGTCTCCTGTTTCGAGAGCTCGCGCCGGGCTTCAAGCACAAGCAGCCTGTTGAGCGCCCATGAGTCTATGTAGCGTCTTGTAAGATTCATGCTGTCTTCGTAGGTAAGATTGTGCGGGAGGTATCCCTGCAAATCCTCTCTGCAAAGTCTTAAACTGCCAATCTGAGCAATTACCTGGCTGCCGCTATCCGGCTCATTGCCGGAACATCCGGTCAGCAGTGCGGCTGCAATGATGAAGATGACAGATATGCTGCACATAGCCTATCGGCTGTAGTTGGGGGCCTCCCTTGTAATGGTAACGTCGTGAGGGTGGTTCTCGATTACTCCGGCAGAGGTTATCCTTACGAATCTGGCATCTCTGAGGTGTTCTATGTCGGGGGCTCCGCAATACCCCATGCCTGCCTTCAGTCCACCGGCCAACTGGTAAACGACCTCATCAAGCGTACCCTTGTAGGGGACCTGCGCAACTATTCCTTCCGGAACAAGTTTCTTGACATCATCTTCCATATCCTGGAAGTATCTGTCCTTTGAACCATGCTGCATCGCCTCCAGAGATCCCATACCTCTGTATGACTTGAATTTTCTGCCGTTGAGAATGATTGTCTCTCCCGGAGACTCCTCTACTCCTGCAAAGAGCGATCCGGCCATTATCGTACTTGCCCCCGCGGCAAGTGCCTTGACTATGTCTCCGGAATATCTGATGCCTCCGTCTGCAATTATAGGAATGCCGGTACCCTTGAGCGCATCGGCTGCCAGGATAATGGCGGTCAGCTGTGGAACGCCTACTCCGGCAACAACACGGGTCGTGCAGATTGAGCCCGGCCCTATACCGACCTTGACTCCGTCGACTCCGCACTCTGCCAATGCCAATGCCGCCTCACCCGTGGCAATGTTGCCTGCAATTACTTGCAGATTGGGGAAGGCCTTCTTGACCTCCTTGATTACCTTGAGTACAAAAACTGAATGGCCGTGGGCCGTATCCACGACAACGGCATCAGTGTCTACCGATACAAGTTTCTCCACCTTCTGCAAGGTGTCTGCCCCGACTCCTACCGCAGCTGCTGCAAGCAGCCTGCCTTTGGAGTCTTTGCTTGCAATGGGGTTGTCCTTTATTTTAGTTATGTCCTTGTATGTGATAAGCCCGACCAGCCTGCCGTGTTTGTCAACAACCGGCAGTTTCTCTATCTTGTATTTTTTCAGCAGGTTGGTGGCCTGGACCAGATCTGTGCCACTTTCCGTGGTAATCAGGTTCTCTTTGGTCATTATCTGGCTGATGGGGGTTTTGAGGTTATCTACGAATCTCAAGTCCCTGTTGGTGACAATGCCCAGCAGGCATCCTTTTGCATCTACAACCGGAATGCCGCCTATATGGTTCTGCTTCATAAGATTAAGGGCATCTGCCACAGTTGCGTCGGGGTTGATTACGACAGGATCGTAAATCATTCCGTTTTCAGCCCTTTTGACTCTTCTGACCTGCTCCATCTGCCTTTCTATAGGCATGTTCTTGTGAATTACGCCTATGCCTCCGGCTCTGGCAATGGCGATTGCCAGTTCAGCCTCCGTTACGGTATCCATCGCCGCAGAGACTATCGGAGTCTGCAACTTTATCTCTTTTGAAAAATAACTGCTGATGTTCACTTGCCTTGGAAGGACCTCCGAACGTGCCGGAATCAACAATACGTCGTCGAATGTCAGGCCTTCAGGAATAAATCTATTTGCTAATAACTGTTGCTGCATAGTGTAAATATTTTAAAGAGCAAAATTAAGAAAAACGGCATAATTTACAATAATAATTTTCCCTGCCAGCTGTCACGCTCTTCCAGGCGGATTTCAAGCATTCTCAGCAGTTCGGTATTGCGTACCAGCCCCCACGGCTTTTGCTCTACAAAACGGGGAGGCACCTCTCCTGCAAAACGCTCTATACGGAACTCTGGGCGGAGCCGTTCAAGAAAATCTGCGAAAAAGTCTATGTATTCCTCCAATGTAAATGTTTCAAAGTCTTGGGGGCGGGCTTTGAACTCCTGTTCCATGCGTGTGCCCTTTATAATCTGGAGCTGGTGGAATTTCAGGGAGTCGCAAGGAAGCCTGTTTATGAGAGAGCACATCTGAAGCATCTCTTCCCTGCTCTCTCCGGGCAGCCCCAGAATAAAATGGGCGCACTGCTGCAATCCTCTCCTGTGGGTCTGTTCAACAGCCAGGCAGGCGGTCTGGAAATCGTGTCCGCGGTTTATCCTTAGCAGTGTCTTGTCGTAGCAGCTCTCTATGCCGTACTCTATCATTACGATTTTCTCTTTTGAGAGTTCCTGCAGAAAATCCAGAACCTGACTGTCTGCACAGTCTGGCCGTGTGCCTATCACAATTCCCTCTATTGCGGGATGAGAGAGGGCCTGCCCGTAAAGCTCCTTCAGTTTTTCTATCGGGGCGTATGTGTTGGAATAGGATTGGAAATATGCAAGATAGCCGCCACTGTTGCGGTAGCGGACTCTGTGGAACTCTATTCCTTCATCTATCTGTTCCCTGATAGGTTTGTCGGGAGTGCTGTACCCGGGATGGAATGCTGCATTGTTGCAGAATGTGCAGCCTCCGTAACCGCATTTGCCATCGCGGTTGGGACATGTGAATCCGGCGTCTATCACTACCTTTTGCAGCCGGTGCCCGTATTTTTCCTTAAGGTATGCTGCCTGCGAGTTGTATCTTTTGCCCTGCGGAAAGGCTACTCTTTCCATTTTCCTGCCTGTTCTTCCAGATTGTTTTCTATCCTTACCTTGAAGACAGCCTTGACAATCTCCCCCTCTCCGATTAACGGTGCATGGGCGTCTGAAGGGAAGACAATGGCAAGGTTGCCCTCTCCCAGACTCAGATAGTTGTCGGGAATCTCGTCCTTGTCAAGAAACGCAATGTCCGACACCTCATCATATTTTACTCCTTCCAGATTGCAGAGGCTTCTGTCTTTGAATCCAATGGTTTCAGTCCCGGACAGGATGGCGTGGATATCTATGTATGAATCATGTGTCTCAAGCGGGGCATTGGTCACGTCTCTGAGCCTCTGCCGGCCTATGGTGCAGTAGACTTTTTTCCCGTCTATTTCATGTCTGCCTTCGTTTTCTGGCGAGAACTCCTTGGAACAGATGAATTTATATACCTTGTCGAACCCCTCTGCAAGATTCTTGTATTTTTCAAAACTTTTTATTGAATCTAAAATCATAACCGAATTCTTTTCAGAGGCAAAACTATGAAAAATTTCCCTTTAATTTTAATTATGTTTTTCTATCTTTGTACAATT
>JADINB010000008.1 GCA_017694275.1 Candidatus Egerieousia excrementavium | reverse complement strand
GATTGCCGTAGAAGTTTCCGGCAACAAGTGCAGCAGCGGCTCTTCCATCTTTTACCTTAAGGAAGAGAACTTTCTTTTTCATCTCTTCTGCAGGCATCTCTTCGCAGATTATGAACTTGGCTCCCCGTTCTATCGCGGAGGGAATATAGTCGTGGCCATCGTTGTCTGCGCCTCTGACTGCAACAAAGAGCGACCCTTCGGTACACTTGCGTGAATCTGTACAAACAGACTCTACAATGCAATCTTTCTCAACAGGCCCGCTGCTTTGAAGAATCTCCATTCCCTTTATTGTCTCATTCAGTTTCATAGTTCTCCAATATCAAGTTTACCGTGGCGCCCCTTTTTATGCTGCTTCCTGGCGCAGGTTTCTGTTCCGCCACTCTGCCATATCCATTGAATTTCACTTTAAATCCCTGGTTTTCCAGTATGTAAAGAGCGTCCTTGAGCCCCATGCCTGTAACATCGGCAAGAGAGTCGCTCTCTATTTCGTATCTTTCTGCAACCAGACTGTGCGAAGAGTCTGCCTTTATCTTTATCCATCCGCCTTTTGCAATGGAGGCCATTGCATTTTTTTTACCGGCAATCTCAAGTTCTGAAAGTACTGTTCTCTGCTCATCTGCCCTGCCTGTTGAAAATGATGGTGCATCTTGTGCAACTGCCATGCTGCCGTCAAGTTCCCTTTTCCACTCAGGACTTGTAGAGTAGATATACTCCGCTATCTCCCTGAATGCGGGAAGCGCCCAGGTCGCACCATAAAAGTTGCCTTTCGTTTCGCCGGAATAGAGGACTACGATTGCAGAGTATTTAGGGTCGTTTGCAGGAAAGAAACCGGCAAACGAAGCCTGATATCTTCTGTAACCGTTCTTTTCATAGCCATACTTGCCTCCGAAGGAGATTCGCGAAGTGCCGGTCTTGCCTGCAATCTCAAAATTAGGGCTGTCTGTTCCTCTTCCGGTCCCGTTCTTTACCACGCCCCTGAGTGCTGCCCGTGCGGTTCGTGCCGTATTTTTGGAGCAGATGGCTCCGCTCACCTCCACAGGCTTGAACTTCTTTACAGTTTCTCCGTTCTGGCGGTAATTTTCAATGAAATACGGCTTCATCATCCTGCCGTCATTGGCTATGGCGTTATAGAACGTGAGCAGGTGCAGCGGTGTTACCAGAACTGCATAGCCTATTGCCATTGACGTTATGGTGGAACTGGACCACATTTTGTCTTCAGGAGAATATATGACTGCACGCGCCTCACCTTGTATGTCAAGATTGAATCTTTCTCCAACCTTCATATTCTGAATTCTGTCTACAAATGCAGATTCATTGTCTGCGTAATGCTCGTATATCAGTTTTGCAAAAGCTACGTTTGAAGATTGCTCCAGTGCCTTTGCCACCGTTACCGTTCCTATGGGATGCGTATCAGTGTATACATGGCCTGCATGCCTCCACATCCCGTTCTCCGTGTTTACCGGCGTGTCGAGTGTAACATATCCGTCTTCGAGCATGCAGACGAGCGAAACCAGCTTGAAGACAGAACCCGGTTCCGATGCCGAGCCTATGGCGTAGTTGTAACTTTCGTCAAACCCGCCCCTGCCATCTTTTTTCATGTTTACAATCGCCCTGATGGCCCCGGTCTCCACTTCCATTACAAGCGCCGTTGCCCCTTCTATGCCTGCATCTTTCAAAAGCTGCTTTTTAAGCGCATTTTCTGCAACTTCCTGAATCTCTATGTCCAGGGTAGTCTGTATGTCATATCCGTCTTTAGGCGGCACGCTTTCGGCCCCGTTTACGGGAATCCATTCGCCGCCCAGTACCCTCTGCACAATCTGACGCCCTGGTGTTCCCTTGAGATAATAGTCGCATGTACCCTCTATCCCGACACCGACCCCTTGCGTGTTTATGAAGCCTATTGTCCTGTAGGCCAGTCTTCCGTAAGGGTTGTTGCGTCTGTTTTTCTGGTTTACTATCAGACCGCCCCTGTTGACTCCGAGCTTGAGAATGGGAAACTGCCTTATCTGCTCCAGTTCTGAATAGTCTACCAGCCTGTTGCCTATCCGTTCATATCTTAAGGTGTCTCTCCTTGCCTTGAGCAGCTGGCTTTTGTACTGGGCCGCGCTCTTGTTTCCGAAAAACTCCGAGAGTTTCCTGGAAAGTGCGTCTACATACTTCTCGAACGTGTCTTTGTTGGGAGCGAGGCAGTCCATTCTTATTTCATAATAAGGGACAGACATTGCAAGCGGTCTTCCGTCTGATGAAAGGATGTCTCCCCGTGTCGCCTCAATCACCTCTTCCCTGTAGGCAATGTCACTTGCGCTTACTTCGGTGGGATTTATGAACTGCACATAGGCCACCTTCATTATGGCGGCAATCGCTATAATGATGAAGATTTTGAAAATCAGTGCAATTCTTTTAAATATCCCGTCCATGGTCTCCTATGGTAGTTTTACTAACGTGGCAGGGTGCAGCGGTCTCTCTACCTTGGAGCCCGTAGCCTTGAGCCTCTTTTCAATTTCTCCCTGCCTGCTCTGATATTGCAGTTTTGCAATTTTGCCAGTATAGTCTGCCTTGAGGTTTTTCAGTTCAGTCTGGTTTCTCCTTATCTGTATGTCTGTATCTGCAACTTTCAGGTTCAATGTGATATACAGGATTATCAGAGCAAACAGATACAGGGCGAAAAACCAGTGTCTGGATGCTCCAAGATTCAGCAGAATCTGTCCGCCGAGAATAGATGAAAAACTTACTCTCTTCTTTTCTCCCATTACTCCCTCCTTTTTGCTACTCTCAACTTGGCGCTGCGGCTTCTGTTGTTGGCCTCAATCTCCTTTGCAGACGGTGTTACCGGCTTTCTGGTTACAACTTCAAACGGGCTCTGTACTCTCCCGTAGAGGTCTTTTTCTATCTTTCCCTCAATGTTGCCGCTCTTCATAAAATTCTTGACCATTCTGTCTTCGAGCGAATGGTATGTTATCACAGAGAGAATTCCTCCTGGCTTGAGAATCTGGAGAACTCCGTTAAGGAAACCTTCC
>JADINB010000108.1 GCA_017694275.1 Candidatus Egerieousia excrementavium | reverse complement strand
TTTTCTGACCCCATCCAAAAACAGTTTCATCTTGCCACTGTCATGTTCGTTGACAATTTGCAGCAGCTTGCCCAGTTCATCTATGATTCTATTGAGCTGGTACGGCGTGTTTGGATTGAACAGAATTTCTGTAAGCAGATAGTCATCTTCGGAAAGAAGCCCTCTTGCTATTGCCAGGTGTTTCTTGAATGTGGTACCAGGGGCATTCTGGTGCTTCATTATCGAGGCAAATACGAGCGTGGAGGCAAACGGTATGGAGAGCGAGTAGGCCACGACCTTGTCGTGTTCCTCGAACGTATATTCACATATATTCAGTTTTAGCGTGCTGAACAGGTCTTTGAAAAAGATTCTGCCCAGATAGTCAGATTCTTTTATGATTATTGCGCTCTCCTGCTGGAGATTTCCCAGATTGGCGAATGTGGGCCCGAACATGGGGTGGGTGGAAACGAACCTGAGCCCGCATTCCTGATAGAATTCCTTAAGCCCGGTCTTTACCGAGGCTATGTCTGCCAGTATACAGTTTTTGTTTACGTAAGGAATGATGTTCCTGAAGGCTTCTATTGTCCGGTTCAGGGTTGCGCAATTGAGCACAAGTTCGGGAGAAAACTCCCCGGCCTGTTCATATTCGGTAAAGCGCAGTGCGTTGTAGATGAAACGCAATCTTTGCGGCTCGCTTTCGAGTACGGCCACCTCGTGGCTGAAACTCAGGAGGTCTGTAAAGAACGAGCCCATTTTGCCGGCCCCTATTACAAGTATTCTCATCTGTCGTGATTTATTTCATTATCTCCATTTGAACCCTTACAGACTCTTCATGTATGGATTTCATTATCTCTGCAACGAATTCTGGATTCAACTCCATGGCCTTGCCAAGTTTTGCCCTGTTTTCCAGAATGTCATTATATCTTCCCTCCTGAAGAATCGGCATATTGTGCTCTTTCTTGTATGTGCCAATCTCTTTGGAGATTCTCATTCGTTTTGCCAGTGTGGCAAGCAACTGCTCGTCTATTTCGTCTATCTGTTTTCTTAAGACCGTAATGTCTTCGGTCGTCTGTGCATTGTCTCTTATTACCAACATACTTAGTGTATAATCCAGGACATCTGGTGTGAGCTGCTGGGCCGCGTCGCTCAGGGCATGGTCGGGGTCGCAGTGTGATTCAATTATCAGACCGTCAAAATTCAGGTCCAGTGCCTGCTGTGCAATGGGTGCGACAAGTTCCCTCTTTCCGCCGATATGGCTCGGGTCGCAGAACATGGAGAGGTCTGGATACCTTCTCTTAAGCTCAATCGGGATATGCCATAAGGGCAGATTCCTGTAGAGTTTCTTTTCATATGAACTGAACCCTCTGTGTATTACTCCTATATTTCTTATTCCGGCTCCATATATGCGCTCTATTGCGCCAATCCACAGCTCCAGATCGGGATTTACCGGGTTTTTTACCAGAATGGGAATGTCTGTGCCCTTGAGTGCGTCTGCAAGTTCCTGCATTGCAAACGGGTTGGCAACCGTCCTGGCTCCAATCCAGAGTATGTCTATCCCCGCCTTTATTGCCTCGAAAACATGATATGGAGTGGCAACTTCTGTTGAGGTAAGCATGCCTGTCTTTTCCTTTACCTCTTTGAGCCAGGGCAGCCCTACTGCGCCTACTCCCTCAAATCCGCCCGGTTTGGTACGGGGTTTCCAGATGCCGGCCCTGAATATCCTGATTCCCTTGGATGCCAGACTCTGCGCTGTGTTAAGTACCTGTTCCCTGCTTTCGGCACTGCAGGGGCCTGCTATTATAATAGGCCTTTTATCGTCTATACCGTTTATTTTCAAATGTCCGATTTTCATATTCAATTTTTTTTTTAATGTTGTCAGATTATATTATTTCATGTTTGCAGCCTTTATTCTGTCGAGGGCCTGTTGCAGTTTTTCTTCGTTGCAGCAGAGCGAGATTCTTACATATTTTTTGCCGTTCTCCCCAAAGATGAAGCCTGGCGTGAGAAAGACCTTGGCCTGATACAGTATCTTGTCGCAAATCTCTTTTGCTTCGCTTTCCACCTTTCCCCAAAGGAAAAGACCTACCTGGTTGCCGGATACCCTGGCTCCAATCTCTTTCATGATGGCCATCGCCAAAGCCTTTCTCTTTGCATAGATGGCGTTCATGCTATCGTACCATTCCCTGGGGGCATTGAGAGCAGCGGCAGCGGCAAGCTGCATCGGCCTGAACATGCCGGAATCCATATTGCTTTTTACGCGCAATATCCATTGCAGAAACTGCGCGTTTGTGGCGAGCATCCCTATACGCCACCCGGGCATGTTGTGGGCTTTGCTCATGGAGTTCAGCTCTATGCAGATTTCCCTGCTTCCGGGAACAGACAGGATGCTCAGTGGCTTGTCGTTGAGTATGAAACTGTAAGGGTTGTCGTGGCAAATTATGATATTGTGCTTTTTGCCGAACGCAACGAGTTTCTCGAAAAGTTCCATGGATGCGTTTGCTCCGGTAGGCATGTTTGGGTAGTTGCACCACATTAGCCGGGTGTTATCCAGGGAGATTTCCCCATTGGCGTCGGCCTTTTCAAGAGCATCGAAATCGGGCTCCCAGTTCCGGTCTTCATCCAGCGTATATTTGTATATCTTTGCTCCGGCCAGTTTTGAAACAGAGGTGTATGTCGGATACCCCGGGTCTGGTACCAGTACCCCGTCGCCTTCGTTTATAAAGGCAAGGGTTATGTGCATTACGCCCTCCTTGCTGCCAATCAGGGGCAGTATCTCGCATGCAGGGTCCAGTTCCACGCCGTACCATTTGCCGTACCATCCGGCAAAGGCTTCACGCAGTTCAGGGATGCCTACATAAGGCTGGTATCCGTGCGAATCTGCCTTCCTCGCATTTTCGGCAAGGGTTTCTATCGTTATCTCCGACGGAGGCAAGTCTGGGCTGCCTATTCCAAGGTTTATGACATTTTCCCCTCTGGCGTTCATCTGTGCTATCTCCTTTAGTTTTACGGAAAAGTAATATTCAGAGACTTCTGCAATTCTTGCTGCCGGTTTAATTTCTTTCATATTCTTTTGAATTTAAGTCAAACACTCTGTTTACCTTCTGCATATTCACCCAGAATTTCAAACTCCCTGCACAGCGGCATTATAGCGTCTATGGCCTGGATATACCGCGGATAATCCTTGAACAGCAGATTTATATAGAACTGATATTCCCACTCTTTGCCTATGATGGGTATAGACTGTATCATGGACAGGTTCATGTCATAGAAAGAAAGCACTGCCAGCACCTTCGACAGGCTTCCCGACTCGTGCGGCAGGGTAAAGACAATCGAACTTTTGTCTATCCACTGGTTGCTCTCTTTGGGCGGTGCCTGCAGATTCCTGTTTTTTTCCTTGTTGTAGAGATAGCGCAGCACTTCCTTTGATACTTCCCTGTTGGAGAGAATCAAAAAGCGTGTAAAGTTGCGCTTGTTTGTCTCAATGCCTTCTGCAAGAATATTCATTCCGTAGAGTTTTGCCGCTCCGGACGGGCAGATGGCAGCGTGGTCTTTAAGCTGGTTGTCGCTTATCCATTTGGCACTGCCGGCCGTATCGTCTTTCTCCACCAGCTTTATTGCGGGGAAACGCTCGAGGAACTCTGCACATTGCATGAGAGCCATGGGGTGGGAGTTGATTTCCCGTATGTCTTCCATCTTTACCCCAGGAAGTGCTGCCAGCGAATGTGAAATGCGCAGTTTGTACTCTCCTACAATAGAAAGTCTGTTCTCTCTTAAAAGACGGTAGTTTTGCAGTATGCTTCCGGCTATTGTGTTTTCTATGGCCATTATGCCCAGTATATCGCGGTTGTCTGCAACCAGTTTTGCCAGTTCCTTGAAAGTGTTGCAATCTATGGTCTCTATCTCATCTTCTCCAAAGAAGTCCTTGGCTGCAATATAGTGGTTGCATCCTCCGATTCCCTGTATGGCAACTTTTTTCTTCATATGATCTGTTCCGACAGTATTAAATTAAAAGAGCCCCTGCCAAGACAGGCAGGAGCTCAATATTAACCTTTAATAATATATATATATGACCTACATACAAACTCCCGCCTTTACTTTATTTTAAAGTAAAAGTAATAATAGAATGAGTATGTAAATCGTTGTTGACCCATAACGTTAACTGTACTGCAAAAATAAGCAAAAATTTTTTACGCTGTTCATAAATTTGCACACGGTATATGATTTTTTAATGAATACTTATAAATTTGCATATCTTTAAAAGG
>JADINB010000107.1 GCA_017694275.1 Candidatus Egerieousia excrementavium | reverse complement strand
CTCTCGACAAGAGACATGCATATTCAGGCCTGACGATAGCAGGCGCAGGGTGGGGGATGGCGCAATGAAAAGATGGCTGGGAAGTGCGAGGATAATGCCCGTAAAGATTGAAACGCGTGTGGGATGGTGCAATGAAAGAATGGCTGGAGCGGCTCAGGCTGCAGTTTTGTGCGTTTGAAGAGTGGCCGAGCCCGGATCTTTATTGCAAAATATGGCGGATGTGTAATATGGGGCAATAAAAAACCGGAGTGCAGTCTGTAACTGACTCCGGTTTCTCTCTTTCGCAGATAATATCTTAGAACAAGTCTTCCGATGATACCGTTAATTTCTTACGGCCTCTCTTGCGGCGTGCTGCCAGGACTCTGCGTCCGTTTGGTGTTGACATGCGCTCACGGAAGCCATGTTTGTTGCGACGTTTGCGCTGTGATGGTTGGAATGTGCGTTTCATATTATGACAATTTATTATTTTCTATAAGGGACGGCAAAGGTAGTATTTTCATTTTTATTTTCAAAAATTTCTTTTGATTTCAACAATCCTTTTGCCGGTAAAATACTCTTCGCCGAAAAAACGGCTTATGTCTGTAATCTCTATGAGTTCACGTCTTATTTTACACTTTGCTGCCGCCGTCTGAACTTCTGCTTCTGTATCTCCGCCCTTGAGACATATTACGCTCTTGTTGTATTTCCCCTTTATCCATGGATAGAACCCCGACAGTTCTGTCACGGCGCGTGACACTATATGGTCGAAACTTCCGTCAAGCTGTTCGGCACGAATCTGCAAGGCCGTTACGTTGGCAAGCGAGAGAGCATTTGCAACCTCCTGTACAACCCTTATCTTTTTCCCTATGGAATCTATGAGTGTAAACCGGCATTGCGGATAGTAAATGGCCAGAGGTATGCCAGGAAAGCCGCCTCCCGTACCCACATCCAGCACGGTAGCACCCTCCATGAAGGGGCAGTGCCGTGCTATTGCAAGCGAATGGAGCACGTGATGCAGATAGAAATTGTCCATATCCTTTCTGCTTATTACGTTTATCTTTTCATTCCACTCTTTGTAAAGAGGATACAGACGCCCGAAGCGTGAGCGTGCCTGGCTGTCTATTTCAGGGAAGTATCTTAAAATCTCCTCCATTTACTGTTCTATTAGTTTTGACAACAATATTTTTGCTCTTCTTACCCTTGTCTTGATACTGTTTAACGGCAAGTTGAGCTTCTGTGCTATCTCCTGATAGGCATATTCGTTTATGAAACGCATTACGGCAATCTCTCTGTATGTCTCCGGCAGATTGTCTATATGTCTTATGAGCAGAGAGTATTCCTGTGCGCTTATCATTTTTTCCTCAGGCGAATCCTGCCCCGCTTCAATCTCTGCATTTTGCTTTTCACCCTTTGCCGCAGCCACTATTCCGGCGGCAATGGTGCTCTGCCGTTTCCGTGAGTAGTCTATGACTATGTTTCTTGCGATAGTATATATCCATGTAGAAAATCCGTAAGCAGGATTGTACTCTTTAAGTTTGGAAAATGCTCTCTGGAATGTCTCCTGGCAAATGTCTTCCGGCTCTTCTGCCATTTCATTCCCGCTCTCCGGCATTCCGGCAAAAAGTTCGCTTATGTAGGCTGTGACCCCGCCGCGGTATCTTTCGGTCAGGGCAGAATAGGCCTGAGGCTCTCCACTGAGGGCAAGGGTTACAAGTTCCCTGTCAGACAATTTTCCTTCGCTGTTCCTTTCCATCGGATACCGTGTTTTATGTGAATGTCAATGAGCCTGGAGCCAGTTGGCCCCCGCATTGCACTCCGCTATAAGAGGCACTCTTAACTTCACTATGCTCTCCATCTCCTCCTTGAGCAGTTTTTTTACGCTCTCTGTTTCTTCTTCAACCGCATCCAGTACAAGTTCGTCGTGAACCTGAAGCACCATCCTGCTGCGGAACCCCTCGTTTCGCAGCCGTTTGTATACGTTTATCATGGCTAACTTTATAATGTCGGCCGCGCTTCCCTGCAGTGGCGCATTTATGGCATTGCGTTCATTGAACCCCCTGACCGTGCTGTTCCGGGAATTTATGTCGGGCAGAAAACGTCTCCGGCCGAATATGGTTTCTACATAACCTTTTTGCCTTGCATGCTCAATCATCCTGTTTATATACTCCTTTACACCAGGATAGTTGTTGAAATATTCATCTATAAGGGCCTTGGAATCGCTTCTGCTCATGCCTATCCTTTGCGAAAGGCCAAATGATGAGATTCCGTAAATTATGCCGAAGTTTGCAGTCTTGGCTTTGGAACGCTGCTCTTTTGTAACCTCTTCCTCCTTCTCCCTGAATATTCTGGCGGCTGTGGCAGTATGGATATCCTTGTTGTGGTTGAAGGCCTCTACCAGCCCGCTGTCTGCACTCATGTGGGCCATGAGCCTCAATTCTATCTGAGAGTAGTCTGCAGATACTATGGCCCCATGTTCAGATGAGGGGACAAAAGCCTTTCTTATCTCCCTTCCGCGCTCTGTGCGTATAGGGATATTCTGCAGGTTGGGATTTGAGGAACTGAGCCGCCCTGTTGCTGTAAGCGACTGGTTGAAAGATGTGTGCAGTTTTCCATTGGAATCTATCATCTGCGGGAAATTGTCTATGTACGTAGAAAGGAGTTTTTTCAATCCCCGGTATTCCAGTATTTTCCCTACAATCGGGTGTTTCTCCTTGAGTTCATTGAGTTTTTCCTCATCTGTAGGATAATTCCCCTTCTGGCTCTTTTTTGTCTTGGGAGAAAGTTGCAGCTTTTCGTAAAGCAGGATGCCTATCTGCTTTGGAGACGATATGTTGAGTCCTGGATCTCCGGCCATCTCCCTGACCTGCCGCTCGATTTCATTGAGTTCGCTGTTCAGTTGGATGCTGTAGTTCTTAAGGTGGAGCGTATCTATTTTCACCCCCTCCATCTCCATGTCGCTGAGCACTGCAATCAGAGGCATCTCTATCTTATAATAAAGTTCCGACAGCTTGTTCTCCTCCAGCCTCTTTTCGATTTGCCCGCAAAGCGGCAGCAGCAGCATACATTCGTTTATTGCTTTTTCCAGAGACGCGCCGTTCTCTTCCGTTGCATCGATTGCCGAAAACAGGTCTGTCTCTTTCTGCCCCTCGTCTGCTCTCTGGGCATCGAGCAACCGTTCGGCTTCCTGGCCAAGAAAACTTCTTACAAGAATGCGCACGTTGTGGCTTCTTTCGGGGTCGAGAACATAGTGCATGATCTCTATATCCTTTACTGCCGTAAGATAACCGTTTCTGAGGGCTCCGTTCAAATCGGTGTCTGCGGCCCTGAAGTACTTTATATATTGCTTGAACCCTGTCCCCGTCTTTACAATAGAGGAATTTTCCATGACCTCCTTCAGAGCCTCACCGCTCTCTCTGTCTGTTGCAGCGCATGTGTAGACCCCGTCTGCGGCAGCAACAAAGTTCTTTTCGTCTGTAAATTTTATGGAGATGGCCTTGCTGTGTGCGGCAATCATTGCAAACTGTGACGCGGGAACCTCTTTTGCCTGCAGGGTGAAGGAATCTTCCGGTGAGGATGCATCTGGTTTGGCTTCTGCCATTCCGAGCAGTTTTCTGAGAGAGTTTATCTCATATTTGTTGAAAACGGCAGATACTGTCTCCTGGTTGGCGCTGCGGATTTTTATCTCGTCTTTTTGCAGCGGGAGCCTTATGT
>JADINB010000106.1 GCA_017694275.1 Candidatus Egerieousia excrementavium | reverse complement strand
CGGCAGGACAGTCTCAGCAGTATGCTCCCACCAATGATTTTCCTGCAGAAGATCCGTCGGACGATTTGCCGTTCTAGCATTTTATAGGCTTAACAAATATTAAACAGATATAGACATGAAATTAGACGTAGTTCTTGGTCTGCAATGGGGCGACGAGGGGAAAGGCAAGATTGTTGATGTCCTCGCAAGTGAGTATCCGGTTGTAGCCAGATTCCAGGGAGGCCCGAATGCCGGCCATTCAATCCATTTCGAAGGTAAGAAGTTTGTGCTCCACTCAGTGCCGTCTGGAGTTTTCAGAGACGGTTCCATAAACTTCATAGGCAGTGGCGTTGTTCTCGACCCTGTCATATTCAGGGAAGAGTGCCTTGCAATAGAGGCAATGGGTGTTCCGGTGAAGGAAAGGGTGGTGATTGCAGACAGGGCGCATCTCATACTGCCTACCCACAGGATTATAGACGCAGCTTCTGAGGCTGCCAAGGGCAAGGGCAAGATTGGCTCGACCCTCAAGGGCATAGGCCCGACATATATGGACAAGACAGGAAGGAACGGCCTGAGAGTCGGCGACATTCTGACTCCGGACTTCAAAGAGAGATTCCTGAAGTTGAAGAACAAGCATATAGCATATCTCAAACAGTACGATTTCGAGTATGACGCATCTGAAAACGAGCAGGCATGGCTCGATGCCGTGGAGTATATGAAACAGTTTGAAATCGTAGACGGGGCATACCGGATAAACGATTATCTTCTCGACGGAAAGAGTATTCTGGCAGAAGGGGCGCAAGGTACGCTGCTCGATGTGGATTTCGGTTCATATCCTTTTGTCACCTCTTCTTCCACTTCATGTGCAGGTGCATGTACGGGACTGGGGGTCTCGCCTCATTCGATAGGCAAGGTGTACGGAGTTTTCAAGGCTTATTGTACAAGAGTGGGCAGCGGTCCTTTCCCTACCGAGCTTTTTGACGAGACTGGTGAGCAGCTCAGGCAGAAAGGTTTTGAATTCGGTGCAACGACAGGCCGCCCGCGCAGAACCGGATGGCTGGACTTGCCGGCCCTCAAATATGCCGTAATGATAGATGGTGTGGATGAACTGATAATGATGAAGGCCGACGTGCTTGACGGGTTTGATACCATAAAGGTTGCCGTTTCATACGAGGTGGACGGAAAGCGGACCGACGAAATCCCTTATGACGTATATGCCGAGGTTAAGCCTGTATACAAGGAGTTCAAGGGCTGGAAATGTGATCTTACAAAAGTGAAAAGCGAAGACGGGATGCCTCTGGAGTTCAGGGAATACATAAAATTCATAGAGGATTATCTGAAGGTTCCGGTCAGGATAATATCGCTCGGGCCGGACAGAGACCAGACCATAGTAAGAAGCTAATTATTAACAACAAAAATCAAGTATATGAAAACTAACACACAGACACTGCTGAAAGATTCGGCTGCCGTCAGATGGCTAACGCTGCTGCTGGTATCGCTGACAATGTTTACCGCCTATGTGGCGGCCGATATTTTCTCTCCGTTGAAACCGTTGCTGGAACAGGAAAACCTGTGGAATAGTACAGAGTTCGGATGGTTCGGAAGTTCATATTCAATGTTCAACGTATTTCTGGGCATGCTCATATTCGGAGGACTTATTCTCGACAGAAAGGGCATCAGGTTCAGCGGACTGCTGGCATGCGTACTTATGGTAGTGGGCATCGGCGTAAAGTATTGGGCATTGAATACGCCTCTTTTCACTCCCGATACCAAAATCTGGTTCTTTGGAGATGAAATCAAGAAAGAGGTATTTTGGGTGATAATGGGTTATGCCACATACGGTGTAGGAGCAGAGGTTGCCGGAATAACGGTATCGAAGGCTATTGTAAAATGGTTTACAGGAAAGACTCTGGCTCTTGCAATGGGGCTTCAGCTTTCACTTGCAAGGCTCGGTTCGGCCGCTGCGCTCATCTTTTCCCCGATGATTGTAAACAAGTTCCACGATGTAAGCGTTCCGGTGCTTGTTGCCCTGATAATGCTAGTGCTTGGTCTGTTGCTTTTCATAGTATATTGTGTTTATGACAAGCGTCTCGACAAACAGATAAAGGAGAGTTCTGCAGAAGAGGAAGAGTCTTTCAACGTAAAAGACGTGAAGAGTATCATAACCAATCCCGGTTTCTGGCTGATAGCGTTGCTTTGCGTGATGTTCTATTCGGCTATCTTCCCGTTCCTCAAATATGCGGCAGACCTTATGGTAAACAAATTCAACGTGGCTCCGGAACTGGCCGGAATCATACCGGGCATGCTGCCGTTCGGCTGTATTATCCTTACCCCACTTTTCGGTACGATATATGACAAGATAGGGCATGGTGCAGACCTTATGATTCTTGGCGCAGTGATTATAACTTGTGTGCATGTGCTTTTCGCGGCTCCGTTTGTTACGTATTGGGTGATTGCCGTAATTCTAATGGTATTTCTCGGTATCGGATTCGCAATGGTACCCGCCGCAATGTGGCCGTCGCTGGCAAAGATTATACCTCAGCGCCAATATGGAACAGCCATTGCGCTTACCTTCTTCGTACAGAATATCGGTCTGTGGGGAATGCCGCTTCTTATAGGAAAGGTGCTCGACAAATATTGTATCAATCCCGATTACGGTGTTGTTGAAGGTGTGGCAAAGTATAATTATACGCTGCCCATGCTCATTTTCGTGGCTGTTTGCGTAATAGCCATATTTATTGCACTTGGCATCAAGATTCTCGACAAGAAGAAAGGATACGGATTGCAGGTTGCAAACATTAAGAAGTAAGTCTGCTGACGGGGTTACGGAATGGAGATTCTTGATAAAATCAATTCGCCTGAAGATTTAAGGAAATTAGATTACAGCCAGCTTGAAAAGTTGTGTGCGGAGATCCGCTCATACATGATAGAGTGCTGTTCTGTAAACCCCGGACACTTGGGGGCCAGTCTTGGCGCGGTTGAGCTGGCAGTGGCTCTCCACTATCTGTTCAATACTCCAAAAGATAAAATCGTATGGGACGTAGGTCATCAGGCCTACGCCCATAAGATTATTACGGGAAGGCGTGAGGCGTTCAGGAATAACAGAAAATCCGGAGGCATAAGCGGATTCCCTAAAATGTCGGAAAGCCCGTACGATTCGTTCGGAGCCGGCCATACTTCCACTTCAATTTCAGCGGCATTGGGGTTGGCGACTGCCGCAAGTCTGGAAGGAGAGGAGATAAAAGTGGTGGCTGTCATAGGCGACGGTGCAATGAGCGGAGGTCTGGCCTATGAAGGTCTCAACAACGCAGGCACTGCAAAATCAGATATACTGGTCATACTCAACGATAACCAGATTTCCATAGACAGCAATGTGGGGGCTATGCACAATTATCTGCTCAGGCTCTCTACCTCTCCATCATATAACAGGATAAAAAACAAAATCTGGCACAGGCTGGGCAATGTCAGGCTCAGAAGGCTGATCCAGAAGTTTATGCTGAGCACGAAACTGGCCTTCTTTAAGAACGGTTCCATTTTTGAAGGGCTTGGATTCAGATACTTTGGTGTGATAGACGGAAATGACCTTGGACAGCTTGTCGCCACATTGGGCAACCTGAAAAATATCAAAGGCCCCAAATTGCTACACATCAGGACTGTAAAGGGAAAAGGCTATAAGCCGGCCGAACTGAACCAGAGCGTATGGCATGCTCCTGGCAAGTTCAACGCCCTCACAGGCGAGAGAATCATGTCTGACAATACCCGTTCCAGATATCAGGATGTGTTTGGCAAGACAATAACCGAACTGGCGGAGAGAAACGGAAAAATAGTGGCGATAACGCCGGCAATGGCATCGGGGTGTTCGCTGACAGAAATGATGCAGCGTTTCCCCGACAGGACTTTCGATGTGGGAATAGCCGAACAGCATGCTGTAACCTTTTCGGCCGGGCTTGCGGCCGGAGGTCTGCTGCCATATTGCAACATCTATTCTACATTCCTGCAACGCGCTTTCGATGAGATAATCCATGACGTGGCGCTGCAGAACCTCAAGGTTATTTTCTGTGTAGACCGGGCAGGGCTGGTAGGTGAAGACGGTGCAACTCATCAGGGTGCGTTTGACCTCTCCTATATGAGGTTGGTCCCAAACATGACCATAGCCGCGCCAATGGATGAGCTGCAGTTGCGCAACATGCTCTATTCCGCTGCCGAGAGCGGTTACGGGCCCACTTCAATAAGGTATCCGCGCGGTTATGGAGAAGGCGTGGACTGGCATAAGGAATTTTCATATATTGAGCCTGGAAAGGCCCGGCTTTTGCGCGATGGAAGCGATGTCGCGATATTGTCGCTCGGTACCGTAGGCAACAGGGCAGCCAAAGCCATTGACAAAGTTTCTGAAAGCCGCAAAGTCTCTCCCATGCATTATGACATGCGTTTTCTCAAGCCGCTCGATTTTTCGGCCGTCGATTATGCGTGCGGAAAGGTCTCTGTTATCATAACTGTTGAAGACGGCACGCTTTGCGGTGGATTGTATAGCGCTGTTTCCGAATATGTATGCAGAAAATATCCGCACTGCAGAGTGCTGCCTCTCGGAATTCCTGATGTTTTTGTGGAGCAGGGAAGCGTAGACGAGCAGATGTCTGAGTGTAAATACAACACTGTTGACATTTGTAATGCAATAGAAAAAAGTTACGATATTTTTTAGAAATTTTTTGGTAGATAAGTTCAAAAAACATATCTTTGCAGTCCAAAATCAGAAAGCGTTCTTTTGGTGTTTGAATTATGTATGCCGATATAGCTCAGTTGGCCAGAGCAGCTGATTTGTAATCAGCGGGTCGTGGGTTCGAATCCCTCTATCGGCTCCAATAGTATGGTTATGGGGAGATACCAAAGTGGCCAACTGGGGCAGACTGTAAATCTGCTGGCGCACGCCTTCGTAGGTTCGAATCCTGCTCTCCCCACTTTTTGTTGTTTCAGGCGGAAGTAGCTCAGTCGGTAGAGCATCAGCCTTCCAAGCTGAGGGTCGCGGGTTCGAACCTCGTCTTCCGCTCTTTTAAAAGCCAGTGTAGCTCAGAGGTAGAGCGCTTCCTTGGTAAGGAAGAGGCCATGGGTTCAATTCCCATCACCGGCTCTTTAAGTGTGTAAAATATCAATTAATTTATTTTAAGTATTATGGCAAAAGAAACATTTAAGAGGGATAAACCCCATGTCAATATTGGTACTATTGGCCATGTTGACCACGGTAAGACTACTTTGACTGCTGCTATTACTACAGTTCTGGCAAAGCAGGGCTTGTCTGAGTCGCGTTCATTTGACTCTATCGATAATGCTCCTGAGGAGAAAGAGCGCGGTATTACCATCAATACAGCTCACGTAGAGTATCAGACAGCTTCACGTCACTACGCTCACGTAGACTGCCCGGGCCACGCCGATTACGTAAAGAACATGGTTACAGGTGCTGCCCAGATGGATGGTGCAATCCTCGTTGTTGCTGCAACAGACGGTCCGATGCCCCAGACACGCGAGCACATTCTGCTGGCTCGCCAGGTAAACGTTCCCAGAATCGTCGTATTCCTGAACAAGGTGGATATCGTAGACGACCCTGAGATGATTGACCTTGTTGAGATGGAGGTTCGCGAACTCTTGAACTTCTACAACTTTGACGGTGACAATGCTCCGGTTATCCGTGGTTCAGCCCTCGGTGCACTGAATGGCGATCCCAAGTGGGAGGAGAAGGTTATGGAGTTGATGAATGCTGTTGACGAGTACAGTCCGCTCCCTGTTCGTGACAACGAGAAACCTTTCCTTATGCCTGTTGAGGATGTCTTCTCAATTACAGGCCGTGGTACGGTTGCTACCGGTAGAATCGAGACAGGTGTTGTCAAGACCGGCGATGAGGTCCAGATCATCGGTTTGGGTGACGAGCCTAAGAAGAGTACCGTTACAGGTGTGGAGATGTTCCGCAAGATTCTTGACGAAGGTGAGGCCGGCGATAACGTAGGTCTGTTGCTCCGTGGTATTGACAAGAAAGATATCAAGAGAGGTCAGGTTATTGCAAAGCCCGGTTCAATTACACCTCACAAGAAATTCCAGGCTGAGATTTATGTCCTCAAGAAAGAGGAGGGCGGACGTCATACTCCGTTCCATAACAAATATCGTCCTCAGTTCTTCATCCGTACATTGGATATCACAGGTGAGATTCACCTTCCCGATGGCGTAGAGATGGTAATGCCTGGCGATAACG
>JADINB010000007.1 GCA_017694275.1 Candidatus Egerieousia excrementavium | reverse complement strand
ACAGTCTCAAAAAATACCAGAGTTATTTCGGGAACAAAGAGCCCCTTGCAAACGTAGCCCACTTCTGGTTCCAGATGGGCCCGAATTTCGATTCCGACAAAGAATTGGGAGAAATCCGCAGTTCACTGCCGCCAGAGAAGAGGTTTGACATAAAGAACAGGGAACAGAAAAATTATCTGGGCATCCTTGACTGGCTGCTTTTCCCCATCCTGTTGCTGCTTCTGTGGTTCTTCATGATAAGGAGAATGTCCAGAAACATGGGAGGAGGTGCAGCCGGAGGAGGCATATTCAACGTTGGCAAGTCTCAGGCCAAGGTCTTTGACAAGGGCTCCACTCCAAAGGTCACGTTCAAGGATGTTGCAGGGCTGGAAGAGGCCAAAGTGGAGGTCATGGAAATTGTAGACTTTCTCAAAAACCCCAAGAAATATACTGCCCTCGGAGGGAAAATTCCAAAAGGCGCATTGCTTGTAGGCCCTCCGGGCACAGGCAAGACTCTTCTGGCAAAGGCCGTTGCCGGAGAGGCAGACGTGCCCTTCTTCTCCATATCAGGCTCCGATTTTGTGGAGATGTTCGTTGGAGTGGGTGCTTCAAGGGTTAGAGACCTTTTCAAGCAGGCAAAGGAGAAGGCTCCATGCATAGTCTTCATAGACGAAATTGATGCCGTAGGCCGTGCAAGAAGCAAAAATGCCGGATTCTCTTCAAATGACGAAAGAGAAAATACGCTAAACCAGCTTCTTACTGAGATGGACGGTTTTGGCACAAATTCAGGCGTGATAGTGCTGGCTGCAACAAACAGGGCAGACATTCTCGACAAGGCGCTCATGCGCGCCGGCCGTTTCGACAGGCAGATAAACGTAGACCTTCCCGAACTCAAGGAACGCGAAGAGATATTCGAGGTACATCTGAAAAACCTCAAGCTTGCAAAAGACTTTGACAAGACATTCCTTGCAAAACAGACTCCCGGCTTTTCAGGGGCAGACATAGCCAACGTATGCAACGAGGCGGCCCTTATTGCCGCACGCAGGAACAAGGAGTATGTAGACAAGCAGGATTTTCTCGATGCGGTTGACAGAATCGTGGGAGGACTGGAAAAGAGAAGCAAGATAATAACCCCTCAGGAAAAACGTACGATAGCATTCCACGAAGCCGGCCATGCTACAGTCAGCTGGATTCTTCCCAACGCGAACCCGTTGCTGAAAGTTACGATTATCCCGCGTGGCAAAGCTCTTGGAGCCGCATGGTACCTGCCTGAAGAGAGACAGATTACCACAACCGAGCAGATGATGGACGAAATGGCTGCCACCATGGGCGGCAGGGCCGCAGAAGAACTGGTAAACGGGAAAATATCTACCGGTGCCCTGAGCGACCTGGAAAAGGTCACAAAACAGGCTTATGCAATGGTAAGTTACTTTGGGATGAGCAAGGCTGTGGGCAACCTCTCATTCTATGACTCGCAGGATTCGGGCTACAATTTCAGCAAGCCTTACAGCGAGAAGACAGCCGAACTCATAGACAAGGAAGCAAAGGCTTTAATAGACAGTGCTCACGACAAGGCCCTAGAGATACTCAAGCAGTACAGGCCGCAGTTTACAGAACTGGCGGAACTTCTGCTCTCACGCGAGGTCATCTTTACAGAAGACCTGGAAAAGATATTCGGCCCGCGTGCAAAGGAGGGAAATGAAGAACTGCAGCCTGGAGAAAGTGCCGGAGAAAAAAATGAATAATTTTATAATAAGAAGCATCAGCGGCATAGCGTTTACCGCAATCGTCATTCTGGCCATACTGGCCGGACCTCTATGGTACGCCCTGCTTTTCTTCATTATAATTGCCTTAATGGCAAACGAGTATCTTAACCTTACAATAGGCAGGGAGAAAACCGTTACAAAGGCTCTGGCCGTAACCTCAGCCCTGAGCCTCTTTGCAATCTCGTTTTTGATAGAGTATTCCGGAATTTCATACCGCTACCTGCTGCTTTGCATGATACCCCTTTTTGCAATATTCATAACCAACCTGTACAGAAAAGAGTACAATATACATACTTTCACACAAGAGCCTGAAAAAAAGGGAGAAGCCAGAGGCGGCAGGGTAAACAACGGCTACGAGATGTTCCCGTTTGCAATAGCGGCGGTAGTTTATACGGCCCTTCCCTTCTCCTCATGCAACCTCATAATATTCGATTCAGAGGGCAACTACTCTGCCTTCATGCTGCTTTTCATGTTCATAGTATTATGGATGAACGATGTGGGGGCATATTGCATTGGAAGCGCCTTCGGGCAAAAAGGTGACGGAAAACGGGGAAAGCTCTTCCCTTCCATTTCTCCAAAGAAATCGTGGGCAGGCTTTTTCGGAGGGCTTGCAAGCTGCATAATGGCGGCAGTAATAATGAGTTATATAGATGTTTTTGAAATAAGCACGACAAAAGCCATCGTTCTTGGAATAATAATTTGTATCTTTGGCGTTTGGGGCGATTTGACCGAATCACAGCTGAAACGGAACTTCGGAGTCAAGGACTCGGGCAGGATAATACCTGGCCACGGAGGAATGCTGGACAGATTCGATGCGGCGCTGCTGGCCTTTCCGGCAGCCATTATATTTTCGCTCCTTATTTGAAATTAACCTAACCAACACTTGGCCATGCGGATACACAAAGAGGGCTACGGCATTATTTTAAAGGCATTCATTATCATAGCGGCAATAGTGCTGCTTTTCTGCTACATATTCGGATGGGGCATCGCTGCAGGAGTCGCCATAGCATGCGGAGTACTTGCCCTTCTCTTTATAATAAGATTCTTCAGATGTCCCAAGAGGGTTGCCCTCATAGATGAGGACCTTGTAATCGCACCGGCCGACGGGAAGATTGTAATAGTAGACAGAAGGGTTGAAAACGAATACCTCAAACGTGAATGCATACAGGTGTCAATCTTTATGAGCATCTTTAACGTACACGTGAACTACTATCCGGTAGGAGGCGTTGTCAGATATTACAAGTATCACCCGGGAAACTATATCATAGCAAACCATCCAAAGGCTTCTGAAAAGAATGAGAGGACCTCTATCGCAGTTGAGACGGGTTCCGGGACAACTGTCCTTTTCCGCCAGATTGCAGGATATATTGCCCGCAGGATTGTATGTTACGCAAAGGAAGAAAAGAGAGCCAACCAATGCGACCAGGTCGGTTTCATTAAATTCGGTTCAAGGGTAGACATATTCCTGCCCGAAGACTCGCAGATTATGGTCAAGACCGGAGACTGCGTCTCAGCCTGCCAGACAGTAATAGCAAAACTGCCGAAACGACAACAATAACGGCACCGAACAGCAAAAGGGGAGCCATGCTGTTCTCTTCCAACCCGTTCAAATCCGGTACATTTTCTCCGTTCCCATCCTTGAGATATTCTGCAAAGGCCTTCCAACCCTTTACAGGCAAGACCTTGAAGGGAGACTTGTTTCCGGCGCTGTCCAGAGGCGTTACACTAAGCAGCCCCATCGAAGAACTTTTGATGATACCCATCAGGCTGGCTGTATAGAGGTCGGCCACCATAGGGTACAACGCATTCCTGTCCAGTTTTCTGCCGTAGACCCAGACATCGGCGACTTTTGTAAAGGGAATTCCGTGACGGTTCCACGTATAGTTTACTCCGGCAAAAAAAAGATGTTCGTCTTCCATACCGGAACCGGCCACCGATGCATTAAGCTCGCACAAGTCCTTTATATCCTTTCCCCTGACATAAGCATAGACCAGAGGAGTGCCGTAACTGCCGTCGTCGGCCTTGCCAAGCGGGAGAACCTTGAAAACATCGCTATAGGTCTGCGCACCGGCACACATGCGGCCTCGCACCATTCCATACGGGACTACTGCCACAGGCTTCTCTCCAATAAGCTTTTCCGCTGCCATGGCATAACTTTCCGCAATATGGCGTGCAGGTTCCAGATCATGCCCGAGAACGGTAACCGTATCAAATATTCCAATCCCGTCGTGCTGTCTGAAAAGATGACTGACCTGTGCCCGCGACGAATCCAGCCACATGGCAAACTCTGTATTTTCCTCCGGATATGTTTCACACTTTCCAGTGGGAGAAAGAGCATAAAAGGCAACCGAATCTCCTTCAAGGAGCAGTTTTCCGGAATATTGGCTGCCATAGCCAGAAGCCACTATTACAGTATTGTTTACGATAAGCGGTGAAAAGAGAGCCTCATGGTCATGGCCGCTCACTATGACATCTATTTCAGGAACAGCTGTCGCAAGGGCACCGTCTTCGCTTTTAGCTCTCAGTTTCCGCTCGTTTTTTGCGCCAGCCTCTATGCGCCTTCCGTCTGCCCACATGGTTCCGGAATGCGAAAGGGCTATTATGTAATCTGGTCTCTCGAGAGAGAGCAGTTTGTCGCATACCCTTCTGGCCGCATCTGCCGCATCCTCCCTTACAAGAAAGCCGTTGTCTGCGATACATGAGAAGGCATCTTCTCCGAGCAGCCCGAATACTGCAATTTTCACCCCTTCCCTCTCGAATATGAGATATTCGCTGTTATGGATTCTGAAAAGCGAATCCTGTATCGGGTCTGCGAATGAGATATTGGCCACGGTCAGCCGGCAAAGTTTTCCTGAAGGGGAATTTATGGAATCTGCAACGGCCAGCATTTTCAACCAGCCGGAGGGCCCGAAATCAAAGTCATGGTTGCCTGCAGTAAAGGCATCGTAACCCATTTTGCTCAATGCGGTAAGTTCAAAGGCCGAGCTGCTGTACAGAGTATGGAAAACAGAACCCATTGCAATATCGCCGGCATCAAGAGCAATGAAAGGCAGACCAGCCTTCCTTGCGGCTGCACGCTCCGCCTCGATTTTCCCATAAAGTGCCAGATAGTCTCCGGAAGAGTGAATGTCTCCGGTAAAGAAAATCTCCAGACGCTTTTCCTCCTTGCCATAGGAAAAAAAAACGGCCGTAATAAGTGCAAGAAAGAGCAGTACCGCTTTTTTCATAGATAACGGGCCATCTGCGATGCAAGTTCTGCGGCCTTTTCACCCGCCGTAACTGCATATCGTTCCGAATTGTCGGCAAATATGATTCCTCTCGATGAGTTCACAAGCAATCCGCATTTTGAATTCAGGCCATATTTGGCCACCTCATCTACGCTCCCGCCCTGCGCTCCTACCCCGGGCACGAGGAAAAAGTTATCCGGGCAATACTCCCTTATCTGAGCCAGTTTCTCCGGCCGTGTCGCGCCAACGACAAACATTATATTGTCCTTGTCACCCCATTTCATGGCCTCTGTAATTACACGCTTGTAAAGCGGCTCTCCTGTCTGCATGTTGGAGAGTTCAAAATCTGCCGCGCTTTTGTTTGAAGTCAGGGCAAGGATTACAGACCATTTGCCCTTGTACTCCAGAAACGGTCCTACGGAATCGTACCCCATGTAAGGAGCAATAGTAACGGCATCAAAATTCATCTTTTCAAAAAAGGCCCTGGCATAACGTTTTGCCGTATTGCCTATGTCGCTCCGCTTGGCATCTGCGATGATGAATATGTCGGGATAGTTCTTTCTCAGAAAATCTACCGTCATCTCCAGCTGGTGCAGCCCCTGGTTTCCTTCGGCTTCGTAAAAGGCCAGGTTCGGCTTGTATGCCACGGCATATTTTGCAGTAGCTGCGATTATGGCCTTGTTGAACTCGAAAATCGGGTATTGCACATGCCTGAGAAGCTGCGGAAAAAGTGCGGGATCAGAATCCAGCCCCACGCAAAGGAAACTTTTTTTCCGCTTTATCTGTCTGTATAATTCTTCACTGTTCATTTGCGACCTCCCTGTCATTCATTATAATACTTGTAAAAAAGAGTTATGGCCTCCATACCCTTGAAAAACTGCGAAAGCAGATAACTCTCATTTGGAGAATGGATAGTGTCACGCTCCAGGCCGAATCCCATAAGCAGCGGATTTACCCCCAGAATTCTCTGCATGTCTGCAAGGACAGGAATACTCCCGCCACCCCTTGCCGGGACGGGCTCCACACCGTAAACCTCTGCAATCGCCTTTGATGCAGCCTTGTACGCTGGTGAGGATATTGGAATAAGAAACCCGTTTCCACCATGGAATGGAGTAACCTTTACCTTGACACCCTTTGGGGCAAGAGACAGGAAATGGGCCTTGAAAAGTTCTGCTATCTCGTTGCAGTCCTGGTCTGGAACAAGTCTCATGGAAATCTTCGCATGCGCCACAGAGGGCAGCACCGTCTTTGCGCCCTCTCCTGTATAGCCTCCCCATATTCCGTTCACGTCAAGGCTCGGACGGATTCCTATCCGCTCCAGTGTAGAATATCCTTCTTCTCCAGAAAGTTCTTCCACCCCTATCGATTTCATGAACTCATCCTTGTTGAAAGGAGCGCGAGAGAGCATCTCCCTCTCATGCGGTGCAAGCTCCACCACCTTGTCGTAAAAGCCCCTTACGGTAATCCTGCCATTGCTGTCTGTCAGAGAACTTATCATTCTGCAAAGCACATTAAGCGGATTCAGGACAGCCCCACCGTAATGGCCCGAATGCAAGTCCTTGTCGGGCCCCGTAACCTCCACTTCGAGATAGGCAAGACCGCGCATCCCGCAGTTGACAGAGGGAATCCTTTCAGAAATCATTGTTGTGTCTGAAACCAGTATAAGGTTGCATGCAAGCATCTGCCTGTGCTCCTCCACCCATTTTGCAAGGCTGGGCGAGCCAATCTCCTCCTCTCCTTCAAAGACAAACTTTACATTATGCCTGAGTTTCTTCTCCCGTACAAGATATTCGAAAGCCTTTACATGCATGAAAAGCTGCCCCTTGTCGTCATTCGCCCCGCGGGCATAAATGGCCCCGTCTCTTATCTGCGGTTCAAAAGGCGCACTCTTCCACAACTCGACAGGGTCTACGGGCTGCACGTCATAGTGGCCGTAAACCAGAACCGTAGGCAACGACGGGTCTTCAATCTTCTCACCGTAGACCACCGGATGGCCATCTGTCCTGCACACTTCCGCCCTGTCTGCACCTGCTTCGCGCAACAGTTCTGCCAGAGCCCCGGCACACCGCTCCATATCGGCGGCATTGGCCGATGAAGAACTTATCGAAGGAATTCTCAGCAAAGAGAAAAGTTCCTCCAGAAAACGCTCCCTGTTTTTTTCAATATAGGCTTTCATCTCTTCAAAGTTATTTATTGTCTTGTAAACTTTCTGCGCTTTATCTCCTCTACATCTGCTATCGTAATGCGCTTGGTGCTCCCCTCGGGCGGAATGTCATACATGGCCTCCACCATTATCTCCTCGCAGATGGAGCGGAGACCGCGGGCACCGAGCCCATACTCCAGGGCAGTATCCACTATAAACTCCAGGACAGGCCGGTCTATCTCCAGCTTTACACCGTCCATTGCAAAGAGTTTTCTGTACTGCTTGATTATGGCATTTTTCGGTTTGACCAGTATATCAAGCATGGCCTCTTTTGAAAGAGGATGCAGATACGTCACTACAGGCATTCTGCCTACAATTTCCGGAATAAGCCCGTAAGCCTTCAAATCCTGTGAAGTGATATATTTGAGCAGGTCGTCATTCTCTATCACGCTCCGGTTTTTCTGTGCTCCATAACCTACAACCTGAGTGTTTATGCGCTGCGCAATTTTCTTTTCTATACCGTCGAAAGCTCCTCCGCATATAAAGAGGATATTGGTTGTATCTACCGGTATGAGCTTCTGCTCGGGATGCTTGCGTCCGCCCTGGGGAGGAACGTTCACTATACTGCCCTCGAGCAGTTTCAGCAGAGCCTGCTGCACACCCTCTCCCGAAACGTCACGCGTTATGGAAGGATTGTCTCCCTTGCGCGCAATCTTGTCCACCTCGTCTATGAAGACAATCCCCCTCTGGGCCAGTTCCACATTGTAGTCTGTCTCCTGCAGCAGGCGTGAGAGGATACTTTCCACATCTTCGCCCACATAACCGGCTTCGGTGAGGACTGTGGCGTCCACTATTACGAAAGGGACATTCAGAAGCCTGGCAATGCTCCTTGCGAGCAGGGTCTTTCCGGTACCTGTGGGGCCGACCAGAAGGATATTCGATTTTTCAAGTTCGACATCATCTTTTTTCTGCCTTTTGCGCCCATCGTGCTTCAAGGCATCGTTTATCCTCTTGTAATGGTTGTATACCGCCACCGAAAGATATTTCTTTGCCTCGTCCTGTTCTATTACGTACTCATCGAGAAATGCCTTGATTTCCTTTGGCTTGATAAGTTGAAGTTCCTGGATTTCAGATTTATGGACAGACGCATAAAACTCCTTCACATATTCGCTTGCCCTGGTGGCGCATTCGTCGCAGATATATCCCGAATAACCCGAAATCAGAAAATTCACATCACTCTCGTCTCTGCCGCAAAACGAACAGACACGCTTTTTTTCTTTTTCATTTGCCATCTTCCTCTACTCTACTTGTTTCCTGTTAAGATTTCATCTATCATGCCATATTTTTTGGCCTCTTTGGCTGTCATCCAATAATCTCTGTCGGCATCCTTTTCAATTTTCTCGATACTTTTCCCGGAATGTGTGGAAATTATTTCGTAAAGCTCCTTTTTGAGTTTCAGAATTTCCCGGGCCGTTATCTCAATATCCGACGCCTGGCCTTCCGCGCCGCCTATAGGCTGGTGAATCATAACCCTCGAATGGGGAAGCGCACTGCGCTTGCCTTTTGCACCGGCAGTCAGAAGCACCGATGCCATTGAAGCCGCCAGGCCTGTACATATTGTCGCCACGTCTGAATTGACCAGCTGCATGGTATCATAGATGCCAAGACCTGCATAGACAGAGCCTCCGGGGGAATTTATATAAAGCTGTATGTCTGCTTTTGAATCTGTAGAGTCCAAAAACAGCAGCTGTGCCTGTATTATATTGGCGACATCGTCTGAAATGGGAACACCCAGAAAGATGATTCTGTCCATCATCAATCTTGAAAAGACATCCATAACCGCTATGTTCATCTGTCTCTCCTCAATAATCGAAGGATTTATATAGGCCGCCTGCATGGAGGAGAACCTGTGAAGCGAAAGGGAGCTTATTCCCAAATGTCCTGTCGCATATTTTTCGAATTCGCTTGCCATAATCAAATATTTAAAGTGAAATTACAAAGATACTAAGAAACCAAAAGCCAAGGAAATTTATTTGCCCGCCGGACAGTCATAAAA
>JADINB010000105.1 GCA_017694275.1 Candidatus Egerieousia excrementavium | reverse complement strand
GGCTGTCAGATCGTAGCCCTGGAAAGAGTAGGGGGTGGGTTCCACATTGAAGAGAGCCCTGTAGCGGAAGAGAAAATCCTTTACCTGCCTGCTGCCGTAGTCTATGTGGAAAGGCAGTGAAAGATTGAGGTTCATTTCGTGAAAATCTTCTACGTCGATGGTTTCAAAACTCTTCCATTTTGATAGCCCTATCAGGGTTATGTCGCGATCCATGTTCCGGCACAGGTGCAGATTCCTTACCACATCGTTTACAAATGCCTCGCTGTTGGAAGCTACAAAGACGACATGCCTTCTGACAGTATCCATCATCTGCATCATCTTTGTGTTTATTGTCCTGCCTTCCAGAATATTGTATGACAGGGTGGAGTATTCTGCATTCTCAGCCTCCAGAAAACGCTTGGCCTCTGTTACGGCATTGCTTGCCTCGTACCCTTTCTGATATATCAGCATCAGGTGGTTGCGAGGGTCGCCGCAGTATTTTTCCAGCAGTGCGACAGAGTTTTCTGTCTGCCGGTCGTTGCCTGCAGGAGCCTGTATGAAACAACTGTTTCCAGCTATGTATTTTTCTGCTGTCTGGTCCATGGGAGAGACAATGGGTATCCTGAGCGCTTCTGCAAGGGGCACAGCCTCTCCGAGGTCTTCTGCCATGACAGGTCCTATCACCAGCTGGTTTCTGCCAAACCCTTCAGAGTTGAATATGTCTGCCAGAGTGTTGTAGTTTCCCTGGTCGTAGACATTGAGCGTAACTGTTACTCCGTTCTCTTTAAAATCGCTTGCGGCAAGCAGCGCTCCCGTATAGAAATCCATGTATTGGCTGTTGTAACCCTCCTCTTTTGATGTAGACGTGAGCGGCAATATCAGGGCAATCTCCACGTCTCTTCTTCCAAATGGCCGCTCATATTCCCTCTTGTATGGCTGTATGGTCTCATCACCTGCTTCGGGACCGGCGTCTTGTGCCGGATCTGTTGCCGTGTCTGCCGGAAACAGCAGCGCAGTGCCATTTTCATCTGCCGGCAGATTACTGTTGCCGGCAGAACCCTGCCCGCTTAGCCATGTCGGAATAAGCAGTACCTGCCGTCTGGTAAGACGCGGGCTTGCAAGATTATTGTATTCCATTATGGCTTCCTGCGATACGTTGTACTTTTCGGCAATATCCTTGAGTTCCTCATACCATTTTACGCTGTGGCGTTTGGGCCGCATTTTCTTTTGGGAGGCGGCAGGTACGGCCTTTTCCTGTCGTAGCTGTTCTGCCTGCATGTGTCGTGGCTGTTCTGCCTGAGTGCTCTTGCCGGCATTGTCTTCAGGTGCGGCCTTCCCGGCTACGGGAATATAGAGCGTTTCTCCTGCCTTAAGCCCGCTTCCGGCATTTCTGTTGTTTTTTATTATTTCATCTACAGTTACATTGTATACCTTGCCGAGCGAATAGAGTGTCTCTCCCTTTTTTATGTTGTGCAGATAATAGATATTGCCATCTATCTTCACCTTTTCGGTGGAGATGGCAACGGAACTTTGCCCGAACAGCGGAATAGTGAAAAGAAGAAGCGTTATGGCAGAAATCAGTTTCATAGACGGGAGAGCATGTTTCTTACATTTGTCTCGATTCTCTCATAAACATCTCCAGTGTACTCGGCCTTTTCAAACCTGGTGCCTGTGATATGTTCGTATAGTTCTATATATCTGTCAGATATGCTTGCAATAATCTCGTCTGTCATCTCTGGAAGCACTTCACCTGCCTTTCCGCTGAAATGATTTGCCATAAGCCACTCTCTTACGAATTCCTTTGAGAGCTGCCTCTGCTGCTCGCCCTTGTCGAACCTCTCCTGATACCCGTCGCTGTAGAAGTAGCGGCTGCTGTCGGGAGTGTGTATTTCGTCTATAAGATAAATTTCTCCATCCTTGAGGCCGAACTCATATTTTGTATCTACCAGGATAAGCCCTCTCCTGGCGGCAATTTCGCATCCTCTCTTGTAAAGGGCAAGGGTAATCTCTTCCAGCCTGTTGTAGATGTCTTCACTTATGATTCCTCTCTTTATGATCTCCTCTCTGGAAATATCCTGGTCGTGGCTTCCTATTTCAGCCTTGGTGGTAGGGGTTATGATCGGCTGGTCGAACTTCTGGTGCTCACGCATCCCGTCCGGAATCTTTATGCCGCAGATCTCATGCTGTCCGCTCTTGTATGTTCTCCATGAACTGCCGGTAAGGTATCCTCTTACAATCATCTCTACCGGCATAGGCTCGCATTTGTGGCCTACGGTCACCATCGGGTCCGGAGAAGCAATTTTCCAGTTCTTTACTATGTCGGATGTGTCGTCAAGGAATTTTGAAGCAATCTGGTTGAGCACCTGTCCCTTGTATGGAATTCCCTTGGGCAGGACCACGTCAAAGGCAGATATCCTGTCTGTTGCAACCATTACCAGATATTTGTTGTCTATCGTGTAGACATCTCTTACTTTTCCTACATATTTCCCGCTCTGTTTGGGAAAATCGAATTCTGTACGTGTAATAGATTTCATATATGTCAGTATTTGTTGTTCTATAGAGATTCTGCAAAGTCTGTGAGTCTGCTGCAAAAATTACTCCAACTGAGCCTCTCTTTTTCCTTGTTTATGTTTTCCCTGAACTTGTCCCGGTTGTCCGTATCAAAAAAGGTCTCGACAGCTTCCCTTATGGCGCTGCTATCTATGCGGTCTACGACTATTCCTGTGCCGTTGGTCGCGAACATCTCCTTGAGCCCGCCTACATTGGTGGTGACCATCGGGACTCCGTAATATGTGGAGATGGCTCCAATGCCGCTTTGTGTTGCAGACCTGTATGGCAGTACGCACAAGTCTGCAACAGAGAAGTAGAGCGATACACGGTTGTCAGGAATATACTCCGTATTCACGAATATGTTCTCCCTGTTGGGCGATTCGTCTATCAGTTTCCTGTATTTTTCAAAACTGCCGTATGGCTCGCCTGCAATTATGAGGTTGTATGACTTGTCGAGCCCTGAAAAGGCCTCTATGAGGATGTCGAGCCCCTTGTATTCTCTTATGAGCCCGAAAAAGAGCAGGTTTTTCTTTCCATGAGGAATTTTCAATTCGGTTTCAGATGCAATCCTGTCTCTTTTTTCTCCAAAATGCGAGTAGAGCGGATGAGGTGTATCGAGATATCTGGCCTCTGGCATAAAGTTCAGAAGGTCATCCCTCACTGCATCGCACAATACAACATAACCGCTTTGCCCACGCAGAAAATAGCGGGTCAGCATCTTGTCGTAAAAGTGCCGCTCATGAGGGATTACGTTGTCCAGGATGGAGATAACCTTGCATTTTCTGTCCATGTGCCTGGCAACATATCCGAGCGAAGGGGCAAAATAGCTGTTCCAATAGCGAAGCAGCAGCAAATCCGGCCCCCACTCCCTTATTTTTTTTGCAGTGCCGGGATATGAAAAAGGATTTGCCGTATCCAGCAGAGCCTCTGACTCTACAGGTACGGCATTATCCTTTTCTGTTACATACTGTGTCTTGCCCGGAAAGAGAAAGGAGGGATATTGTCTCTTGAAATTGAATGCCTTTACGGTGTGGCTTTTCGACAACTCTCCGTATATGCAGGCATTGAACTGTGATATGCCTCCCCTGTATGGGTAAAAACACGATAGTATGGCAATTTTCAATTCGTTATTTTTTTGAGTTGATGTACTCTTCGTTCAGGCCTTTCAGCACGTCCTGTGTTATGTCAAGTGAGGGGTTGCCGACAATTACCGTATTGGTGACACCTGAAGTGGTGAGTATGAGCGAATATTTGTGAGTCTGGTTGTATGCTTCAAGGTAAGTCATTATGGCATCCATGACCCTTCTCATCATCACAGCCTCTTCCTCCTGCATTTCCATCTGTTTCTGCTGTGTCAGTTCCTGCAGTTCTCTCTGGCGCTGGAGAATGCTCTGCTGCTGGTCTTCAGCCTGCGAACGTGTGAGCAATCCTTTCTGCACCTTGTTCTGGAAGTCGTTTGCACTCTTTTCCCATGCATTGCCCTTTTTTGTAAGGTCGTCCTGAATAGCCTGGACCTTTGTCTCGAGTTCAGACTGGAGATCGTTGAACATGTCGTAATAGGTAATCAATGTATCCATCTGGATATAGACAATTCCTCCTGCGGGTGCCGCGGTATTTTCCGTTGAAGCCTGTGCGGTGTCCCGGTCATTGCCTTCCTGAGCTGAATTACATGATGACAAGAGTACTGCCGAACTCAAAAGAACAGCAAGGGTAGATAATGTTTTTTTCATTTTTCAATATTTATTGGTTTTACAAATTCGAATATAATGCAAATATATTCAAAAAATCTTAAAAATCCCTTAGTTCTCTCAGATATGCGGCTATGGTGTTTTCGAGCCCGAGATAGAGGGCATCGCATATGAGTGCATGGCCTATAGAGACCTCGAGCAGCCCCGGAATCGTATTTTTGAAATATTTCAGGTTGTCGAGATTCAAATCATGTCCGGCATTCAGCCCGAGGCCGCATCTGACAGCCTCTTCCGCTGCCTTGAAGTAGGGCTCTATTGCCTCTTCTCTGTTTTCTGGATATTTTCGGGCGTACATTTCCGTGTACAGTTCGACTCTGTCGCAGCCTGTATCTGCTGCATTCTTGATTATCTCAACATCTGGGTCTACAAAGATGGAGACCCTTATGCCCGCCTCCTTGAAAGTCCTGCATATCTGTTGCAGATATTTCTTGTATTTTATTGTGTTCCAGCCTGCATTCGAGGTAATGGCATCGGCGGCATCCGGAACGAGTGTCACCTGTGCAGGCCTTGTTTCCAGTACGAGGCTGGTGAAAGATTCTATGGGGTTGCCTTCTATGTTGAATTCTGTCGTGAGAATGGGGCTGAGTGCCCTTACGTCTGAATATCTTATGTGGCGTTCGTCGGGGCGCGGGTGTACCGTTATTCCTTCTGCTCCGAACTTCTCGCAGTCGAGTGCGCTTTTGAGCACGTCTGGCATGTTGCCTCCGCGTGCGTTGCGCAGCGTTGCTATTTTATTGATATTTACACTTAATCTTGTCATTTTTAGCAGATGTAAAACATTTTAGATGCGGGATTCGCAACGGCAAAAGTATGTATATTTTACCAAAATTGTATATATTGCACCAAATTTTCTTTTGATATGAAGGTGGCCGTTTATGGGCGTGGAACCCAGATTTTCAACAGTGAAAAGCTGCAGTTGCTCGTAGAGAGCATAAAAAGGCTGGAAGATATTGAATTGTGCTGCTATTCTCCTCTTTTTGACTTTTTTCGCAAAGAGATGGGAGGCAGATGCATGGTTTCCTCTTTTTCTGATTCTTCCACGTTGCCGGAAGATACCTCGTTCCTGCTCTCGTTAGGCGGAGACGGTACCTTTTTAGAGTCTCTTACCATTGTGAGAGAGAGCAATATTCCTGTGGCCGGAATAAACTTCGGGCGGCTCGGGTTTCTGACCACGGCCGTGGTGGACGGGAAAAACGAGTGGCTCGATGCCCTGCTTTGCGGAAAATACAATATTGTTGAAAGAACCCTGCTCAGCATAGAGGGAGAGGGCAGGGGGCTGCTTCCTGCAGATTTCTACCCTGTGGCACTGAACGAGGTTACAGTGCAGCGTAGCAACCCGACAATGCTTGAGATAGAGATTTCCGTAAATGGCGAACAACTGCCCCACTATATGGCAGACGGTATACTGGTAGGCTCTGCAACCGGTTCTACGGCATATTCCTTAAGTATAGGCGGGCCGATAGTGACGCCGGATTCCAAGGTTCTCATAATAGCGCCGATTGCACCGCACAATCTGAATGTGCGGCCGATTATAGTTCCGGAAACTGCCGTTATAGAGTTAAGTTACTCTACCCGTTCCGGCAGTGCGCTGCTTACTGCAGACAACCGTTACTCATCTTTGCCCAAAAGTGCGAAACTGACTGTTTCCAAGGCAGGATACAGGCTCAGAAGTGTCTCGATAGGAAACAATTTCATGCATGCGTTGAATCAGAAGCTGTTGTGGGGCATGGACAAACGGAACATGCGCGAATAGACGGGGACGTGCCGGCTTCTTCGTATATTCTATATTCGACTGCTCTTTGCTTGCCGCATTCAGCCTTTTCTGCTATGATGTAAGGTTCAGATGCTCCCCTTTTCCGCTGCATCTGAACCAGTGAATGTGCTTGTCGAGGTCTTGCAATAAAAAGTTATTCAATGAATTGCGGTGAATTTCTTGGTTTTTGTTCCGGTTCAGATGCGTGGGCTGTTCTGTTGGTCCTTTCGGGAATACCCTTTTCAGAAGTGCCTCCAAGGCACATTTGCAATCTGTGGCATTCCAAACTCGTCTGGGATCTGAACCTCGGGCACAGTTGCTGAAAGTCCTGCAATGCATTTGTTGTGAGCGGGTTGACTGCCGGATTCTGCCTTGATGCAGGGTTCAGATACTCTCCTTTTCCGCCGCATCTGAACCAAGGGAGATTCTTGTTGAAACCTCGCAATATAAAGTTTTTCAATGTGTTGCGGTGGATTTCTTGTGTTTCTTTCGGGTTCAGATGCCTGTGCTGTTCTGCTACGCGTTTGGTGGATACCCCAGCCAGAAGCACCTCCGGGGCACATTTGCAATCTGTGGCATTCCATACCTGCTTGGGATCTGAACCTCGGGCACGGTTGCTGAAAGTCCTGCAATGCGTTTGTTGTGAGTTGGTTGAGTGTAGGATTCAGCATTGCTTCAAGGTTCAGATGCTCCCCTTTATCGCCGCATCTGAACCAGGGGAGATTCTTGTTGAAACCCCGCAATATAAAGTTTTTCAATGTGTTGCGGCGGATTTCTCGTATTTCTTTCCGGTTCAGATGCGTGGGCTATTCTGTTGGTCCTTTCGGGAATACCCTTTTCAGAAGTGCCTCCAAGGCACATTTGCAATCTGTGGCATTCCAAACTCGTCTGGGATCTGAACCTCGGGCACAGTTGCTGAA
>JADINB010000104.1 GCA_017694275.1 Candidatus Egerieousia excrementavium | reverse complement strand
TGACAGTTTCAGGAAAAACATTCTTTCAAAGGGCAATACCGAGGACGCTGATGTGCTTTACAGAAATTTCAGAGGGCGCGATCCCAAGCCCGAGGCCTTGCTCGAAAAATTAGGAATGACAGGAAAATAGTTAAATTCAAGCAGATACAGTATGTCGGGTTTTTTTGGTTGCGTTTCACGTAATGAATGTGTGAACGATGTCTTTTACGGAACAGACTATCATTCGCATCTGGGTACGAAGAGAGCCGGTATGGCTTTTTATTCAGACGGCAAGTTCGTAAGATCTATCCACTCTCTTGAAAACGGCTATTTCAGAAATAAATTTGAAGACGAACTGCCCCGTTTCGGAACTTCCAATATGGGAGTGGGCGTTATCTCCGACTCGGAGTCACAGCCTATTACAATAACCTCTCATTTGGGGAGGTATGCAGTTGTTACCGTTGCCAGAATAGACAATATAGAGGAACTTACGGCAGAACTGCTTGAAAAGCGGTATCATTTTGCAGAACTTTCAGATTCTACAATAAATGCGACGGAGCTGGTTGCCATACTTATAGGGATGTGTAACAGTATAAAGGAGGGCATAGAACTGGTACAAAGTAAAATAAAGGGTTCATGCTCACTCCTGGTGCTTACAGACCACGCATTATATGCGGCCCGCGACAAATTCGGCAGGACTCCTATTTCAATCGGAAAGAACGACAAGGGGTATGTCTGCGCCAGCGAAAGCTCCAGTTTCGCAAATCTGGGATATGATTTCGTGCGCGACCTTGGCCCCAGTGAAATCGTGCAGCTCAGTGCAGACGGTGTAAGGGTAGTCGCTCCGGCCGGCAAGAGAAAGCAGGTGTGTTCGTTCCTTTGGGTGTATTACGGATATCCGTCGGCTCAGTATGAGGGCATAAATGTAGAGGATTCACGTTACAGATGCGGGGCTGCGATGGCCCGTACAGATACCGGTATCTCTCCTGATTTTGCAGCAGGCATTCCAGACTCCGGAGTAGGTCATGCAATAGGTTATGCAAATGAAAAGGGAATACCGTATAAAAGGCCGTTTGTAAAATATACTCCGACATGGCCGAGGAGTTTCATGCCTCAGAACCAGAAGATGAGAGATCTTGTCGCTAAAATGAAACTCCTTCCAAACGAGAAATTTACGCGTGGGCAGAAGATTGTCTTTATGGATGACAGCATAGTGCGTGGGACACAGTTGAAAGATAATGTGGTGAAATTGCTGGATGCAGGTGTAAAGGAGATACATATGAGAATATCCTGCCCGCCTCTTATCTTTCCGTGCAGGTTTTTGAATTTCTCTACCTCGCGCAGTACTTACGACCTGTATGCCCGCCGCGTGATAAGGGATATGGAAGGGCACGACAATATTCCTGACAACGTATATGAAGAATATGCCAACCCAGACAGTCCAAAGCACAAGGAAATGGTTGAGATAATGTGCCGGCATCTGCAGCTCACGTCATTGAAGTTCTTGCGCCTGGATGAACTTGTCAAGGCTATCGGGCTGCCTAAGTGCGACTTATGTACTCATTGCTGGGATAACAGCAGCTATTGCGAGTAATGATGGCCCTTAATATAGTAAAATTTTTGTTACAATATTTGTATAATTGCCAAAAGTGGAATATCTTTGTGCCCGAAATGCAGGTTAAAGTATTTTTATAGTTAAGCGTTTTAACTTAAAAAAATACACTTTTTATCATAGAATGGTTTCTGTTTGATTAATGATCTTGACCTGAGTTTAAAAATGTTGTTTTTTGTTTTGTTACAAGGGTGCTCTTTTCTTTAAGAAAAAGAGTACCTTTTGTTTTTGCCCCATGCCTCTTATTTTTCCCGTAATGGTTTTGGAAATTAAATATTTAGTGTTATCTTTGCAACCCCGTAAAATATACGTGGAGCCGTAACCAACTCATAATGTTGGCAATGCGGTTATGTTTAATTTAAATTACTAATTAAAACCAATGCCTGGATTAATTGGAAAGAAAATCGGAATGACATCCGTTTTCGGTGCAGACGGTAAGAATATACCGTGCACAGTCATTGAGGCTGGTCCGTGTGTCGTTACGCAAATCCGTACAGAAGAAAGAGATGGTTATGCCGCTGTACAGCTTGCCTATGATGAGAAAAAAGAGAAACGCACCAGCGCACCCATGTTGGGTCATTTTAAAAAGGCAAATACCACTCCTAAGCGCAAATTGGTAGAATTCTCCAACGACTTCGCCAAGGAGCTGCAACTGGGCGACCAGGTAACCGTTTCCGACATGTTCGTATCGGGAGAGGAGACCTGGGTAGATGTAACAGGTATCTCTAAAGGCAAAGGCTTCCAAGGTGTCGTAAAACGCCACGGCTTCGGCGGTGTAGGCGGCCAGACACATGGTCAGCACAACAGATTGCGTGCTCCCGGTTCAATGGGTGCATCATCTTGGCCTTCAAGAGTGTTCAAAGGTAAAAGGTTGGCCGGCCGCATGGGTGGCGACAGAGTAAAAATCCTGAACCTTAAAGTTATCAAGGTTATCCCTGAAAATAACCTTATCCTGGTCAAAGGGTCTATCCCCGGTGCCAAAGGTTCTTATGTAATTGTAGAGGAGTAAGCGTCTATGGAATTATCAGTATTGAAAATTGACGGAACAGAGTCAGGAAAAAAAGTGACTTTGAACGAGGCAGTGTTCGGAATCGAACCGAACGACCATGCCATTTACTTAGACGTAAGGCAGTATCTTGCAAATCAACGTCAGGGAACTCATAAGACAAAGGATCGCTCTGAGGTGGCATATAGCACCAAAAAGATTATCAGACAAAAGGGTTCCGGCGGTGCACGTCACGGAAGCATCAAGTCCAATATCTATGTGGGCGGAGGCAGGGCTTTCGGTCCTGTTCCAAGAGACTACAGTTTCAAGCTCAACAAGAAGCTCAAGAGACTTGCCCGTTATTCAGCCCTTTCATACAAGGCAAAGGAAAATGCCATTACAATGGTAGAGCCTTTTACCATGGAGACTCCCAAGACAAAAGAGTTCATATCTATCCTTAACAACATCAAGGCTAACGATAGAAGAGTCCTTTTCGTACTTCCTGAGAATTCAAAGAACATATATTTGTCATCTCGCAACTTAGAGAATGTAAGTGTGATTACAGTTGATGAAATCTCTACTTACAACATACTGAATGCTACACGTCTGGTTTTGGTAGACGGGGCTCAGGATGCTTTCTACGTAGCAAATAAATAACCGATTAGCGATGGAAATTTTGATAAAGCCTTTAGTAACCGAAAAGATGACGATTCTGGGCGATAAATTGAATCGTTACGGTTTTATAGTTGACCGCAGGGCAAACAAATTGCAAATCAGATCTGCGGTGGAGAAAATGTATGGAGTTACCGTTGTAAGTGTAAACACCGTTAACTACCATGGAAAGAAGAAGAGCCGCTATACCAAGGCGGGTTTATTGACAGGCCGTACAAACCATTTCAAGAAAGCGTTTGTTACTTTGGCCGGTGATGATAAGATTGATTTCTACAGCAACATTTAAGTAAGCGATGGCAGTACGTAAGTTTAAACCGGTAACTCCCGGTCAGAGAAATAAAATAATAAGCGCATTCGACGACATTACATGTTCAGTGCCGGAGAAATCTCTGTTGCAGCCCCTTCGCAAGACAGGCGGCCGTAACAATACCGGAAAAATGACAATGCGCTATATCGGTGGCGGTCACAAGAGAATGTATCGTGTAATAGATTTCCTCAGAAACAAGGACAAATACAAGGCTACCGTAAAGACAATTGAATATGACCCCAACCGCAGTGCGAGAATCGCGCTTGTGGTATATGAAGATGGCGAGAAACGCTACATAATAGCTCCTAAGGGAATCAAGGTAGGTCAGGTTATTGCTTCAGGCCCGGGCGTGGCTCCCGAGGTAGGCAATACTCTTCCTCTCTCTGAGATTCCTCTCGGAACAGATGTTCACAACATTGAGTTGAAACCCGGACAGGGTGCGGCAATGGCGCGCAGCGCAGGTTGCTATGCACAGCTTACCGCAAGGGAAGGGAACCATGCAATCCTCAGATTGCCTTCAGGCGAAACAAGAATGGTCTTGGTTACATGCCGTGCAACAGTGGGTGTGGTTTCCAACCCCGACCATAACCTCGAGTCACACGGAAAGGCCGGCCGCAGACGCTGGCTGGGTCGCAGACCCCGCAACCGTGGTGTAGTAATGAACCCTGTGGATCACCCGATGGGAGGTGGTGAAGGACGTGCTTCCGGAGGACATCCCCGTTCAAGAAAGGGTATTCCTGCAAAGGGATATAAGACAAGACATCCTAAGAAGGCTTCCAATAAGCTTATTATTGAGAGAAGGAAAAAATAGGAATTAACTTTAGAGTATTATGAGTCGTTCAATAAAAAAAGGGCCTTATATCGAGGCTAGTTTAGAGAAGAAAATTCTTGCCATGAACGCTTCGGGCAAGAAGGATGTTGTAAGAACCTGGTCGAGAGCCAGTATGATTTCACCGGACTTTGTGGGTCATACTATAGCTGTTCATAACGGTAATAAGTTTATTCCTGTTTATGTTACTGAAAATATGGTAGGTCACAAGCTCGGGGAATTTGCACCGACAAGAACCTTCAAGGGTCATTCGGGTAATCGTTAATAACTTAAAATGAGATTACAGTAAAATGGGAGCTCGTAAAAGAAAAATGGCCGACAGGCTTAAAGAGATAAAGAAACAGACAGCTATAGCAAAGCTGAATGATGTTCCTACATCTCCCCGCAAAATGCGCCTTGTTGCGGATATTATAAGGGGAGTCGAGGTTAACCGTGCTTTGGATATATTGAAATATTCAAAGAAAGAGGCTTCTAACCGTTTGGAGAAACTTCTCCGTTCTGCCATTGCAAACTGGGAAGCCAAGAACGAAGCCGACAGAAAAGAGTTGGAGAACGGAAATGTGCTGGTGCAGACCATTATGGTAAATCAGGGCCGTACACTTAAGAGAATAAGGACAGCCCCCAAGGGCAGAGCAGCAAGAATCCGCAAACGCTCTAACCATGTAACTATTATTCTTGGCAAAAAGGCCGTAAAATCAGAAGAGGAGGCTAAGTAATTATGGGACAGAAAACTAATCCAATAAGTAACAGGCTCGGCATTATCCGCGGCTGGGACTCTAACTGGTATGGCGGCAAGAACTATGCGGCAAAGATTTTGGAAGATACAAAAATCCGCGAGTACCTGAATGCCCGCCTTGCAAAGGCAAGTTTGTCTAAGATAGTTATAGAGAGAACATTAAAATTAATTACAGTTACAATTCATACTGCACGTCCGGGTGTGATAATCGGAAAAGGCGGATCTGAGGTTGACAAGCTCAAGAGCGAGTTGAAGAATATCTCCAACAAGGAGGTACAGATTAACATTTTCGAGGTAAAACGTCCCGAACTGGATGCCAATATAATCGCAAACAATATTGCAAGACAGGTAGAAGGGCGTGTCTCTTACCGTAGGGCAATCAAGATGGCTATCGCAACAACAATGAGAATGGGTGCCGAGGGTATAAAGGTTCTTATCAGCGGTCGTCTCGGTGGTGCGGAAATGGCCCGTTCCGAGCTTTACAAAGAGGGACGTACTCCACTCCATACATTCCGTGCAGATATCGATTACGCTTTGGCAGAAGCTCATACCAAAGTCGGCGTGTTGGGTATCAAGGTATGGGTATGCAACGGTGAAGTATACGGCAAGAGAGATCTTACTCCCAATGCCGGCGTAAGCACAAACGCTGCTGCGCAGGGCGGCCAGAGAAATGACCGCAGGGGCGGCAGAGGCCGTGGCGACAGACGCAAAGGTGGTGCAAAACGCAGCAAGGAGGAATAATCAACCCTTGTTTGAGAAATGTCTGGCCCGATAGTTTGCTGTCGGGCTTTTTCTTTGTCATGCAAAGTACCTCTTATTGTAAAAAAGGCTATATTTGTTTGTCAAAATCAACTCAAGTATGAAAAAGTCAGTTTTATCTTTAATTGCAATCTTTTTTGCCCTCTCCTGCTATGCGATAGAGCGTAAGGCTCCGCAGGAAGAAGGGATGGACCCTGAGCGTCTTGCAAAGGTAGATGACATTATAAATGCCTCTATCGAGAATAAGGAAATTCCCGGGGCCGTATTGGCTGTAGTAAGAAACGGCAGTCTCGTATACCTGAAAGCTTACGGAAACAAGAGTGTTTATCCGGAAGTCGAACCGATGACTGAGAATACCGTATTCGATCTGGCATCATGCAGCAAGGTGGTAGGTACCACAATGTCTGTGATGCATCTCTTTGAACAGGGCGGATTCCGCCTTACAGACCGGGTAGACATGTATATTCCCGGCTTTGAGCCTTATGTAGACCCCAAGACGGGAGAAAAAGTAAACATAAGGATAGTAGACCTGCTGACACACTCTTCCGGGCTTCCTGCCTATGTGTCTCCCGAGACAGTCATAAAGGCGTGCGGCAAGGACGATCCGGATTCCCTGATGAGTTATATCTGCAAGATGAAAAGAGAGTTCAGGCCGACAACAGATTTCCAGTACAGCTGTTTGAATTTCATAACCCTCCAGAATATATTGCAGAATATTACAGGCGAGAAACTGTGCGACTATGCACAGAAGAACGTCTTTGACGTATTGGGAATGACCCATACTACATACAATCCTAAATTGAATAACAATAAGGAGATAATGAAGCTTGTAGCTCCTACCGAGAAACAGCCCGACGGCAGTGTTCTCCTCGGAGAGGTGCATGACCCGCTTGCAAGAGTCATGAACCATGGCAATTCAGGCAATGCAGGGGTGTTTTCAAACGCAGAGGATCTGGCCATACTTGCTGCTGCACTTATGAATGGCGGCGAAATTGACGGCAAGAGAGTTCTCGGCAAACTTACTGTAGAGACAATGACAAGGGTGCCTGATGAGGTCAAACAACTTGGACGCTCACTTGGATGGGACAACTACTCTCCATATGCTTCCAACAACGGCAACATATTCCACCCTACAAAGACATACGGCCATACCGGATATACAGGAACTTCAATTGTCATCGACCCTGTTTCAAAAACCGCGGTTATCTTGTTGGCCCACAGGGTACATCCTCTTGACAAGGGTAGTGTCGTGAGACTCAGGGCGCTGGTTGCCAATGTAGTGGCAGGCGCAGTGGTAGAATGACATACCATACCATTTATGTTTTAGACGGTGTGTCATAATTGCAAACTGCTGCGTTATTTTCGGAATTCGGGCTAAGTCATTTACTCCAGTAAACTCCTGTCGCCCTCATCCTCAATGCCTTGCATTTTGCTAATTCTTACATACCTTAATGGGGCTGCATCAAAACATTCATTTTGACACAGCCCCTTTTTCATGCAGATGCCTCTGCCTTCACGCTTAATCTAAAAGTTCAGGCTTATTCCCATGACAAGGTTTCTTGGCGCTCCCCAGTATCCTGTAAAAGTTTCGCGGTTATGGTCTGCCCCATCGAGTCCTCTGACAATATACCTGCTGTTAGACAGATTATTGAGAGTGAAGAAGACCGACATGTCAAATTTGTTGAACTTGAATGTATTGCGAACGCTGAGGTTTACAATGTGATAAGATGGGATTCTGTATGGAGCTGCATTGTCGTCCGGCTCTGTACGGGAATCAGGTTCGAAATCAGCCCAATATCTGTCGCAAAACTGCCAGTCTGCAGTGATGGCAAGATTTGAAATCTGCCTGAATGCCGATGATGCCAGATATTTGAACGGGGTGATTTCCACTGCAGCGCCAATCTGGGTCTGTGGCGCGTCTCCAACTGGAAGCCCGTCGCTGTAGACATTGACCTCATCTATTGTCTGCCCGCTATAATCGTCGTAAATGGAGGCATGTACGTCGTTTTTCCATTTCCAGCTGCCTATCGAGGCATTTGCCGTAATCTTTGCCCATGTCGCCATATAGTAGTGTCCTTCTATCTCTATTCCATAATGCAGTGCGTTCAGGCCTGTAATCATATATCTGCAGGCATCCTCTTCCAACTGGCGGTAGGCATCGCTCATAATCGATTTGTTGAACCAGTATGCACCGTAGAAGGTGGCTTCAACGGCTCCGCGGTGGTGGACAAAGCGGTAACCGAGTTCTCCGAGCAGGTTCTTTTCATTTTTTACACCCTCGCTTATACGGTTGTTGCCGCTTGAGAAATAGACATTGGAATATGGAATTCTGCTGTATGCGGCAGCATTAAGGTAAAAACTCTGTTTCATGTCCATTTTGTAGAGCACTCCCGCCTTGAAGCTTCCTCCAATGCCGGTTGCCGCCTTGCTGTAGTAGTTGCCTTCGGTATAATTGTATTTGTCCCATCTTCTTGTAAGCGCTCCGTAGAGCGATGCACCGGCATTTACTATAAAGCGGTTCTTTTTGTAAACCATTGAAGCGTAAAGCGTACCGTAGTTGTGATTCTTGCCGTTGTCTGTTCTGATATAGTCTCCCACTCCCTTTATGGGATTTCTGCCGTTGACTCCTGCAAGTGAATTGTTCTGGTAATCTTCGTACCAGAAATCACCGCCGAGCAAATCGGTAATCTTCTCTTTTTCCCAGGTGTTGTAGAGCTGGTAGTGGAGACCTCCCTCAAGAGAGAGATGTTCGTTCAAATCCCAGATGGCACTGGTGAGAACTCCAAACTGGATATGGCCGGCCATGTAATCACTCAGGATATTCTGTGCAGATTCCCCTCTTTCTGCTGCCGCCTTGTTCTGGGCAATAATGGTATCCCAGTCTATATGACCGTCTTTCTGGTACGAGATGATTCTGTTTCCTTTGCTTTCAGTCCATACTCCGCCTCCATTGCCTATTGCAAGATAGGCGGCACTGTTGATTTTCAGGTTGCTATTGTTGGTGTAAAAATGGTTGAGGGTGAAGTATGGCTTGAAATAATTGTTTTCGCTTATGCTTTTCTGTACAAGCCTGCCGTTTTCCTTTCTGTAAAATCCCCAGTTCTTGCTGTAGCCTCTTCCATACTGTTCCATCTCTGCATATGTGATGCGCTGGCTGCGTTGCTGGTGGCGTTCCGGTCCTCCCAAAGCGGTAAACAGCAGAGAGTGACGGCCGTTTATCCTTTTGCTTATGCTCAGCATGTATGCTCCTGCAGAGGCATCGGTGCATTCTACATAACCGTGTCCCCACAGATAGGAACCGGTGAGCGAGATTCCCCATCCGTTGCCTATTTCTCCGCTGTTATAGCTGAAATAACCTTTGGACAGCTGATAATCTGTATAACTGTATCCTGCTTCAAATGAAGATTCCTTCATAGGGCTCTTTGTAATGATATTTATAGTGCCTCCGACAGAGTTGTCTGAGAGCATCGATGCCCCTATGCCCTTTTGCAGCTGGATTGTAGATGTTGCATCGGTAAGGCCTAGCCAGTTGTTCCAGAACATGGATCCGCTTGTCAGCCCGGATATAGGGATTCCGTTCAGCAATACCGATATGTTTTCCTGCTGGAATCCGCGGATATTGATTTTTGCATCTCCGAAACTGCCGGTTTCAGGCGTGGCATATACTCCTGGAATCTCCTTGAGAAGTTCTGTAAAGGTCTTTCCTGCAGATTTTACCTTAATATCCTTTTCGTCTATGCTGGTAAGCCTGAGTGGCGAGGTCCTGGTGTTCCTTATGCCGGCAGAGACTGTAATTTCATCCAGAAGAATTGCTGTCGTATCGGCTTCGTC
>JADINB010000103.1 GCA_017694275.1 Candidatus Egerieousia excrementavium | reverse complement strand
GCAGGCTCAGACCCTGATTTTGATATTGTTTTGCGACAGATACCACAAATCTGAGATTTGCCTTTGTCAATTTTTCCAACGCAGCCTGGTCTCCTTTGCGGATACGCTGCGCAAGTTCCACCTCTTCCTCTACGGTTACCAGCTCTTCTCTGCCTATTTCCTGAAGATACTTGTCGAGAGATGCACTCTCTCTGTTCGTAATGGATTTAGTTATTTTAAGTTGTCTCATTTGTTTAAATTATCGCGCAAAAATAAAAAAATTTTTAATTCTTATTCGAAAATAGATACCAATTTGCATTGGGCTGCACCGGACCAGCCAGCACAACCCAATGCAAACTTTTAGTTATAAACAATTTATGTAAATGTATTATTTTTTGTTCAATCCTATTGCATAATAGGAAACACTGCCGTCCGACGGGTTTATGCCCTCAACCAGAACAGACCGTTGTGCACCAGAGACAACAGAGAGCAAATCCTGCGTATTCTCTATCTTTGTCTGGTTTACATAGGTAATTATGAAGCCCTCAGGAATTCCTGCCTTCATAATGCTACCCTCACCTACGGAAACTACCACAACGCCGCTCTTTATGTCATATTTCTTAAGCTGCGCTTCAGAGGCATCTTCCACTATGGCACCAAGCACCTTTACCTTTCCCTGAGTCCCGACAGCCGAATCTGTATCACGGCCAAGCAGCTGCACGTCAAAGCTCATTTCCTTGCCGTCTCTGACAACACTTATTTTTATATTGTCGTCGGGACGGTGCGAATTTATCTTCTCCTGCACCTGGGTAGGCTTTGTAACCTTGACCCCGTCTATCGCTGTTATAACGTCGCCAGGCTTGATTCCAGCCCTGTCTGCAGAACCGTCCTTCATGACTTCGGGAAGATATACTCCGGAAATACCATTGTCTATTCCGAACTCTTTGGCAACCTCACCGGTAAGTTCCAGCATTGAAACTCCCAGCATCGCCCTCTTGACAGAACCGTACTCCATAATGTCATTTACGATTTTCTTCACTATGGTTACAGGAACTGCAAAAGAATAGCCTGTATAAGAGCCGGTGTTGGAAGCTATTGCCGTATTCACTCCAACCAGTTCTCCGTTTGCGTTCACAAGGGCTCCACCGCTGTTTCCGGGATTTACAGCCGCATCTGTCTGGATGAAAGATTCTATCTTGAATTCACCTGACATGTCGGGAAGCGAACGCCCTTTCGCGCTCACTATGCCGGCCGTGATAGTGCTTCTCAAGTTATAGGGGCTGCCTATCGCAAGCACCCACTCTCCCAGCCTCAGACTGTCGGAATCACCCATAGGGATTACAGGAAGGTTACTTGCGTCTATCTTTAGCAATGCTATGTCTGTTACGGGATCCGCCCCCACGACCTCTGCCTTGTACTGTCTGTTATTGTTAAGCGTGACAGCCACATCCACCGCACCTTCAACAACATGATTGTTTGTAACTATATATCCGTTGTCATAAAGTATGACTCCCGAACCGGAATTTACGCTCTCGCGCGGCTGGGCATATTGCGGACCTCCGAAGAAGTAATCCAGAATAGTGGCTTCGCGGCTCTTGTTTTCCCTTTTTAGCACCTTCACGTAAACAACCGCCTCAACCGAATTCTCGGCAGCGAATGTGAAGTCTGGAAAACTCCGTCCCTCTATATCTATGTTTACGGCCGGAGCATTTGCAGCCTTTCCCTTATTATAGACATACCCTGGATTTTCATCTTTACGGGCAGAATTTCTTGTGCACTTTACCACCGCAAAAGATGCAACGGCACTCAACACTACCGATATCAGAATTATAAAAAAACCGTTCCTTTTCATCATTTCAAAATCTAAAATTTTAAGGTAGGAACTCAAATTATATGCCAAATAATTATTACATTTGTCTGCCAATAAAATTTAATCTTTATGAAGTTTAATGTATCAAGCACAGACCTTTTGCAAGGCTTGCTATCGGTATCGCGCGTAATCGCAACAAAGAGCACTTTTCCGATTCTGGACAATTTCATGTTTCAGCTCGAGGGCAAATCCCTGACAGTAACAGCCTCAGATTCTGAAACCACACTCAAGACGATCATCACAATAGAAGATGTTGCGGAAGGAGGGGAGATAACAATACCGGCAAAACTTCTTACCGACACGCTTAAAGAGCTTCCTGCACAGCCTGTTGAATTTGCAACAGATCCGGAGAGAAGCGTAGTGAATATTTCATGGATGAGCGGAAGCGCAAGGATTCCATACGGTCCGTCAGACGAATATCCGGAACTTCCCGGGCTTGAAAATGCTGTAAAACTGACATTCAAGGCCTCTGTCCTGACAGATGGAATCAACAGTACCATATACGCCACCGCCGAAGAGGAACTCCGGCCGGTAATGAACGGCATCTACTTTGACATAACCCCTGAAAACACCACTCTGGTGGCTTCAAATGCACACAAGCTTGTATGCTACACCAGAAATGACGTTAAGGGAAGCGATGCCGCCACTTTCATTCTGCCAAAGAAACCTGCCAACATACTAAAGAACAATCTGGCCAAATTGGCAGATGAGACAGTGGAGGTTTCCTTTGACAAGAAAAATGCAATGTTCAAATTCGACAATACGCTTATGGTATGCCGTCTGGTAGACGGAACATATCCGGCATACAAGAGTGTGATTCCCAAAAACAACACGAATGTGATAACCGTTGCAAGAACAGAGTTGCTCAATGCCAGCAGGCGCGTAGCCGTATGCTCCAACCAGGCAACCGGGCAAATCATATTCAAGCTGACAGACAACATGCTTGAGATTACAGCCCAGGATCTGGATTTTTCCATGAGCGCACAGGAAAAGCTTGCATGCGAATATGGAGGAACTCCTATGGAAATAGGGTTCAAGTCTACTTTCCTTATAGAGATACTGAGCAACTTCGCATACGACACAATCTGCATAAAACTGGCAGACCCCAACAGGGCCGCACTCATACAGCCAGCCGTACAAAGCGAACCGGAAGAGGAGATATGCGCACTGCTCATGCCCATGCGCATCAACAATTAAGTTTAAGAAACCGCCATGCAGTTGAATCTTACCAGGCCCCTGCTCTTTTTCGACATTGAAAGCACGGGGCTTAACATTGCCACAGACCGTATTGTGGAAATTTCGGCCGTCAAGGTACACCCTGGCGGAGAAAAGGAGATCAAGACAAGAAGGATAAACCCTACGATTCCAATATCGCCGGAAGCAAAGGCTGTCCACGGCATATCGGATGAAGACGTAAAGGATTGCCCAAAGTTCAAGGAGATAGCCAAATCTTTGGCAAAATGGATGGAAGGTTGCGACATTGCCGGTTACAACTCTCTCAAATTCGACATTCCTCTCCTTGCCGAAGAATTCTTGAGAGCCGGAGTAGACTTTGATTTCAGAAAACATTTGCTCATAGACGTACAGAACATATTCCACAAGATGGAACAGCGTACACTTTCTGCAGCATACAGGTTCTACTGCGACAAAGAGCTGGAAAATGCCCATACGGCCGAAGCCGACACGCTTGCAACATACGAAATACTTATGGCGCAGCTCGACAGATATCCCGACACCTTGAAGAACGACGTTGAAATGCTCTCCAGATTCTCCAACAAGAACAGATTTGCAGACTATGCCGGCAGAATCGTACTGAACGAGAACAATGAGGCGATATTCAATTTCGGGAAGCATAAAGGGAAGAAAGTGCTGGATGTACTTGCGGTTGAGCCAAGTTATTATTCATGGATGCAGAACGGAGATTTTACGCTCGACACCAAAAGGGTAATGACAAATCTCTATCTTCAGCTAAGAAACAAACAGGGCAAAGGTTGAATATCATAGTTGTTCCATATAACAGAATCCATTTTTACTTCAGGCCCGACTCCTCCATAAACAGGGCTTGGGATGATTTTTACACTCCGGATTTTGTAACGCAAATAGCCGCCGTCCCTTTTGCCTATGTAAAGATCTGCAAGGCCGGCAAAGCTGTAATGAAAAGATTTGCGGGAAGATATTACGATTCTCCCGGATATGGTATAGCCATAAGGGCAGATTCACTGATAGATACGACCCCCGCCTCTTCCTGCATTGCCAACGCTCTGGACTATTCTACCTATTTCTCATACGATTCAAAGAGACCTGTAACCGATGTCTTTACCAAAAACGGAGTTGCCATTCCAATTATGCCATTTCCCTCAAAAGAAGAGATCGAACAAAGCATAGAACAAGTTACATCTATTGCAAGCATAAGGCACGGCGACATACTTCTTTTCGAGTTGCACGAAGGAGCAAGACTCGCCTGCGGCGACATAATCGGATTGGGCGACTCTCTTTTTTCAGTAAAATAAACAGCAAGCCGAGAGCAGAGGCAGAATTTTCCTGTTTGGAGAGGTATGAAAACGAAGTGCCGGTTGCAGGAAGCATGTGCGGCGCAAGCCTGCTTGCAGCAGCAAAGGCTTCGGGCAACCGCAAGTGCCGCAAGGCACGGGTATCTCTCCAAACAGAGACCAGTAATCAGGCAAGCAAGTTTTCCCTCCACAGCCGAGGCGCAGCGTGATTGTAAACGAGAAGTTTAAAATAAACAGCAAGCCGAGAGCAGAGGCAGAATTTATTCTGACTATGCCGAGGCGCAGCGTGATTGTAAACGAAGTTTAAAATAAACAGCAAGCCGAGAGCAGAGGCGGAGCCATCCTATCTGGAGAGATATGAAAACGAAGTTTAAACTAAACAGCAAAGAGATTTATCCCCGGCCAGAGATGCTTTTTGCCGCAAGCGCTGCGGTAGAAAAGGCAATCTGCAGATTGTAACCGCCCGTATCACCGTCCAGATTAAGGATTTCACCTGCAAAATAAAGCCCGTCAACCAATTTGGAACCCATGGTCTTTGGAGAGATACCTGCCAGATCTACACCGCCTGCGGTTACAACACATCTGCGATACCCTACATAGGAGACAATGGCAAACCTCCATGCTTTCAATCTTTCAGGCAGGTTCTCATAAGAAAGGTCTTTGTTTGCCCGCATGAAAGGAGCTATAAGAGCTCCGGGCAAAAGCCGTTTCAAAAGAGCCTTCAATCCTGCAGCGCCACCTTTGGCTATAGATATGTCGGCCGCAGCCTCACGCCTGATTCTCAAGCGCAGCTGTTCGCATGACAAGGCGGGTTTCAGGTCAAACGATACAAAAACCTTCTGCTTTCCGCCAAGCGCGGCGACAGCCCTCCTGCTCAGCCTGATTGCCGCCGCCCCTTCTATCCCGTCGTCTGTAAAATCCATCTCCCCAAATTCGGTCTGCACACAATTGCCGTTCACATAGAGCGAAAGTTCCACATTTTTAAGTGAAACACCGCTGAGAGAAGTGTCGTAATGCAATGGAACCAACGCAGTAAGCGATGGAAAACATGGAACTATCTTGTGGCCGAAACTTTCGGCCAGAACATAACCGTCGCCGGTAGAACCGGTTGCAGGATAGGAAAGCCCTCCGGTAGTTATAAGCAGATTTCTTGCCGCAAACACCCGCAACTCCCCTGAGGCAGATTTTGCCTTGACTTTGAAAACCGGAGTACAAGCACCATATTCGACCTTTGAAGCTCCAACCACACGCCACCCGGTACAGACAGAAACTCCAAGCTGTCTCAACCTGGCAAGCAAAACGTCTGTAACATCCTGCGCCCTCATGCTTGCCGGAAATACTCTCTGCCCCCTCTCTACTGTCAATGGCAACCCTATTTGCTCGAAAAAGGCCATTGTGGCCCTGTTGCTCATTCCAAAAAAAGCACTTTTGAAGAAATTCGGAGAAGGATGAATATGCTCCGAGAATTCGCCCCAATCTCTGGTATTTGTCAGATTGCACCGTCCCTTGCCTGTAATGGCTATTTTTTTCCCGCAACGCTCGTTCCTCTCAAGCAACAATACAGAAAGCCCGCGCCCGGCGGCAACTGCCGCACCGAAAAGGCCTGCCGCCCCGCCACCTGCTATAGCCAAATCGAAACAATCCATTTTGCAAAGTAAATTAAAAGTGGCGGATTTTCCATTTTTTAGTTACTTTTATCACCCGTTTGAAAAACGCTCTTCCAAAGAGCATCCATAAAAAAGAGAGACGAATGAAAAGACATGTTGCAATAGCCGTTGCTGCGGCAATCTTGCTTGCAGGCTGCAACGGGCAGAAAGGGAAAGGAAATCTGCACGAAAGCGGCACGGTAGAATATGCAAAATATTTCACAATAGAGGATGCAGATTCAACCATAAAAAAAATAACCGTTGCAGACATGTGGAGCGGAGGCGAAAGTTATCAGACTTACACGCTGGTGCCAAGAGAGATTTACGGCAGTTTCATAAACGACCCCTACGCCCTGCCCTGCCCTGTGGAACGTGCAGTCTGCATGTCAACCTCCCATGTCGCATATCTCAACGCCCTGGGGAAAAGCGAGACCATAAAGGGCGTTTCAGGAACCCGCTTTATCTACGATTCCACGGCACGGGCCCTTGTAATGGAGGATAAGATCAAAGATGTGGGGACAGAGAGCCTGCCCAATTACGAACTTATCATGAGCCTCAACCCCGACATTGTTTTCGCATACGGCATAAGCGGAGCAGACAACACATACATCTCCAAATTGCGGGAACTCGGCATAAAGGTCATGGCAATAGGAGACTATCTCGAAAATCATCCTGTAGGAAGGATGGAGTACATAAAGATCTTTGGGCTGCTCACCGGTGAGACCCGAAAGGCAGATTCCATATACACTTATGCAAGAGACGCATATATCTCCCTGAAAAACAGCATTGCAGAAAAAACAACAGAAAAGACAAAAGTTCTCATAAACTCTCCATACAACGGGTTATGGTATATTCCCGGTGCAGAGAACTACATGAGCCGGCTGGTAGAGGATGCCGGCGGCACCATTCTCGGCAGCCGCAAGGGAGAGACCAAATCAAGCATTGCCGGAATAGAGACCGTTTACCGGTATGCCCTTAATGCAGATGTCTGGCTCAATCCCGGAGACATGAGCCTGGAAACCCTGAAAAAGGCAAATCCTCTTTTTGCAGGGATCCCTTCCATATCTGACAGGCAGGTATACAACAACAGCAAAAGGCGCACTCCTGCAGGAGGCAGCGATTTCTGGGAGAGAGGGGCGGTGGAACCGCATGTCATTCTCAAGGACCTTTCAATAATACTGCACCCTGAACTCCGCACGACAGACACAGATACTCTCAAATATCATTACAGGCTGGAATAGTTGAGGCATGCCTGCAGAAGAAAGAAGTCTGCAGAACAATCAGAACTCTTCCACCCTGTCATGGTTGACATACCACAGGGCGCCGCGCACGTTTCTGAATCCCATATCGGAAAGCAGTTTCATGTAAGACCTGACCTGGCGCACGTACCTCGGATCGCAGGGGCGGTATTCACCAAACTTGTAATCTATCACAACAGCCTCACCGTCTTTTGCAACAACACGGTCAGGACGATGCACAGAGCCATCTGAAGCTATAATCTCACACTCTCTGTAAACCTCATACTCTTTTGAAAACCAACCATATTTCTCCACAAAGGCCAGTTTGCCGGCTATAAGATCCCGCACCTCTGGATCTTCTATTTTCACAATATCTTCCGCATTTGCTATCTGCGAAAAATATTCATGCAAGACTATGCCCCTGTTCCTTATATCGGAGCCGTCGCCTGAATCCCTGCTCTGCAGCGCCGTTCCAAACCGTTTAAGGGCCAAAGCGGCCGAAAACTGTAGAGGAAGCTGCACCGGCTGTTCAAGGCCGGGGTCTGTCTCATCTTCCGGGAAAGAGGATGGAACACCGGAAGAAAAAGTCTGCACCGAACTGCCTTCGCAAAGGCTTTCAGCCATTGCCGCTGTCGCATAACCGTAAAGCAGGTCTGAGATACCCTCAGGAGAGGCAATCCTCTCGACATTCCGGGTATCTGCATCGGCAATTACAACAAGTTCCCTCTTTGCTCTTGTAAAGGCCACATAAGCCAGGTTAAGGTTATCTACAAAACAGCAGAGTTTCTCATCAAGATACTCCTTTTCAAATAGTGTGTCTCTCAATCTGGAAGAGTATATGGCCGAAAGCACTCCGTCAAAATCCAGAGCCTTTGAAGCAGCGTCGCTCCACAGGAGCGGGCGGTTCCATCCCACAGGCTCGAGCGGCAACCTGAAATATGGAATAATCACGGCGTCGAATTCCAGTCCCTTTGACTTGTGAATTGTCATTACGTTGATGGCATCTCTCTCCTGGGAAAGCTGGACCTTTGTCATATAACCTGAATCATGCCACCATTTGAGAAATGCGGTACGGTTATCTCCGTTTTTGACAGAAAACTCCAGAACAGCATCCAGGAAGGATTGCAGGAAAAGCAAGTCTTCTTTCTGGCCAGACTCAAGTTTCTCCCTGATAAGAGTCTCGCACAGGATGTAAAGCGGGAGCGCCTCCAGTTTTTCATCTTCTTCTGCCGGATTGCCGTTATCCAGTGCCTCAAGCCGTGAAACAACTTCAAGAACGGCATCTGAGAGACCCAGCGTGAAAGCCTCCGCAGAAGAGACCTGATAACCTGCCTCCGCGAGAATCCTTGCGGCAGCTTCAGCATCGGCATTATACCTTACCAGAACACAAATCCTGTTCTGAGGATACCCGTTGTCTATAAGCCTGCCTGCCGTAGAGAGCAGTATGGCAGAATTCACCTCTTCGCTTGTCTGACTGTCGGCCGTAAAGTTCAGCTCCACATAACCGGGCATCTTCGCCCCCTTTTCAGAAACAATCTGGTCTGCAAGATTTTCATTCCGGGATTCGTCCTGCGTGACATCATAGATCCCAGATATGGTATCGGCTTCAGTTCCCGTAGAATCGCAATAAAAATCTTCGAGCATCATGGCAGCATAACCGAAAAATCCATTGTTGAATTCCACAATATCCTTGCTGCTCCTCCAGTTTACGGAAAGGGTGCTCACATTGCACTCAAATTCCCGCATTATGCCCTTGTTCAGGATACTCCAGTCTGAATTGCGCCATCTGTAAATGCTCTGCTTTACGTCACCCACCACAAGGTTGCCGTTCCCCTCCGCAATGCTGTTATGCAGCAACGGCTTGAAATTCTCCCACTGCATTGATGAGGTATCCTGGAACTCGTCTATCATGAAATGGTTTATCCAAGTGCCTACTTTTTCATAAATGAAAGGCGTATCGCTGCCGTCTATTATATCGTGCAGAAGTTCATTGGTCTGGGAAAGAAGCAGGATATTGTTCTCCCTGCAGTAAAGGGCAAGGTTTGAATGAATCTCCCCCAATATGGCAAGTGCACCGAGGTTGTTCTTCACCTTGCCGCATGTGGCGTAAAGCCGGTAGTTCTCCCTGTAGCACCTTATCATTTCCCCGATGAGATCATTCAGTTCCCCGTATATGCCAAGAACTTTTGCCTTATTCCCGGTTTTCACCCACTCATCCACATTCCCGTACAATCCTGAAAAAGCGTCATAACTGCCTGTGTCAAATATGGCATTGCCTGCTGCAAACTTCCCTAACCTGGCAAATGGAGACCTCGAACGGCCCTTGAAGTCGAGAAGGGTAAGGCCTCCGCCTTCTATTATCCTGATTGCCTGTTCCGCAAGTTTTTTCACACTCTCCACATAAGAACGTTCCACCACGGCAATCTTCTCTTTCAGGCGCTGGATCTGCTCCATGTAACGGCCCGGATTGAAATAACCGGCCCGTCCCCTGTTCTTTATCTTGAAACTCTCCGAATTGAGATTTTTGGAGAGTTCCATTATATTGTTCTTTATTCTCCACGACCGGCCCTCCTCAATGCTCTCCAGAGAATATCTTATGAGCCAGTCCAGGAGTCTGGAATTTTCGCTCTTGTCAAGAGAGAGAAACATGCGGTCTATCACCATGGATATTATCTGGCTGTCGTCAATCTCGACGTTATATGTCGCCATTCTCCCCAGTTCACGCGAAAAGGAACGCATCACACTCTGGAAAAAAGTGTCTATCGTACTTATGCTGAACGCAGAATAATCGTGCAGTATTCTCTTGAGGACAGAGCCCGAATACTCCGCAACCTCAGAGGCGCTCTTGTGCGTACATGAAATTATCTCGTCTATATATGCAGATTTTTCGGGATGTTTTGAGAGCAGGTAGAGTTCACTCAGTATACGGTGCTTCATCTGGTCGGTAGCCTTGTTTGTAAAGGTCACAGCCAGAATATGCCTGTACTCATACTCGTCTGCAAAGAGCAACTTTATATACTCTCCTGTGAGCCTGAAGGTCTTTCCTGAACCTGCGGAGGCCTTGTATATGTCTATCTTTCCTGTCATCTGTGTCTGCAAAGCAGTTTGAATTTACACTCTCTGCACCCCTCGCTGTTCCACGAAGAGGGAGAAAACGGAATCTGCTGATTGAATATCCCGCCAATGCACTCTTTCAGCATCTGCCCGAACGCCTCAAGCGAATCTCTGGTTGCAATATGCTCCGTAAACGACTTTTTCAACAGTTCAGGAACATTGTATATGACCAGCCTGAACTCATCCGGGTCCTGCATCCCGCCGTCACGGGAAAATACGTATGCATAGAAATAGAGCTGGAACAGTTCCTTGTAATGCACCTTTTCAATATTGAACAGCTGAGATATGTCAAAATCCTTTTTGCCGGGCATGACAACCTTGCCTGTCTTATAGTCTGCAATACGCAGTCCGGCGTCTGTACTGTCAATTCTGTCTATTATGGCCTTGAGACGCACCGTTCCCGTTCCAGGCAGTTCCATGGAGCAAAACATCCTCTTTTCTGCCGCATGCAGGCAAAAAGGGGCGATTCTGGCATCCACGCCAAGCGTTATGGCTATGTATCTTTTTATAACCTCCTTGACTATAAGGTTTTCTCCCGAGATTTTACCAAGCTTTTCCCTGGCAAAATACTCATCTATGATGTTGTCTATACGGCCTTCCCTGTCTGTCCTTAGTCTTGATATAAGATCTGCAGAAAGCACCTCGTTCAAATAGGGAGCATACAGCCTTTGAACTACAGCATGGAAAAGTTCTCCGAATTTTCCGGCATCGAGTTCCTCAATCACGTCGTCCTGTTCCCTTATCCCCTCAACATAAGTATGGTAGAATTTCAGCGGACAATCTATATAACAATTTATAGCACTTGCCGACAGGTATCCGCCCCCATCCCCCATATACAGGTTGCGCATCTTTTCCATAATGGCATCGCTTTTTGCGAGCGGTTCAATCTGCACAGTGCCGTTTACGAGAGGATAAGTTACAGAATGTCCGTTGATTCTGCATTCATAATGATATTTCAGCTGCTTTATGTAACGGCTCTCTTCACCCCTGTTCAGCCCCTCAGCCCTCGAATCATATATCATGTACAGATTCCTGGCCCTGCAGATGCTTCTGTAGAAATGGTAGGCCGAAATTGCGTCCTGGAGCTGATATGTGGGCAGTCCGAACCCGAGCCTCAAGTTATAGGGAATCAGCGAAGGCGCCGCTGCGGTTGCAGGAAAAAGGCCTTCGTTTGCAGAGAGTATTATTATGTTGTCGAAATCAAGGGAGCGGATTTCAAGAGGCCCCATTATCTGCAACCCCTCCAGCGGCTCACCCCTGAAAGGCACCGTAAACATTGAGGTCATCTGCCTCAACAGCCTGAAATATGCAGCCTTTCCAAGCGGCAAGTCCAGTTTTTTCAACTTTTCGAGAGCCTTGTAATAGCAGTATATGAAATCCTTGTCGGGATGCTCCACGGCAGATTCTATCTCTTCAAGTATCTCTCTCTGCCAGTCTATTATATCTTGAACCCTCTCCATGCTGCGGAAAATCTTTCTTACAAGGCCGGATTCTGAGCCTGTAAACAGCGGATCGTCGGAAGATATATAGATTTTGTTTTCCCTGACTATGTTTTCACAGATATTGCTGCACAGGCTGCCTGCTGCGGCTTTCAGATATCTGTGAGAGAGAAGCGCCCTTACCGAAGCGTGATGAAAGAGACTTTTGCCATCCTGCTCCACAACGTTTCTCTGCAAGCCTGCAAGCATGTTCATAAAATCGGGAAGCGGTGTGGCTGTAACAGGATAGCCCATTGTAACATTTACCTTTCCGTATTCCTGCGGTATTGATGAGAGCAGCGGTATGAGCAGCTTCTCATCCGGCAGCAGCACGGCAGTCTTAAGAGGGTCATCTCCAATATGCTTTCTCAGAATGTCGCATGCAAGGATTGCACCTCCCACCCCGGAAGGCACACCGTATAGGTTTATCTCAAGGTCGGAAAGAGCGGTAACGCGGGTTGCATCATCCGGCAGGAGATGTCTGGAAGGGAACTCCTTCCTGAGCGACTCTATGAACATGGAAGACTTGTTGTCAGGGTCTGTAACCATCTCTCCGTAAAAATCCCAGTAAAAGTCGCCTCCGGCATCACGGCTTCTTTTCATAAGAATCTTTTCACACGCATTTGGAGCATTGAAGCCGACAAAGACCAGATTGCCCAGATCAAATTCGTCTATCCTCCCGGCCACGCTGCGGTAAATCATTCCCTCATACCCTTCTCCTCTGGCTGAAAGCGAGGCCCTCAGGCGCGAATACAGTTCATACATCACAGACCAGAGCGAAATGAATTTCTCTTTCTTGAAACTTTCATCTCCCTTTGTAAAGTTACCCCAGAATCTTCTTATGGCCTCGCGCTGCACCGGAGACAGAAAAGAGAAGTCTTCCTCTATGTCTTTCAGATCTCTGATATTTGAAAAAAGCTGCCGGGCATCTATGAAATACTTGTCTATGTCGTTGAAATCAGAAACAATGACATTACCCCAGTTTATAAATTCATCGAACGGTTCCCTGTCTCTGTCTCCGCCATGTACCAGCTCAACATAATGGTTATATAGCAGATATTGGGTCTCAATGGGGTCTGCCGCTTTCAGTCCGCTCAATTTCAGAAAAAGGTCGTTTACTGTCGTTGTCTGCGGTGCGAACATGGGCTTGCCGGAACGGTTGCCATGCTCTGTTCCAAGATATTTCAAAAAAAACTTTATTGACCGCCTGTTGGGGAAGACAAACAGGCGGTTCTCAGAAGAATCGGCAAAGATTTTGGCAACCGCCCTGAGAAACTCCATGCTCAGATTTTCTTTTTAAGTATGGCCGAAGCCTCTTCATAACCTGGTTTTCCCAACAGTGCGAACATGTTCCTCTTGTATGCCTCAACGCCGGGCTGGTCGAAAGGATTCACCCCCAGCATATAGCCGCTAATACCGCAGGCTGCCTCGAACAGATAGACAAGCTCCCCGATGTTACATTCGTCTATCCGGTCTATCTTAAAGACAATATTGGGCACGCCGCCCTCTACATGCGCAAGCATAGTTCCGAGCTGAGCCATGGAATTTATCCATCCCATTCTCTTTCCTGCAAGATAGTTGAGGCCGTCGCCATCATTCTTCTCGCTGCCAAGCGTCACCTGCCTGACATTCTCTTCCACAAGTATGTTGGTCTCAAAGATTGTCCGTTCGCCATCCTGTATATACTGCCCCATGGAATGCAGGTCTGTGGTGAAACTTGCAGATGCAGGGAAAATCCCCTTACCGTCCTTACCCTCGCTCTCGCCGTAGAGCTGTTTCCACCACTCCGAAAAATATTGCAGTCTTGGGTTGTAATTCACCAGTATCTCTATCTTTTTCCCGGTGCGATACAACGCATTGCGTATCAATGCATAACTCAATGCCGGATTCAGTGAAGACCTTTCCGAGCATGCTTTTTCCATGACCGAAGCGCCGGCAACCAGAGCCCTTATGTCAAATCCAGCCAATGCTATGGGAAGCAGCCCCACAGGAGTAAGGACAGAATAACGCCCTCCCACATTGTCAGGCACTATAAAAGTCTGGTAACCGTTCTCGTCGGAAAGCATGCGCAGCGCCCCTTTTGAAGCATCCGTTATGGCAACGATTCTGCCTGCAGAGGCCTTTACGCCGATTTTGCGCTCCAGCAGGGCGCGCAACAGCCTGAAAGCTATCGCCGGCTCGGTTGTCGTACCTGACTTTGACACCACTACTATGGCAAAATCCCTGTTTTCAAGATATTCGAGCAATTCGCCCATATAATCCTCGCAAAGGTTGTGTCCTGCAAAAAGTATATGGGGAAAATCTCCCTTTACATGTGAATGAAAGGCTCCTGACAAAGCTTCTATCACACATTTGGCCCCAAGGTAAGAGCCGCCTATGCCTATTGTCACAACTGCTTCCACCTCGTTTTTCCACCTCCGGGCAACGGCTTCTATCCTGCTTATAAGACTCTCGTCGGTTTGTGAAGGCAGATCCAGCCATCCCAAAAAACCGTTTCCGGCTCCTGTCGCGCCATGCAGCATATCGAACGCCTTGAAGGCGTCGCTCTGGGCCCTTTCATAAACATTACGCGGAACAAATCCCAATACCGTTTTAAAATCAAGAGAAACCATAACTATAACTCCAAATTTACAGTGACCGTTAATACAATTTGTCTTCCAGCTGCTTCATCACATATGCGGGATATCTTTGCTTGTACAGTATCATGTAAACCGCATCTGCAATTGGCATGTCGATTCTGAAATTCTTGTTTATCTCATATATGCACCTCGAAGCATAATAGCCCTCGGCAACCATGTTCATCTCAATCTGGGCGCTTATTACCGAATAGCCTTTGCCTATCATGCCCCCGAAAGTCCTGTTCCGGCTGAACTTGGAATAGGCCGTAACCAGCAAGTCTCCAAGATAGACCGAAGAGGAAAGATTCCTGTCCTTGTCAGGATGTGTGGCATTCAGGAAGTTCACGATTTCGTGATAGGCATTCGTCATGAGCACGGCCATGAAGTTGTCGCCATAACCCAGGCCATGACAGATTCCTGCTGCAACCGCATATACGTTCTTCAGCGCGGCGGAATACTCTACACCGTAAATGTCGGTACCGGGCGAGGCCTTGATATAGTCGCACGCGAAAATATCGCACAGGGCACAGGCCACCTCGTAATATTTGCTGGTAAGAGTCAGATAGGAAAGCCTCTCCATGGAGACCTCCTCTGCATGGCAAGGACCGCCAATAACCCCGATTCTGTCGAAAGGCACGTTATGACACTGGTTGAAATACTCGGCAATGGTAAGGTTTTTTTCATCTACAAACCCCTTTATTGCCGAAATGATGAACTTGTTGTCAAGCGATACCTTAAGCATGGAAAAAGTATCCATAAAGTATGCCGACGGGGTTGCCACAAGAATCACGTCTGCCCCCTCCACCACAGCATTCAAATCACTGCTCATCTCAAGCCTCGCAGGATCCAGGTAAACAGACTGCAGATAAGAGGGATTGTGTGCGCTCTTTATAATCTGTTCAATCTTTTTTCCGTCGCGTATATACCAGGCAATTTTCTGCTGATGGTTCAGCAGCAGTTTTATAAGAGCCGTAGCCCAACTTCCGCTGCCTATCATGGCATACCGCAGCCCTTCACGCTCAAAAAACTGTTTCATGACTTACTCTTTTACAATATTATAACCCTCGTCTTCGTTAAGGTTTTCAGAAAGCGCCGCCTCTACCGCCAACGCATCGCACCGCTCGTTTTCCGGATGTCCGCTATGGCCCTTCAACTGAAAGAACGAGACATTATGTTGTTTATAAATATTGAGAAACCTCTCCCACAAATCCGGATTTTTCTGTTTGTGCAGCCCCTTCACAAGCCATTTTTCTATCCACCCCTCATTGACAGCCTTTACCACGTATGCGGAATCGCTGTATACCATCACTCTGGCATTTTTCCGCCTTATGGCCTCAAGCCCAACAATCACGGCCAGCAGTTCCATCCGGTTATTTGTAGTAAGCCTGTAACCGGCAGAAAGTTCCCTGTAGTGGGGGCCGCATTTCAAGACGACTCCGTATCCGCCAGGGCCGGGATTTCCCCGGCTCGCCCCGTCGGTATACATATATATGGGTTCGTCCATGACTTCTACGCCTCCGTTTCCTCTTTAACCGGATCTGCGTTCATCTGGTCGTAACGCTTCCTGTTCCTGTATATGTCTACAGCCATATAGATGGCCGAAAGCATCGATTGAGGATTGGCCTTGTTCTCTCCCGCAAGGTCGAAAGCCGTGCCATGGTCAGGAGAAGTCCTGACTATGGGCAGGCCCGCCGTATAGTTTACGCCCGAATCAAAGGCAAGCGACTTGAACGGAATAAGCCCCTGATCGTGATACATTGCCAGAACGGCATCGAACCTGTACTGCATGTTTATGCTGAAAAAGCCGTCGGGAGAGAAAGGGCCGAACGCAAGTATGTTCTCCTTGTTGGCCTTCTCTATGGCGGGGATTATGACTTTTATTTCCTCGTCACCCAGAAGCCCCCTGTCTCCCGAATGCGGATTCAGCCCCAGTACCGCCAGTTTTGGCTTCACCACGCCAAAATCCCTTTTGAGTGACTCGTTCATCAGCCTCAGCTTGCTCAATATCCGCTCTTCCGTTATTGCGGCCGACACTTTTGAAATGGCAAGATGGTTTGTTGCCACGCCCACGCGCATTTTGTCTGAGCAGAGAAACATGAGCCCGTCCTTGGCCCCGAACTCGCTTACAAGATACTCCGTATGCCCGGGAAACCTGAAAGTTTCATCTGAAACGGCCCGTTTGTTGAACGGAGCTGTCACAAGCACGTCTATATAACCTTTTTTCATCTCCCCCACCGCACATTTCAAAGCCGTTATCGCAGCCTGCGAACCGCTCTTGGTAAGGTGCCCGGGAGATATTTGCGCGTTGTCGTCTACACAATTCACAATATTCACCCTTTTGGGATGGGCATCCCTGGCAGAAGCCACCACGTTTGTATTGATGTTTTCCGTTTCCGGTATCTGTTTCCTGTAAAATCCGAATGCCTTTGAAGAACCGTAGACAACAGGCGTGCACATCTCAAGCACCCTTGCGTCGGAGAGGGTTTTGATTATAACCTCATAGCCTATGCCGTTGGTATCTCCCTGAGTAATTCCTACAACAATTTTAGACATAACCAATCTTTTCACTATATAAAACTTTGCAAGTTACTAAAAAAAGAGCTCAGATAAAAGCATTATCTTATTTTTCCTACCTTTGCATCATGCCGAACATTCTCGATTCCGACATAAAGTTTCTGCCCGGCATAGGGCCCAGGCGCGGAGAACTGCTGCGTAAAGAATTTGGAATTTCCACATTCAGGCAGATGCTTTACTTTTTCCCGTTCAGGTATATAGACAGAAGCAGAATACACACAGTCTCCGAAATCACGCCTGCAACATCCTACATACAGCTGAGGGGGCGGATTACCGGTATGAAGATGGCTGGCACTGCTCCAGGGTCCAGACGCCTTACCATGACACTGCAAGACCCTACCGGTAGAATAGAGCTCGTCTTTTTCAAGGGAATAAAGTGGATTTCAGAAAAGATAAAGCCAGAAACGGAATATATAGTGTTCGGACGGGTTTCTGAATTCAACGGCACATGCAACCTCGTACATCCGGAAATAGTACCGGCTTCGGAAGAGAGCACGGCAGGCGCCGGCAGCATAAGCGGTGTCTACCCGGGAAGCGAAAAGCTTAAGAATTCAGGGCTGAACAACAGGGCTGTCATAAAGGCAGAAAGCATCATACTCGAAAAATACGCAGACTCCATAGAAGAGACTTTGCCTGAGTATCTGATAAGGCGCAAAGGCCTTTTACCGTTAAAGAAGGCCCTTAAGAACATCCACTTTCCGGAAAACGACATGGTTCTCTCCCTTGCCAGAAACAGGTTGAAGTATGAAGAGCTGTTCTACCTGCAGCTCGGCTTGCTGAAGCAGCGGAGCGTGCGTATGAGAAAAGATAACGGAATAGTGATGCACAAGGTGGGGGAAGCATTCAACCGCTGCTACTCCTCGCTCCCGTTCCCGCTCACCGGAGCACAGAAGAGGGTTATAAGGGAAATACGCGAAGACATGCGCAGCGGCAGACAGATGAACCGTCTGCTGCAGGGCGACGTCGGCAGCGGAAAGACTCTCGTAGCGCTTCTTGTCGCGCTTATAGTTACAGACAATGGCTACCAGAGCTGCATAATGGCCCCTACGGAGGTTCTTGCCCGGCAGCATTACAACACTGTTTCCAGATTTCTTGCAGGCACCGGGGTAAAATGTGCCCTTCTTACCGGCACCACCAGAAAAAAAGAGAGGGAAAGGCTCCATGAAGAGCTTGACAGCGGTACTGTAAACATCCTGATAGGAACACACGCCCTTATTGAAGAGAGCGTGGCATTCAGGAACCTGGCTCTTGCAATTGTAGATGAGCAGCACCGCTTTGGAGTAGAACAGCGCTCCAGACTATGGAGCAAGTCTGAAGTTTTGCCACACATTCTGGTTATGACGGCGACTCCCATTCCACGTACGCTTGCAATGACACTCTACGGAGACCTCGATGTCTCCGTACTTGACGAACTGCCTCCTGGCAGAAAGCCCGTAGAGACAATTCACGCAACCGAAAGGCAGCGCAGGCAGATTTTCTCATTCATGAAAGAGCAGATAAGAGAAGGCCGACAGATTTTCGTAGTCTATCCGCTTATAAAGGAGAGTGAAAAGATGGACTATAAGAACCTTGAAGAGGGTTACAGGACAATAACCGAGGAATTCAAGGCCCCTGAATACGTAACGGCAGTGGTACACGGCAAGCAGAAACCCGAAGACAAGGCCCATGACATGGAACTCTTTGCCGAGGGGCGTGCAAACATACTGGTGGCCACATCTGTAATAGAGGTCGGTGTGGATGTACCCAACGCCTCTGTCATGATAATAGAAAGCGCCGAACGTTTTGGCCTCAGCCAGCTGCATCAGCTGCGCGGACGCGTAGGCCGGGGAAACAAGAAATCTTATTGTATTCTCATGACAGGGTACAGGCTTAGCAAGGAGAGCCGCGAGAGAATAGAACTCATGTGCACTACCCAGGACGGATTCGAGCTGGCGGAGGCAGACTTGAGGATGCGTGGTCCTGGAGATCTGGAGGGAACCGTTCAAAGCGGGCTTGCAATAGACCTGCATATTGCAAACCTATCCAAAGACAGCAGGATTCTTGAAGATGCAAGGCAGACAGCCCTTGAGGTACTCGAGCAGGATCCGTTACTGGAAAAGCCCGGAAACCGTCTGCTGCAGCAACAGTTGCAGGCACTCAGGCGCGACGGCAAACTGGCGGCAGATTATTCACGTATAAGTTGAACAGACCAAACAATTCACATGACATGAAATACATAGGAGCACACGTAAGCGCATCGGGCGGGCTGCAGTCGGCCCCAGAAAATGCAAACTCTATTGGTGCAACGGCATTTGCACTGTTTACAAAAAACCAGAGGCAGTGGGTGGCAAAGCCTCTTGCCACAGAAGAGATAGAAAAATTCAAGGCAGCCTGCGCAAAATACGGTTATACCGCAAAACAGATACTGCCGCACGACAGTTACCTCATAAACCTCGGAAGCCCAAACGAAGAGTCGCTTCAGAAATCAAGAGGCGCCTTCATAGAAGAGATGAGAAGATGCAGCCAGCTTGGGCTTGACAGACTCAACTTCCATCCCGGCAGTCACCTTAAGGAAATCAGCGTTGAACGCTGCCTTGAGATAGTGGCAGAATCAATAAACATTGCACTCGACAAGACCAGCGGAGTAACAGCCGTCATAGAAAACACCGCAGGCCAGGGCTCAAACGTAGGTTTCGCCTTTGAACACATTGCACGGATCATAGAGCTGGTCGAAGACAAGTCAAGAGTTGGTGTATGCATAGATACGTGCCATGCGTTTGCAGCCGGATACGATATTTCAACCGAAACAGGCTTTACGCAGGTATTCGATGAGTTTGACAAGACAATAGGGTTCAAATACCTCCGCGGCATGCATCTGAACGATGCAGTCAAGGGCGCAGGCAGCCGCGTAGACCGTCACAGTAGCCTTGGAGAGGGCATGCTGGGGCTGACTCCTTTCAGAATGATAATGAAAGACGAAAGGTTCAACGGCATCCCGCTCATAATGGAGACTCCCAAACCGGAAATCTGGAAAGAGGAACTGGAGTTGCTGCGCAGTTTCTGCAGTTAAAAACTTATGGTATAACTCAGGCTCGGCATAATGGGAAAGAGGTAAACCTGCTTCCAGTCGCGCTCGTCGTTGTCATAATAAAGGCTGAAATGGTTGTGTCTGTTAAAGACATTGTATATCCCGGCCTTGACCGTATGAGTCAGTTTCTTTCCATAGAAAGTACCCCACCAGCCTATGTCGAGCCTCGTATAGGCCGGCATCCTGTAGTTGTTTATCTTACCGCTGTACCAGTCTACCTCTATGTCATACTCCCACCCTGGAAGGTGCGCTATGTAGGTTCCGGACTTTACTGTCTCCATGTTACCGCTCTGGTACGTAAACTGGAGGTTCACGCCCATCTCGTTCCTTTCGTTCCGGCGGAACACATAGTCGCCCGTAACATTCAATACATGCGGCCTGTCATATTTTGCAAGGAATGTCTCGCCGCGGTTTACACCGTCGAATGTGCGGTCTGTCTTTGAATATGTATAGGCTATTTTGTAGTTCAGCCTCTCTCCCCTTTTCTCGTAAAGGGTCTCTATACCGTAGGAAGTGCCTTTGCCCGTCTGGATAAAGTCGCTCCAGCGCGATGCCGCCGAACTGAAAAATTCAGAAGCTTTTTCAAAATATATGATATTGTCCAGATCCTTTGTATAGCCTCCTATCGAAAACGTATGATTATTGAAGCTGAATGCAAGGCCTGCATATATCTGCGAAGAGTTTTCCGGCTCCACTTTCCCGTTCGAGGGGACAATCATATCTACAGACCAGCCCAGGGGTATACCTTCCAGAGTGTGGTAAAACTGCTCCAGCCTGTCGTATGTTGCTTCGAGTTTCATCCAGTCTGTTATCATAAGTCCGCCCGAAACGCTTATCTCCGGCTTCGACACTTTGTAGTCGGCCCCGTTTTTGTCTCCTCTGAAAATATTGTACCTTGCGGCAGCCATCAGATGCCACCTGTCGCGCCCGTATCTCAACTGCCCGAATATGGTGGTAAGAGAGTTTCTTGTCTTGTTTATATCTGCCATCGAACTCTCCTCCCCATAGACCCTGCTGCTTCCAGGATTGAATTCCGAACCGTTGTACCTTGCCCCGATTTTGGCAGTAAGAAGGCCGTTATTGGTAAGTACACCGTCTGCCACAACGTTTGCAGTCGTCTCCTTTATGAGAGATTTTATGATAAGTTCGTTGTAGACTCCTTCCAGTTCCTTCTCCTGCCTCTGGTTGCTTGAATAGTCGTTATATGAAGCAGAAGCGCTTATACGCAGCCTGTCGTCCAACAGAGAATATTTCCATTGCAAATTGGCCACAAAGTTGTTCCAGCCCAAATTGTCGAAAGAGCCGTTGTCATAGTCTCCATATCCGAAATCATCTTTGCTGTAAAATACGCTTCCGCTTATGAAATGGTTCTTTGCAGGTTTGTACGACACTTTCGCAAAGAGATCGTACACACTGCCTTCCACATCCTCGAACATTGCATTGTTCTTTTCAAGCAGACTTTCGAACATGTTATACTCAAGATTTACAGGCGATATTCTGGCCGAGGCGGTAATGGCAAGTTTTTCCTTTATTATCGGTGCAGAGGCATATCCGCTTATAATGAAATTACTTATGGAACCTTCTGCTTCAACGCTGTTGAAATTGCCTTCCTTGGTACTGACTTTTATATGCGAAGCAAGGAGATTGCTGCTTTCGGCATCGAAGCCCCCCACATTGAAGTCTACATTGTCTACAATATTGCTCGGGAATACGGTAGTTATTCCCAAAAGGTGACCGTAACCGTAAAGTCTGACACCGTCCAGTGTCACGACATTGTTGCCCAGATTTCCCCCGCGTACGTAAAATGATGTGGTACCCTCCACACCGGAAGAGATTCCCGGAAGGGTCTGGATATATTTTATTACATCGCTTTCTCCCATTGCAGTTACCATCTGGCGCGTCTGGTGCAAGTCAACCCTTGTAAGTCCCGCGGGCCTGGCCTTGAGAGCCTCCGCCGTTACAACTGCCTCTCGCAACGTATCACGCAGTTCTTTTATTTCCTGTGCCGCTGCCGCCAATGAGACAAGCATGAAAAGCAATAAGGTCGCAATTTTTTTCATAATATCAGGTTTATAGTTATTCCAACGTATATTTCTTGCAATATGTGGTTCCCTTGTAGGTTATGGACTTGTAATCCATGTAGGGCACTTTCTTTACATATTTCGCCCCAAAGATACCCAGACCGTTGTTGATATTGGAGTATAACTGGCTCTTGTATTCCCATATATCCGTAAGGCTGGTGTTGCCGCCGTACTCCTTCTTCTGAGACCACGAAACAAGCGTCTTCAGGTAACGGTCGTAATCTTCATTTGCAACCTGGAAGACCAGATATGCCTTGGGATGGGGAATTCCATATCTGTATTGGCGGAAACTGGCCGCCACATATATGTGGCCGCAGAATTCGCAGGGGTAATAACCATCTGTTTGAGTACCTGGTTTAACTTGTCCTTTTTTTGGCGCGTTATAAGAGCATTGCAACCTCAGATACCTGTAGTGCATATCCGTTGTTGTTGCATTGTACTCACCGTGCAGGTATTGAGGATAGCCGTATTCCAGCACATGAGGGAATTCGATTCCCACATCATCAGGGTAGCGGAACTCAGCCACATCCTCCCTCTTTACATCAACCACGTTGAACCGGTCTATCCAGTCGTAGTACGGGTCAACGGCCGACAGTACCCTCAGACTGTCGGGATAGGGAATGGTTATAAGTTCCGCCTGGCAGTACTCATCCTTTGCAGGGTCGTAATCCATGCCGTATATCCATAAGGGGAAGATGCTTTCACTGTAGAAACGGAAAAGGGGGAACTCAGCATTCCGCACATCACTGAACGAATACTCCGGCGTATTGAGAACAGTTGAATAACCGGTCAGCGTCTCAAGAGGTTGAAGCGCCCTTGTTCCGGGATTATCGTTTGGAAAGAGACGTTCCAGATAATCAAACCATCTGAACATGGTGGTATCTTCCACATAATATGTTGTCGCAGTAATGGAATCTTCACCTGGAATCAATATTTCAAGTTCATACTTGGCCGCAGGAACAGGTATGAAATTTGCGCTCCACTCGCCATCCTTTACTTTTAAGAATTTATATTCACGATTTTTCAAATAACTGACGTTACCTTTTATATACTCTATAACCTTTACATCCGCTTTTTCAACCGGAGAATATGAATTCTCAGAAATATATGCCGTATAGTTCAGATGCAGGGTCTGCGTCTCGCTGTTTTCCAGAACACACTCAACATTAACAGCCCTCTCCTTCGGGTCCATTACAATCTCCTCCACGCAGGAGACAAGGAACAGGAAAATGCTGCCACACATTATGCAGCGCATCACAATTCCATGTAATCCGGATGAAGTTGAAAGGAGAATATTACCGGTCCTTTTCATAGCTTTACAGTTTTAAAGTTTTAACAGTCGAATACAAGTTAACAATTTCATTGTAAAATTCCAAGCAGACTCCATGATAAAACAACAGCGGGAAACTGCCAATAGGCAGATTCCCGCCATGCTGCTCACATGAAAAATGTCTGTTTTCAGCCAGAGGACTATTTCCTGAACGTATCTTTCAACGCCGCGGTTTTGTTGAAAACCGGATTGCCTGGCACGGAGTCTCTGTCCTTTACAAAATAGCCGACCCTTTCGAACTGCACTGCAATGCCGCTTTCATCTTTCAGAAGCGCCGGTTCAGCATAGGCGGAGACTGTTTTCATTGAATCTGGATTCAGATAATCCTTGTAATCCTTGCCCTCTTCTATGGAATCCATATAAGGCTCGGTAAAGAGCTTGTCTATCAGGCGCACTTCCAGTTTTTCTGCATCCGCAATGCTTACCCAGTGAATCGTACCCTTTACCGAACGCCACTCTCCCGTCCCTGGCCTGGAAGTGGGGTCATACGTACATCTTATCTCTATTACATTGCCGTTGGAATCCTTGATTACCTCCTCGCATTTCACTATATATGAATACTTCAACCGCACCTCTCCCCCAGGTTTGAGACGGAAATACTTTTTGGGCGGCTCTTCCATGAAATCGTCGCGCTCTATATAAAGTTCGCCGGTAAAAGGCACCTGCCTTTTCGCCCCTTCCGGCTCTGCCGGGTTGAGTGGAGCCTCGAACTGCTCCACCCTTCCCTTCTCCCAGTTGGTGATTACCAGCCTTACAGGATTGAGCACCGCCATATATCTGTTGGAGCGTCTGTTCAAATCCTCCCTCACGCACCACTCAAGAAGCGAAAGGTCTATTGTGTTGTCTCGCTTTGCAACGCCTACCTTCTCTGCAAAAAGCCTTATGCTTTCGGGGGTATAGCCACGCCTCCTTATGCCGCAGATGGTAGGCATGCGCGGATCGTCCCACCCCATCACGTAACCGTTCCTGACAAGTTCAAGAAGTTTTCTCTTGCTCATGACAGTATATGTAAGGTTCAAACGGGCAAATTCATACTGATGCGACGGAAATATCTCCAGTTTCTCTATGAACCAGTCGTAAAGCGGGCGGTGCACGTCGAATTCAAGCGTACAGATGGAATGGGTTATATGTTCTATTGAATCGCACTGTCCATGGGCAAAATCATACATGGGATAGATGCACCACTTGTTCCCTGTACGGTGATGGTGCGAATAGTTTATCCTGTACATAAGCGGGTCTCTGAGAAGCATGTTGGGATGCGACATGTCTATCTTTGCCCGCAGGACTTTCTCACCTTCCCTGAACCTGCCCTCTCTCATCTGCCTGAAAAGCGTAAGGTTTTCCTCCACGCTTCTGTCTCTGTACGGGCTGTTTACACCCGGAGTGCCTACTGTGCCGCGGCCGGCCCTTATCTCCTCCTGCGACTGGTCGTCTACATATGCCAGCCCTTTTCTGACAAGCACGCATGCCCACTCGTAAAGCTGCTCGAAATAATCAGAAGCGTAGAACTCGTTGGCCCATTCAAAACCAAGCCATTTTACATCTTCCTTTATTGAATCTACATACTCGGTATCTTCTTTAGAAGGATTAGTGTCGTCGAAACGGATATTTGTCTTGCCGCCGTATTTTTTGGCCAGTCCGAAATTCAGGCAGATGCTCTTTGCATGCCCTATGTGCAGATAACCGTTCGGCTCCGGCGGAAAACGGGTAAGCACGCTTGTGCAACGCCCCGAAGCAAGGTCATTCTCAATAATCTCCTCTATGAAATTAAGCTGTTTTTCTGCAGCCTCACCATTGTTTTTAACCTCTTCCATCTGTGTACAGTATAAGTATGTTTTTATTCTCGCAAATATACTCCAATTTATTTCAGATTTTACAAAACAAGAATAAATATGTAACTTGCGCCCCGTTTTGCACTTATACCTGAAAGTTATGATAAAATCCATGACAGGCTATGGAAAAGCCGAAACCCTTTTGGAAAACGGAAAACTGATTGTAGAAATAAGGTCTCTTAACGGCAAGAATGCCGACATTGGAATCAAGAGCCAGCTTATTCCGCGAGAAAAGGAGATGGAAGTAAGACAGTATATCGCCGGAGAACTTACAAGAGGCAACATAGATCTTTTTGTAAACTGGGAACAGAATGCCAAGGCCGCTGCAAGGACCCTGAACCGGGAACTCTTTTCAGAGTATATGAGGCAGATTTCTGCGGCGGCTGCCCAAGCCGGTGCAGAGAAAGAGACAGCCACGGCACCTGAAATGATTGCAGCCATAATAAAGATACCCGAGGTGCTCGAGCAGCCAAGACAGGAACTCACCGGAGAGCAGTGGGACATATTCTTTGCTACAATAAGGCAGGCTGTTGCCAATCTCGACTCGTTCAGAAGCAGAGAGGGAGAGACCCTATACTCAGACGTTACAAAAAGGGTCAGGTATATCGAATCATTTGTAGACGAGGTTGAAAAATATGAACAGCAGCGCATTGCCTCCATTCGCGGGCGCATACTCTCCAAACTGGAAGAGATGAAGGTAGAGACAGACGAAAACCGTCTCGAGCAGGAGATAATCCTCTACATTGAAAAGTTAGACATAAACGAAGAAAAGGTGCGTCTGCGCCAGCACTGCAAATATTTTATGGAAACCATAAACGGTGAGGCACACCCCGGGAAAAAACTCGGGTTCATTGCCCAGGAGATGGGACGTGAGATAAACACCATGGGGTCAAAGGCCAACCATGCAGAAATCCAGAAACTCGTTGTAAAGATGAAAGACGAACTGGAAAAGATAAAAGAACAGTCTCTCAATATCCTATAACTATAAACCCAGCCTTTCCTTAAGGGCCAGAGCCTCCCTTGTCTGCATGCGGGCAAGCGAATATTCTGTCCATTTTTTTGCAAGCCCGATATTCCCGAGCACTTCACACCCTACGGCAACGTTGTAGGCTGCATACGCCGAATGCTTGGGATTTGCAGAACCTGCAAGCCTCATCCAGATTTCCATGGCATCTTCCCATTTGAAATCCTGCGCCATACGGCAGGCTTTTGTCCATGCATTGCCGGAAAACACGGCCAGCAGGCGATTTTCTCCCTTCCACTGCGGAGAGAGTGCAGAAGCAAGAGTCTCGCCC
>JADINB010000102.1 GCA_017694275.1 Candidatus Egerieousia excrementavium | reverse complement strand
GTATAGTTGTACTTATTCTTTTCCATACCTCCAGCCATACGGCAGATATGACGGTGTTTGATCTTTTCAAGGAAGGTGCATGGTGGAAAATCCTTGTGTTCCTGCTGGCGATTTCGGCCATATATCCGATTTTCGGATTTGCAAGGAAAGAGATGTACGGAGACCTCGATTTTGCCGGCAAGAAGGATGTCATAATAAAGGCAATGGAACAGTATAACTATGTCCTGTGCAACCAGACTCCCACATCTTTTACATTCAGGCACAAGAATATGGCTATAAGGATTATCAGAATGATGGAAGATGAGGTTGTCATAGACTTTTCAACCAAGCCTGCAACCATAAGCGGGCTCAGAAAAGAGGTGTTCAGGGTCGGGCGCCTGATAGCCAATGCCGCAATTGCAGACGAGAACAATAATTGAATGGTCTGGTCATGAAAGTTGTTGGAAAATATCTCAACTCTTTTTCAGCCAATGTGGCAAAGGGAATGTTGGAGAGTGCCGGAATAAAGGCTGCCGTAATGAATGAGTATCTGCCTATAATTTCCGGCATAACCAATGACGACCTTCTGAGTATAACCCTGGTCGTGAATGATGAAGACTATCAGGAAGCAGTGAGGCTTCTGGAAGCCTCTTCCAATGCCGAATAGAACTCCTGGCCGAAAGCCCTTACGATAGGTTCCTTCAAAAACCTGAAGACTTTTATTCCTTCCTTTCTGCCCTTTTCAAAAGCCTCGTCGCAGATGCTCCATCTGTGCAGGTTCAGGGCTGTTTTCCCGTTAGACAATGTTGATACGCGAATCGGATAGAGGCTGCAGGAGACCGGTTTTCTGAACTTGCCTCCATTGTACAGGTATCCTTTTTCTATTGCACAGAAACAATTGTCTTTTTCATCGAAGCAGCAGTAGGCGCATTCACGGTTCTCTACAAGAGGCGTTACAAGGTCATTGTCATAATCTCTTATTGCAAACCCCTGGCGTTCGATCTCCCTTATGCCCTTTGCGGTAAGATATGGGCTGTAGTTTGCAAAATTTTCCTTCATGAGCGGAATTTCGTTTTCTTCTACCGGAGCGCCGCTGTCTCCGATTATGCAGCAGCATCCGCCGCACTTTTCATAGTCGCAGCAGAAGCATTCGGTGAGAATTTCAGATGAGACCAGAAAATCCCCTATTTCGAAAATAAATGTCCGTTGTTCCATGTCATCTACCTTGTTTATTCTATCCCGAAGAACTCCCGGATAAACTTGTCCTCCCTGAACAGGTTCCGCGTATTTACATCGTCTGTGGTCCCGTCCATTATGACAGAGATCTTGTTGCCTTTTTCAAGAAGATCTCTTGCAAATTTCTGCAGCTGCTCTTGTGTGATGGAAGAGATAAGAGTGCCGTATCCGGTGTGGAAATCTATATTTTCCACATAACGGTATTCTAACGCATTGATCCAGTAATAACTGTTGCCGACAGATTTTGCAAACTCTTCCTGCATGTTCTGCCTTATCTGCGACAGTTCCCTGTTATCGGCCTTTCCGTATGCCAGATCACTGAGCGAACTCTCTACAATAGAATCAAGTGCCGCTGCGTTGAGGCTGTCTGTGGTGAATATGGTGTTGAGGGTGACAATCTCTTCTGGATAATAGTTGAGCGAGGCATTGATTCTGGCGTGCGTGGCCAGCCGTCTGTTCTCAGGGCTAAGCAGCCTGCTCCTTATATAGCGTTCGGTAAATCTGGCAAGCGTATAGTTTTCTATTGTGTAAGGCACACCATAAGAGAGGGTTACATTCATATAGGTTTTAGGGGTAACCATGTTGTACAGAAACCTTTTGAAGACATGTCCCTTTGTGAGGTAATTGGGCATGACCATCCACTCTTCTCTCTCCATTTGATTGCCCGGTATTGAGCCTATGTATTTTACCGCATACCCCAACGCCAGGGAATTGTCGAAATTGCCTGAAAATATGAATATGAAATCTGCGGCGTTTGCAAATCTCTCTCTTGTCTGTTCATAGAGGGCTGCATAATTGAGTTTTTCCATCATTTCTGCCGTTACAGGCTCTACACTCTTCTTGTTGCTGTACGAGTAATAAAGCAATGTGTCTCTGAAGGCGTTTTCCGGAGAGAGCGCCCGCGACTTGAGTTCGTAAATCTTTCCCTGTCTGTATGTCTCAAAGGCAGAGTCATCGGCCCTGCGTTCAGCCATGTTCATATAGATTGCATGGAAGAGTTTCTCAAGAGATGCCCTGGATGCGTAACCGTACAGTTCTTCGGTGTTTTGTGTAATTCTTGCATCTACAGACAGATCGTAGTATGAGAATAGCCGTTCCATGTTCGGCCGCGAGATATTGCCCAGCCCGCCTATGTTCAGAATTTCATTCAGGTAGCTTACGTTTGCAGGTGTAATTCCGTTCATGAGCGAGAATCCTCCCTTGCTTATAGCCTTGAAAAGGATGGTGTCGCTTTTTGTCTGTACGTCGCTTTTCAGTATGACGACAGCTCCGTTCGACAGTTCGGCCACCAGAGCCCCGCTTATGGGGTCTGTGGTCTCCCTGACAATGCTTCCTGCTACGTTTCCGGCAAAATCGGGCCAGAATATCACAGGTGACTGTTCTGTGGCGGTTGCCTCTGGAGTTATCAGTTCTCCGCTGTCGTAGGCTGCAAGAATACGCTCTGCAGTGGGGGTGCTTGCATCGGAATATTCAGGCATCATGCAGCAGATGACAACATTGTCTTCCTGAGAGAGCAGTGCGTTTGCATAACCGTTTACCTGTTTCTGGGTTATGGTAAAGAGAATCTGTTTCATGATTTCGAACTTGAGTTCGATGCTTGCAAGGGTGGAGCCGTCGTAGAAATGGTCCAGCGCCCTTTGCAGGTAAATGTCGTTGCCGAGCATCGCGCGGTTGTCGTATATGTTTTCCAGTTCCCTGAAGTAAATGTCTTTCGATTTGGAAATTTCCCTGCTTGTAAAACCGTACTGCGCTGCCCTGACAATTTCGGAGTTGACGAACGAAACTGCAGAATAGACAGTGGATGGAAGTGTCTCAAATGTAATGGAGAAGTTTTCTGAATTCCAGATGTCAAGAAATCTGCCTTTTGATATCTCCAGATTTGCGATGGGTATGTTCTGTGCAATCGAGCCTTCCCTTATTCTGTCTGCAAGGAGTTTTTCAATGGCCGTGTCGAAGTATTCCTGGATAAACGGGACAGACGTGTTCCTGTAACTTTCAGGCAACGGGGTCTTGAGCAGGTTTATTGAAACTTTGGTCTTGCTGTACTCCCTGTCCTTTAGCAGGGCGACATTTGTTCCCTCAAGGGTGGGCGGCGTGTAGTATTCGCGCGGTTGCTCCTCCATGGGTTTGGGAATTGTCACGAACGTAGACTTTATCTTTGCCTCAAGCAGTGCCGGGTCAATGTCTCCGGCCACTATTATCGCCTGCATGTCTGGCCTGAACCATTTGTAATAGAATTCCCTCACCTCTTTTGAGGTATAGTTGTCGAGCATGTCAACATATTCAGGTCTGAAACTTTCTGCATAGGCGCTTTCGGGATAGAGCTGGCCGAGCAGCTGTTCGTCGAGCCTCATCTGTGCATCCCATCTGTTTATAAGTTCGCTCTTTACAAAAGGTGTCTCTTCCTTGATATCTTCTTCGTCTATGTTCAGCGAGCCTATCCAGTTATATAGTATCAGCAGCGAAGAGTCTATGGTGTTTTCCCTTGCAACAGGAATATCCTTTATAAGATAGGTTATGTTGTCTTCTTCCGTAGAAAAAATGATGTTGTCAGAAAGGACTCCCAGTTTCCTCAGATATTCGGATATTTCCGATCCGGGAAAATTGCGCGTTCCTTTTAGCATCAGGGCTTCCAGCAGTTCAAACATGCCGGTCTGCTCTTTGCTTTCAAGCACGGTTCCGCACTTTTGTGCGAGACAGAAGTCGGCATAGCCCTTGACAGCGTCGTTTTTTATAAGAATGTACGAAAGGCCGTTTGCCAGCGTGCCGCTTTTTACGCGTGGATCGTCGGGGAGAGACTCCACATCGCGCTGCTGGGAGTAAAGAGCCGCCGTAATCGTAAGAAAAAGAAGTGTCGCAAGAAGTCTTTGCATATCCAATTCATCTGTTAAACTCTGCCGAGTGGCACAAATTTAGCACGCTTTTTTTTCTTGGAACATCATTTTTTTATAAATTTGTCATGCGTTAGACGTGAGGCGAAATTTATTTTATTTATAACTTCATATAAAACAATATGTTACAATGAAAAAAATCTGTAAAACATTATGTATGGCCCTGATTGCGACATTTGCGTTTTCAACTGTATATGCGCAAGATATGGCACAGGCTACTGAAATTTTCAACGGCGCGGTTACAGCATTGAATGAAGACCGCGACAATGACGCTCTTACCGGATTCCAGAAGGCAATGGAGATGGCTGCTGCTGCAGGAGAGGAGGGAGCAACATTGGTAAATGACTGTAAAGGCGTTATTCCGGGTATTCTGTTGAAAATGGGCCAGACAGCTGCCAACAATCAGGATATCGACGGTGCCATTGCAAAGCTTAACGAGGCGGTTGCAAAGGCAGAAGAGTATGGCAATGCCGAGATTGCAGCAAAGGCAAAAGATCTTATCCCTGTTGTCATGATGGCAGACGGGAACACTCTTTATAATGCAAAACAGTATGCAGAGGCTATCGTAGAGTTCGAGAAGGTGCTGCAGTATGATCCGGAAAACGGCATGGCTTATCTTATGATAGGCAGGGCTAAGAACGGCCTTGGCGATGAGGCTGCCGCTGTTGCCAATCTGGAGAAGGCTGCGACAATGGGGCAGCAGGCAAATGCAAACAAGCTGCTTCTCGGTATTTTCGCCAACAAGGCAGCTGCTGCATATAAGGGCAAGAACAATGCCGCTGCATACGAGAATGCAAAGAAAGCCAGCGAATATGGAGACAATGCGCAGGTTTACATGATTGGCGGAATCGCTGCATACAATCTCAAGAAGTATGACGACGCCATTGCAATGTTGGGCAAGGCAAAACCGAGCAACTCAATAAGTTATTATCTTGCAAGGGCCTATGAGGACATGGGCAATAGCGCAAAGGCTTGCGAGTATTACAACAAGATTGCAAACGACGCGAATTTCGGAGCATACGCCAAGAGTAAGATTTCGGCATTATGCAAATAGAGCTTGAGCTTCTGGCTCCGGCTAAAAACAGAGAAATCGGCATTGCGGCTGTAGACTGCGGTGCCGATGCTCTGTATATGGCAGGGCCTGAATTCGGTGCGCGCGAGGCGGCGGGCAACACCATGGAGGAGATTGCCAGGACTGTGGAGTATGCCAGCCGTTTTGGGGTGAAGGTTTATCTTACGCTCAATACCATTTTATATGAGACGGAGTTGCCCGCCGCCCGAAAGATGGTATACGATGCATACGAAGCGGGATGCGATGCCGTAATAGTACAGGATATGGCTTTGCTTAAAATGGAACTCCCCCCGATAAGGCTTTTTGCTTCCACCCAGGCAAACATATCTACCGTAGAGCAGGCTCTGTTTTTAAGGGATTTGGGATTTGACAGGCTGATTCTGGCCAGAGAGCTGAGCCTTGGACAGATTGCCGAGATAAAGAGAGCGACAGGTATAGACATAGAGTGTTTTGTCCATGGCGCCTTGTGTGTGAGTTACAGCGGGCAATGCTATCTGAGCGAATATCTGACCGGCAGAAGCGCCAACAGAGGCTGTTGCGCCCAGGTTTGCCGCTCGCTCTATACGCTTGCCGACGCTTCGGGACGGGTCTATGCCCGTAACCGGCCGCTGCTTTCGCTGCGCGACCTTAACCTGAGCAGGCGCATACCAGACTTGGTAAGGGCCGGGGTGACTTCGTTTAAAATTGAAGGGCGCCTGAAGAACAGTTCATACGTGAAAAACAGCGTAAGGCTTTACAGGGCGGCAATAGACAGTTTTATTGCAGAAAATCCAGGGTATGCGCGCGCTTCTGCCGGTTCTCCCCACGGCGGTTTTCTCCCGGATGCCGCTCTTACGTTCAACAGAGGTTTTACAGAGTATTTCATAGATGGCAGGCGCAGCAAATGGGGCAGCGCCGCCGCAGCAAAATATGTGGGAGAGAGAGTCGGCCATGTTACGGCAAGCGGCAAATCACCAGGAGGGACTCTTTGGTTCGAATATGCGCGGGAAAAGGGGACCTCTCCGGTTGTAAACGGAGACGGACTCTGTTTTGTACAGAAAAACGGTGAGATTGCGGGCTTGCGGGCCAACAGCTGCTCTGCAAACAGAGTGGTTACGACCGAATCCGTTACCATACGCAGTGGCACTCCTGTTTACAGGAATTTTAACTTTGCATTTGAAAGGGAACTGGAAAAGAACATGCCGCAACGCCTTGTGGATGTTGCTCTTGAAACAGGTATTGCCCAGTCTGGAAAGTTTCTGGTCAGGGCAATGCCGGAGCGGGGTGGAGTCTTGGAGATGGAGTTTGAAACGCCTTTTCCACCGGCTTCAAACCGAAATCTTGCTCTCGAAAACATAGTAAGGCAACTTGGAAAGAAAAGCGGGATTTTTTTGTTCAGGGTAGTAAAGAGTTCTTTTCCTGGCGAGATTCCATTTATTCCCCTGTCACGGCTGAACGGGATGCGGCACGAACTGGCCATGGCAATTATGGAGGCCGCAGAACGGAAAAGGCATGATGCGGCCCCCGGGACCCGCTCCGGTATCTCTGCCCCTACGCTGCCGGAGGCGCGCCTTACATATCTTGCAAACTGCTCCAACAGCCTTTCAAGGGAACTCTATGCCGGTTGCGGCGCAAGAGAGATAGCCCCCGCATACGAACTGGAACACAGAGGCGGGGTTGAACTGATGCGTACAAAATATTGCATAAGATATGAACTGGGATTCTGCCACAAGGCAGACCCTGCACGGGCAAAGCAGATGCAGGAGCCGCTTTTCTTGATTAACGGAGGAAAAAGGCTGAAGCTTGTCTTCGACTGCATAAGATGCCAGATGTTTGTAATTGGATAAAAATATCTATTTTTACACCATGCGTTTTTCTCAGATCATAGGCCACGGTGGCATAGTGGAAAAGTTGCGTGAACTTGTAGACAGCGGGCGGATGCCCGGCACTCTGCTTTTTTCGGAACGTCCCGGATGCGGAGCCCTTGCCCTTGCCCTTGCCACAATCTCATATATGTTCTGCAAGGAGCGTACCGGCGGTGATTCCTGCGGAAAATGTACACAGTGCGTAAAGACAGACAGACTGGTCCATCCAGATCTCCATTTTACCTTTCCTGTCAACACCTCTGTTCTGGTAGGAAAGGACAAACGGGCGGAAATAGATGAGTTTTATCCTCTATGGAGAGAGATAGCCATTGAGAATCCGTATTTTACCGAACAGCAGCTTTACAGGAAATTCGGTATAGAAAACAAGTTTGGTACGATAAGCGTAAGCGAGGCCAATGCAATCATAAGAAAACTGAGCCTCAGTTCTTATGAGGGGGGCATAAAGGTGATGCTTGTCCTTTTTGCCGAGCGGATGAACCAGGAGGCTGCAAACAAGCTGCTCAAGTCTTTGGAAGAGCCAGCCGAAGGAACATACTATTTTCTTGTCTCACAGAGTCCGGAAAAGATAATTTCTACAATCTTGAGCCGCTGCATGATAATAGAGGTGCCTCCAATAGAGCATGACCTGCTGGCGGAAAAGCTTGCCGGACAGTTTGGAATGAGTATGGAAGATGCTGCGGTATGGGCCAGATATGCAGCTGGAAGTTACGGCAACGCACTGGAACTTATTGAAGCGGAAAATTCAGGCAATGAATTTTTCAGCACTTTCGTATCTTTGCTGTCTCTTTCAGTGAAGAAAGATATGCTCGCTCTTCTCGAGTTGGGTGCCCAGATGGCAAAATGGGGCAAGGAGGAGCAGAAAGAGTTCTGCCTGCGGGCAATGGAGACATTGCGGAAGATTCATGCGATGAGCATAGGGGTGGAGGAGATTGCCTACAGCCCGGCTGCCGAAGCGGAAAAGCTGAGAAAATTGTCTGGATATTTGAAAAAAGAGATATATGTGAAGGGGTATGAGTATTTGAACAATGCAATTGCCTGCATAGAGAGGAATGTAAACCCCAAATTTATTTTTTGCGATTTGTGCAATCGCTTTTACTATAACGCATGAGTATTATGGATAACGATAAAATCTACGATTGTCTGAGGGGATGCCAGACAGGTGGCGGAATGGGAGATTCCAAGTCTTATACTTACAATCCCGGTTGTTGTAAACTGGCCGTTTTCAACTGGCTGGAAGGATTTGTGCAGCAGGAGACAGAACTTTATTTTGAGGTAAGGTTCAAGAATACGCGCAAGGGAATTTTCAAAAATGAATCTGAACAGAATCTCAAGACTGGAGATATTGTGGTTGTTGAGGCGCAGAACGGCTGCGACGTAGGTATCATTACAATAGCAGGCCCGATGGTCGCCCGCCAGATGTTGCGCAACAATATAGACCCGTCTGGGTATGAGTTTAAAAAAATTTACAGAAAGGCCCGTCCGGCAGATATTGAAAAGTGGCAGCATGCAATAGCCCGCGAACACAAGACAATGATAAGGGCAAGGCAGATAGCTGCAGATCTGGCTCTCGACATGAAAATAGGTGATGTGGAGTTCCAGGGCGACGGTTCAAAGGCCATCTTCTATTATATTGCAGACGAAAGAGTGGATTTCAGACAGCTTATCAAGGTTTTTGCTGAAGAGTTCAAGATAAGAATCGAGATGAAGCAGATAGGTGCGAGGCAGGAGGCAGGCCTGATAGGCGGTCTCGGCGTTTGCGGGCAGGCTCTCTGTTGTTCACGCTATATGAATGTGTTCAAGTCTATCACAACCCAGGCGGCAAGATGCCAGGACCTGTCGCTCAATCCGCAAAAGCTGGCAGGACAATGCGGCAAACTCAAATGTTGTATAAATTATGAGGCAGCCGTTTACAGAGACGCTCTGGAAAAACTGCCTAAGGTGAGTGAGCCCTTGCGTCTGGAAGACGGGAACGCATATCTTATAAAGACAGACATCCTGAAAGGGATAATGTGGTTTTCATACGATGCCTCCAGTACATCCAATCTGATTCCGGTAAGCAAGGAAAATGTCTTCAAGATATTGGAAATAAACAGAAGGGGCAAGGCGGCAAGGTCGCTTGTCGATACCGGTTCCCAGAAGGAAAAGACGCATGACTTCCTGAGTGCGGTAGACGAAGAGAGTATTTTCAGATTCGACGAGTCGAAACGCAGCAGGAAAGGCAGAAAAAGGGGAAGATGAAAGTCTGGTTTTCGCTCTTTTTGCCAATCCTGCCACTGCTGTGGAGCTGCCAGACAAACGGCGGCCTGAAATGGGGTATGGAGACCTTCGGGCATGACGAGGGGTGGAACAGGAAGGTCTCTTTCAATCTTGACTTGCCTGACAGCACTGCACGTTTTGGAATGGATATATGCGCACAGATATATGGAAGAGAAGCGGTCATAGGCAATATGTCACTGCCTGTTGCCATGACTTTCATGGCTCCGGACAGTACACTGTACTGCGATACCCTCAGGCTTCCGTTGAACGTGCGGCGCGATGACAAGCACCATTACAACAGGAACGGGCATCTGATTACCGTAAACTGGCCATACAGGGAGGAAATTGTTAACAGAAAACCGGGCAGGTGGATTGTCTCCATGGAGTACAATGGCTCGGGCTCCGACAGGCTGCCTGCTGAAAATGTATTGGCCATAGGCGTTTCCATAAATATGAACAACAAGTAATGAGCGCAAAAGACAAACTGAGAAAATTCAGGGAAAACGAGACCTTCGGCTGTCTGTACCAGCCTTCTACAGAAGAGGTTCTCAACAAGGACTATCGCCTTAAGGGGCATTGGGGAGAAGAGGTCTTCCATAATTCCAACCCTATTTGCATAGAACTGGGATGCGGCAAGGGGGAGTATACGCTCGCCCTTTCGAAAATGTTTGGCGACATGAATTTCATCGGGATTGACATAAAGGGTGCACGCCTTTGGAAAGGAGCGAAAATCGCCCATACAGAACAGCTTCCAAACGTTGCGTTTATCCGTACGCGGATAGAGTTCATAGAGTCTCTTTTTGCGGAGAACGAAATCTCGCAAATATGGATAACCTTTCCAGACCCGCAGATAAAGCGTTCTAAGAAGCGGCTTACTGGCCCGCTCTTCCTGAAACGCTATTTCAAGTTCCTCAAGAGGGGAGGTCTTGTGAACCTTAAGACAGACAGCCGCTTCCTTCACGAATATACGCTTGCGCTCGTAAAACAGAACGACCTGCCTCTTTCAGAGGCCAATACAGATATTTACGGCAGCGGCAGAGCAGATGAAATCCTCTCCATAAAGACTTTCTATGAGGCGTATTACCTGAAACAGAAGTTCCCGATAACCTATCTTTCTTTTGGTATTGACAAGGATACAATTGCAGAGCCAAAATGGGATGAAGAATATTGGGAGAAGGAAGAGATGAAGGGAAGGGAATTCACTCCCTCCAACAAAGGTTGAATTCTGGCATGGCGGCAATATACCGCCCTCTTTTCAGGAAGTGCGGGTACAAAGGTATTCTGCAATGTCGAGCAGATGGCGTTTTTCTACAGAATCTGGAAGGGGTGCTATGCTCTCTTTTGCCAATGCTGCCTTTTCTGCAAGTTTTTCCTGCGCCGCGGCAATTCCGTTATGCCTTGTTACAAAATCAATGGCAGATTCGGCCACGTCGCCGCTCTGGTCTGCAATTTTTTTCATGATTCCTGCACTCTCTTCTGCCGGGCTCTCCTTTATGGCATATATGAGCGGCAGCGTGATTTTCCGCTCCTTTATGTCTGCACCGGCAGCCTTTCCTGTCTTAAGGCCGGGTGAGTAGTCGAAAATATCATCCCTGATCTGGAATGCCTGTCCCAGATAGAGAGCATATCGCGTGATGGCATCGATATATTCTTGTGGCGGATTTACTGCAATCGCAGCACCTCTTGTGGCGGCAATGAAAAGGCTGGAGGTCTTTTTGGATATTATCTCATAATATTTTTCTTCAGTCATCTGCAGAGTGTCGGCGAGATTCATCTGTATCATTTCCCCTTCTGCAAGATGCTCTACCGCAGTGGTGAAACATTCAAGGATTTGCGGACTGCATTTGGATGAAAGCAGGTAGAGAGCCCTTGCAAGCCAGTAATCGCCGCACAGAACTGCGGCAGCAGGAGTAAACATGGCCTTTACAGTTGGTTTGCCCCTTCTTATATTGCCATTGTCGGTAACGTCGTCGTGCATTAGAGTGGCGGTATGTATCATCTCTGCCACAGCTGCACAATGAAGCACGGTCTCGTTCCTTTTTCCGCATGCTCCGCCGGCAAGCAAAGCCAGCATGGGGCGCAGCTGTTTTCCGCCGTTACCTGTAAGATAGTTGTTTATTGATGTTATCAGAGGATTGTCATTAAAGAGAGTGGATACCATAATGTTGCGGTATCCACTCCAGTCGTCTCCCAAATCCTTTGTTATCTGCTCAATGTTCACCGGTTTGGTTTTATTAGAATAAAAAGGCAATCGAGAGTTCAAAGCCTCTGTTTTTGCCGTTGTTCAAAGCCTTGAAGGCATCTTCTGCGCCTTCGCCAAAGTTGTCTCCCTTGAAGTCAGACATTGTTCCAAGATCCCAGCAGTAACGGCCGCTTACCTGGAATTTCCAGATGTCAAGCCCGGCTCCCAACCCGACTCCGTATTCGAACTTGTTCAGGTTGCTCCATTCAACGTCCTTGAATCCGTCTCCTTTGGCTATGGCATAGCCTATATATGGAGATACCATTATAAAAGGACGGAACAGAACCAGGTCTACACCCCATTGCAGGTTTACGGGAAGTTGCAGATAGTTCATCTTTATGTCTCCGCTTTCCCTGCCTCCCAAATCAATGGAGCCGCCTTTCTGGGTATACATAAGTTCAGGTTGCAGCGCAAAACCCAGCGGCAGGTTCAACTTGTAGAGCACTCCCACATGGAATCCGGTTTTGCCCTCGAATGAAGACTGTAATTCGTTTACGTTGAAATCTTTCATTGAATTGAAGTTGAGTCCGGCCTTGATACCGAACTGTCCGTATACTGCCGTTGAAAGCAAAAATACGGATAGCAAGACTGCAATCTTTTTCATAATATACTGGTTAAAAGTTAAAACTCGTTTTCTGTTACAGCAGTTTGTTCAATTCTTCAACTATGTTGCTTTTGGGAACGTTGCCCACTATTTTTCCCTTTACCTCTCCGCCTTTGAAGAAAATGAGGGTGGGAATGTTTCTTATTCCGTAGTTTACAGGGGCATCTGCAGCTTCGTCTACATTGCATTTGGCAACAACCGCCTTGCCTTCAAATTCTTTTGCGATTTCCTCAATTACAGGAGCAAGCGCTCTGCACGGGCCGCACCATGTAGCCCAAAAATCTACCAGCACGGGCTTCTCGTTCTGGAGTACAACCTCGTTGAAGTTGCTGTCGTTTACATTTATTTCCATGTTATTATATCATTAAATTTTTATTTGCAATCAAATATAAAACATATCAGACCGCTAATTTAACACCATTTTTTCAAATCTCTTCCATTTTTCATAAATAGAAGTGAAAACTTGTTTTTAAAAAGCGCGATTCTTTTTATTTTTGTAAACACAGTTTTAAAAAATCATGCCATGTACGAGTCTTTTCAGAAATATCTCAGCAAAGAGCTGGACGAAATAAAAAATGCAGGTCTCTATAAAGATGAGAGAGTCATAACTTCGCCGCAAAGAGCCTCTATTACTGTCAGGGGCGGAAAGGAGGTGCTTAACTTCTGTGCAAACAATTATCTTGGGCTGTCAGACAACAAAAGGCTGGTCGAAGCTGCAAAAAAGGCTCTCGACCAGAGAGGTTACGGAATGTCGAGCGTGAGGTTCATCTGCGGAACCCAGGATTTGCACAAGGAACTGGAAAAGAAAATTGCGGAGTTTTTCGGGACAGAGGATACAATACTCTACGCCGCATGTTTCGATGCCAACGGAGGGGTTTTCGAGCCCCTGCTCAGTGAGCAGGACGCGATAATTTCAGATTCGCTCAACCATGCTTCAATCATAGACGGTGTAAGGCTGTGCAAGGCGCAGCGCTACCGTTATGCCAATGCAGACATGACAGAACTGGAAGAGTGCCTGAAAAAGGCGCAGGATAAAAGGTTCAGACTTATAGTTACAGACGGTGTCTTCTCCATGGACGGCAACGTGGCTCCCGTAGACAGGATTTACGAACTGGCAGCCAAATACAATGCAATGGTGATGGTAGACGAATCGCATTCGGCAGGCGTTGTGGGGCAGACAGGAAGGGGAGTTACGGAACTCTATAACCTGAGGGGGAAAATAGAGATAATCACAGGAACCCTGGGCAAGGCTTTCGGAGGTGCGATAGGCGGCTTCACAACAGGCAGAAAGGAGATTATAGCAATGCTCAGACAGCGTTCGCGCCCCTATCTTTTCTCAAATTCCATCCCTCCCATGGTTGCCGCTGCCGGTATAGAGATGTTCAACATGATGGCACAGACAAACGAACTGCAGGAGAGACTGCATTGGAATACAAAATATTTTGTCGAGAAGATGCAGCAGAGCGGATTCGACATCAAGCCAACCCAGTCTGCGATATGTGCGGTGATGCTTTATGACGCCCCGCTTTCGCAGAAGATGGCGGCAAAACTTCTGGAAGAGGGAATTTACGTGGTGGGCTTTTATTATCCCGTTGTCCCAAAAGGTGAAGCGAGAATAAGAGTGCAGCTTTCTGCCGGACATACGCAGGAGCAGCTGGACAAGGCTGTCGCAGCATTTGTGAAGGTTGGCAAGGAACTGAAAGTGATTTAGACGTTATTGTAAGCAGGATTGCCTGTTTTGTAACAATTTTTTCAGAATATTTTTACTCGTATGTAACATCTATTACCCTTTTTTGCGGATGATTTAAAAAAGGGTAATTTGTTTGCATATGAAAAAATTTTTTTTGATTCTTTTAGCCTGTCTGTTTTCCGTGCTTGCGCATGCACAAAACAGCGGTGTCATTTCAGGTTACTTGCAAGATAGCGAAGCGGGACGTCCGCTTCCAGGAGCAACAATCACACTCGACAAGTACAACCGTTATACCATTTCAGACAACAATGGTCATTACGAGTTTCTGAACGTACCGGAAGGGACTTATCAGGTTGAGGTAATATATATAGGTTATAATGCTCCGGCACAGAGTGCTACGGTAAAGGCAGGAGAAAATGTCCTGGTAGATTTTGTAATGGATGAGTATTCTTATGAACTTGGGGCTGCGGTTGTCATGGGTGACATGCTTCGCGGTCAGGCCAAGGCTCTCAATACTCAAAAGACTAATGCCAACATATCCAATGTCATTTCAGCAGATCAGGTAGGCCGTTTCCCTGATGCGAATATCGGCGATGCACTCAAAAGAGTACCTGGCATTTCAATGCAGAATGACCAGGGTGAGGCCAGAAACATAATCGTAAGGGGGCTTGCATCTGAGTTGAATTCCGTAATGCTTAACGGAAACAGAATCCCTTCTGCCGAAGGCGACAACCGTAAGGTACAGATGGATCTTATTCCTTCTGACATGATCCAGACCATAGAGGTGAATAAGACAATCACTCCCGATATGGATGGCGATGCAATCGGAGGTTCTGTAGACCTTATCACCCGTGCGGCTACGGGCGGACAGAGGCTTTCTGCAACCCTTGCCGGCGGATACAATCCTATCAGGGAGAGCTTTACCGGAACGGCGGGCCTCGTTTACGGAAACAGGTTTTTCAATGACAAGTTCGGTATGGTGATAAGCGCCTCATATATGAACAAAGATTACGGTTCAGACAATATAGAGGCGACATGGAAAGAGGATGATGAGGGGAATATTTATGCAGAGGAGATGGAGCTGAGAAAATATGACGTACAGCGCGTAAGGAGGAGCATCTCTGCAAATCTGGACTATAAGATAGACGAGAACAATACCATATCTGCCGATATAATGTATAACTGGCGCGATGACAGGGAAAACCGTTATGCGCTTTCATATAAGGACATAGAGCCGATATACGGTGACGGCGGTGTTTTTGAAGGATATGAGGGAACAATTGCCCGTCAGACCAAGGGCGGTATAGACAATAACAGAAACAGAAAACGCCGTCTTGAAGACCAGAGGGTTCAGTCATATGCTCTTAACGGACGCCATCTGCTCTCTTCGAAATTCGATTTGGATTGGAATATCAGCTATTCAAAGGCAAGCGAGGACCGTCCCAACGAGCGTTATATAGAATTCCGTCAGGAAGGTGTCTCCATTTTGGAGAATCTTTCAGATACATATAAGCCTGTGGTAACTTCTCCAGACGAGAATCTCAGCCTCTTTACATTTGATGAACTGACGGAAAACCACGATTTTACCAAAGAGGATGAGCTTTCTGCCAAAATAAATGCACGCGTTCCCCTCACTATTATCAAGGATCAGAAAGGACGTCTGAGATTCGGACTCCGTGCCCGTTTCAAAGATAAGGAGAGAGAAAACAACCTTTTCAAGTATGAGCCGGTAGGAGATTTTCCTGTCCTTGCAGACATGGAGACAAAAACATTTGGTTCGCATCTTCATCAGGGAGAGGCGTATGTTCCGGGAACCTTTGTTTCAAACACTTATCTCGGAAACGTGAACATATACGACGGGAGCAGGTTCACGGCGGAAGCAGATCCGGAGGAGTATCTGGTAAGCAACTATTCGGCAAAGGAAAGGATATTGGCTGCCTATATACGATGGGATCAGGATATTACAGACAAACTCTCTTATATAGTTGGAGTAAGGGCAGAGCATACCCATATCAATTATGACGGAAATTATATTACAAACGAGGATTACGACAATGCAGAGAACAGAAGCCGCGAGAACTCATATATAAATTTCCTGCCGAGCCTCTCTTTCAAATACAATGTCTCCGACAATTTCATATTGAGGGCAGCATTCTCTACGGCATTGGCAAGGCCTAACTACTATGCGCTCGTTCCATACCTCGACGTAAAGCAGGACAAGGGAGAGATTGTTGCGGGAAATCCCAATCTGGAAGCGACATATTCATACAATTTCGATTTGATGGCTGAATATTACTTCAAGAATATCGGTATAGTTTCAGGAGGATTCTTCTATAAAAAACTCGACAACTTCATCTACACCTATATGAATTCAAGTTATACGACAGACCGTTTTGCAGAGGATTTCCCTAATCTTGCAAACCCGATTCCTGCAGGCGAGACATGGGAGTATACCGTACCTCTCAATGGCGAGAGCGTAAATCTTTACGGCGTAGAGGTTGCACTCCAGAGAAAATTGGATTTTTTGCCCGGCAAATTCCTTAAAAACTTTTCGATATATCTCAACTACACCTATACGGGGTCGAAAGCTTCAGGAATATACAATGAAGACGGCGAGGAGAGGACAGACGTAGATTTCCCAGGTACGACTCCTCATATGTTCAATGCTTCTCTCTCGTGGGAGAACAAGAGGTTTTCTGCAAGGGTGTCGCTCAATTATGCGGCAAGTTATCTTGATGAGGTTGCAGATGAGGCATTCAGCGACAGATACTATGACAAACAGCTTTTCCTTGATGTCAATGCTTCGTATAAGATTGGCAAACATTTCACTATCTTTGGAGAGGCAAACAATCTGACCAATACTCCGCTCCGTTATTATCAGGGTGTTAAATCCAGACTTGCTCAGTTGGAATATTATAAACCTACATTCAACATTGGAGTCAAGTTTAATTTATAAAAAGATATATTATGATTTTAAAGAGACACGCAGTTTTGTTGTTGTTGCCGCTTTTGTTTCCCTTTTTGATTGGGTGTACCGGGCAACAGCCTGTAAACAGACTTACATCGCTCCCAGAAGACAATTTCAATTTTATTATTGCAAATGACTTGGGACGCAACGGGTATTATCTGCAGAAGCCTATTGCGGAGACTATGGGGAATCTTGCTGAAACCGTAGATATCGAGTTTGTGGCAGCCGCCGGCGATGTTCATCACTTCGAGGGTGTAAGGTCTGTAAACGATCCGCTCTGGATGACCAACTATGAGTTGATTTACGCCCATCCCGAACTTATGATAGACTGGTTTGCAATAATGGGAAATCATGAATACAGGGGCAGCACTCAGGCAGTAATCGATTATTCAGGAGTGAGCAGAAGGTGGAATGCCCCTGCCCGTTATTATGCAAGGAGTTTTGAAGTTGAGGATACTGCATCACTTCTGGTGGTGTTTGTAGATACGACACCTATGATAGACAAATACCGCAGGGATTCTCTGGATTATCCCGATGCTGGAAAGCAGAATCTGGAAATCCAGTTGGAGTGGATAGATTCGACTCTTGCAGCATCTGACGATACATGGAAGGTAGTGATAGGACACCATCCCGTTTATGCCCAGACAGACAAAAATGAGCAGGAGAGGATTGACATGCAGGAGAGGCTTAATACAATCTTGACCAAGTATGGGGTAGATATGTATATCTGCGGCCATATCCACAACTTCCAGCATATAAGAGACGGCAAGAGCGATATCGATTATGTCGTAAACAGTTCTGCTTCGCTTGCCAGAGACGTGGAGCCTGTGGAAGGCACACAATTCTGCAGCCCCGAAGAGGGATTCTCGGTAATGAGTCTCTCTGCAAAAGAGATGAATCTCTATATGCTGGATTGTAACGGGTCTGTCTTGTACACAGTTTCGCGCAGGAAATAGGTCTATGCCTAAATGAACTTTATAATGTAGTATAACATTACGCCGCTGGCAGCCAGTTTTATGCCGGTGCCGAATATAAAACCCAAAAGGGAGCCGAGTGCCGAAAGGAGCGAGGCTCCCATTGTTTTCTTGTGATAGTAGAGTTCCATGAGCATTGCCCCTACAAAGCCGCCGATTATCATTCCAATGGGAGGAAAGAAGAGAAAACCTATAAGCATGCCTCCTATCGAACCTCTTACAGCCTCTTTTGTGCCTCCGGTGATTTTTGTAAAGTATGCCGGTACAATATAGTCCAGAACAGTTACGACAATGGTTATTATGAGCCAGGTTATCATGAACCGGCCGGTAATTTCATCGGCAGTGCCGGGATGGTTTGTAAAAAAATACTGCAGGACCAGTGCGATATAACTTAATGGGGGGCCGGGCAATATTGGAAGAATACATCCCAACAGCCCAATTACCCCCATTATTATTGCAACTATCTCAATAAACAGTTCCATTTCTGCAATCAGTCGTTCTTATACGGTTCTCCGAAATGCCAGTCCCAGTTGTCGCGCCAGATGTTGGCCTGGTCGAAATCCAGAATTTTTACCGTGCATTCTTCTGGAATGTAAAGATACAAATTATATTCGTCTCCCCTGTATTTGTCTGTCTTGTTATATACAGACGGATAGATAGTAATAAGAGAATCTTTTATAGTGTAAACCTGTTGCAGGGCTTTTTCAGAGGAAGTGTATCCGGCTTCAAGGATGGAACTCCGGAAATAGCCGTGCCGGCACTTTATTTCCGGGCCTTCGTTTGAGTCATATCTCTCCCTGTTGATTGAAATGTCGGGGTAGACCGTAAATTCAAGAGAATTCTTTCTGCCATCGAGTTTTTCGACATACCATAATCTGTAATGCCATCTGTTTTCATGCACGTAACCTTTTGCATGGGCCGATACCGGGGTGTCGGCTATCCTGACATAAAGTGTATCGTACTGCCCGGCAAGCTCTGTGGTGTGCAGCCTGCTCTGGTAGTTGTAGTATGGCTTGGCTGCCACAAGAGAAAGGGCCGTGCTGGCTATAGTGGCAAGAATGCAGACTATAAACAGGATAAGTCCGGGACGCCATTTCGGGCTCTTGAATTTGAAGCAGCATTTTATTCCCCAATATAGCAGCAGAATGCAGACAAGAAAATGGGTGGCTACAACAACAGTGGTAACTATTGTGTGTGATACGCCCAGCCTTATGTAATTCAATGCCGAAATGAGAGGCACGGAATCATAGATTTCTATTCCGAACAAGACTGCACAGCCGAACAGAAGACCTGCGAACCCCAATGCTATCAATATTATGCCAATGCAGATTTGCAGGATTCTGCCTATTACCGAGATAAATCCGCCTATGGCGCTGCTCCCTTTTTCAATGTTCTCCATTTCGTTTCTCCCTTTTTGTATGTCGTTTATTCCCGGAGTTATTCCAGCCATTGCACATCTCTGTTCCACGGTCTTTGCCGCAGGCATTATCATGCAGAGCAGGAAGTAGAAAATAATGGGGCTCCAGAACCACAGACCGTGGCCTGTCCATCTCGAAATAAAGAAACACAATACAGAAAGAGCCGTGTAGACGAGTCTTGTAAAGACTGCGTCGGTTTTGAAATATGCGGCAGTGCCGCTCAGCACACCTCCTATGACTTTGTTGTTTATGTCTCTGTAAAGTTTCCTGCGCACAGGTTGTTCTTTCCTTTCATCTTTGGAGGGTTCGTTCTCAATTTCGCTCGGACGGCCAAGGGTCTCAATTACTTGCATAACATCTAGCCTTGAAATGACCTTCTCGCGTCCGTTACGCTCTATAAAAAGTTCTGCAATACGCTCTTCAATATCGGAAATTATCTCTTTTCCGCCGTCTTCCTTGTCATAAAAGCCTGTGAGCTCCGATATATAGTTTTCGAGCATGGCAAAGGCGTCGTTCTCAAGATTAAAAGAGACTCCGGCCAAACTGATTTTTGTAAATTCATTCATGTCAACCTTATTTTAACCATTATTTATTTTTAATATACTCTATCGATTCAACGACCTCTTTCCAGGCGTTGTCCATTTCGACCAGAGTCTCCTTGCCTTTTTCCGTAAGTGAATAATATTTTCTGGGCGGCCCCTGGGTGCTCTCTTCCCATCTGTAACTGAGCAGCCCCTGATTTTTCTGCCTTGTAAGCAACGGGTAGAGCGTGCCTTCGACCACTATCATCTTGGCCTCCTTCAGTTTTTCAATCAGAGACGAAGCATAGGCATCGCCATTGCGCAAAAGGGTCAGAATACAATATTCGAGAACGCCCTTCCGCATTTGAGATTTTATATTTTCTGTGTTTTGCTCCATGGCTCCTCCTTTTTAATTTTTTGCAGTTGTAAATCTTTTCAGGTTTTCTGCCGTTATGGGTAACCCGTACATTTCGCACTTTTGTGCCGCGGATTTTGCAAGCGGGGCTATTATCCATAGAATTATGTAAATCCAGAATCCTGCAAGCCCGGCAATGAGGCAGATTATAAAAATGATTCTGATAATGGTAACGTCTATGTTGAAATATGTAGACAGACCCGTACAGACGCCTCCTATCGTCTTGCCGTCGGGGTTTCTGTAGAATTTTCTGGCAGGCCTGATTTCAGGTGCTGCCGTCTCCGCTGTTTTTTTGTCATCCTCTGTGAATGCGCTTCCGTCAGGCATTCCAAGTTGCGAGATTACCTGGTTTACAAGCTCTATAGATACCACATTCTTGTAATCTGTAATGTGCTGCGAAAAGAGTTCGGCAATACGCTCTTCAATGTCGTCCATAAGTTCCTTTGCCTGATATCCCATGTTTGCGGAACTTTTGAACTTTTCCAGGTAGTTGTTGAGTTTGGCGTAGGCATCTTCGTCTATTACGAATCCTTTGCCTGCAATCGCCACGTTTAAAACCTTTTTCATTGTATTAAGTTGTTTGCTGTGAGTAATTTTCCGTTGTTTTTGCTTTGTACCGCGCGATGTTCTTAAACATACAAGGTTGTTTGCACTGCAAATATATGAAATAATTTTAGTACTATGCAAGACATAGTAGTAATTTTTTTAAAAAGAGTTCTTCGATAAATGTCATGTTGCTTATTATAAGGATATTATGATATTGAAAAATATTAACAAAAATTAATCTTTTACGATTTTACAGTTATTTATTTCTATTGAAGCATAAATTGACCTGTAAAGTAAGTTGCAGAATGGAAAACAATGGTGAAATTATATTTTACCAGCCAGACGAGGCTGTGAGATTGGAGGTGAGGCTGGAGGATGAAACCATCTGCAAGATTGAAAATGCATTGGGAATTGTATAATTAGGAATATGAAATTTGAAGTCACAAATTGCGGCCAGTTACCAGAGATTATTGACATAAAGCCGATGATTCGGGTAATCAGAGGCCAACAAGTCATGATTGACAGGGATTTGGCTCTGTTATACGGTGTGGAAACCAGAGTGTTGAACCAAGCTGTAAAACGAAACAGCGAGCGATTCCCTGATGACTTCATGTTTCAACTCAGCAAAGAGGACGTTGAAATCTTGAAATCACAAAATGTGACTTCAAGTTGGGGCGGTGACAGAAGATTGCCTTCTGCTTTCACGGAACAAGGTATCGCCATGCTTAGTTCTGTCTTGAAATCACAAACTGCCGTGGATGTGAATATTTGCATTATGCGAGCCTTTGTGTCCATGCGCCGTTTCATCGCCACCAACGCCCAACTGTTCCAACGGCTTGAAACGATAGAATACCATCAACTGGAAATGAAGCAACATCAGGAGGTAACAGACAAGCGCATTGACGAGGTTTTCAAGCGACTTGACGCAAACATTCCACCCATACAAGGTATCTTCTATGACGGTCAGATTTTCGATGCTTACAAGTTCGCCACCGACCTCATCCGCTCCGCACGGGTATCCCTGCTGCTGATAGATAACTACGTGGACGAATCTGTGCTGCTGATGCTCAGCAAGCGGTCAGCCGGTGTTTCCGCAACGGTTTATACCCAAAAGATAACCGCGCAGCTGCAGTTGGATATCAAGAAGCACAACAGACAATACCCGCCTGTAGAGATACGCATTTATAATAAATGCCACGACAGGTTTCTGATAATAGACAACACGGAGGTTTACCATATAGGCGCCTCCCTGAAAGACTTGGGAAAGAAGATGTTCGCCTTTTCAAGGATGGATATCCCGGCGGATAC
>JADINB010000003.1 GCA_017694275.1 Candidatus Egerieousia excrementavium | reverse complement strand
GCGCTGCACTCAGGGCTTCGGTCTTGCTCATCCCGGCAACAAGGTTTGAATAGAAACCGGTCATAAGCATCCTTGTGGCATTGTCATCTACCTTCCAAAGACTCATAAGCAATGTCTTTGCACCTGCTTTTTTAAAGCCACGCTGCAAACCCAGCACGCCGTCGCCTGTAATCTCGCCAAGACCGGTCTGGCAGGCAGAAAGAACTACCAGATCCAGCCCTCGCAAATCCAGCGCAGAGACCTCCCTTGCCGTAAGGACTCCGTCATCTACACCTTTAGGAATGGATTTTCCGGTTAAGACATTGTTTGCTCCGGCAAGGAGAAGACCGGAACGAGCAAGTGCCAAATCTTCTTCGGAACTATTTGATATAGAGTTTAAGAAACTATATTGTTTCATCATATTGGCTTCGTCCTCCGTCCAATAGAAGCCGTGGGTGGCAACATGTAGGAGGTCTGTCTTCGCTCCTGAAAGAGCCTTGAAGGAGGCTTCGGTACCAAGTATGCCGATATAGAGTTTGTCGGGAATCTCTGCTTTGGCCAGAGTGCTGTCGATTATCATTACCTCCTCTTTTGTTGCCGGAAGTTCGCCCACTCCGCTGCGCAGTGCCGGAAGATAGGTGTCTCTGGTCGCATAATCGAAATCCCGGTAACTGATCCCGTACTTTTCCTGTTCGGCCAGCATGCTGCTCTCATCGCTGTTGTAAAGCAATCCTCCGTAAAGTACGGCTGAATTAACTGCCGCAGTGTCTCTGTGCAGCGTAAGCTCTCTTGTGGATGAAAGCCTGTATATTTCTCTGTTATCTGAAACAAGCCCTGTCCCTGTATAATCGGGGATATATTCAACCGGATAGTTGTTCAACTCACCGTCTGCAGAAAAATAGACTTTTTTTGCATTAGGGGCGGCTTCAAAGAGAGGTCTCCAAAGCAGGCTGGCCAGTTCTCCGGTGTTGTAATAGTCTTTTTTCAAAATGCCTTCAAGTTCACGGGCGGTACATAGAGGAATAAACTCAGGATTCTTCCTTCGGGTCATTATAACTGCACCGTACATCTCCTCCTCTCCTGGAATTCCGTATCGGGTAAATTCCACGGCAAGCGAGCTGTCGGGCAGTGCGGCCTGCACGTCTCTCCATTCCGTTACCAGCCCTTCGGTAATGTCGTAAAGCAGAAGAGAACGGGCAAGTATTTCATTTTCAAATCTGTTTATGAGTTTTTCCACCTGTACGGCCGTATATTTCCTGCCGTTGTCGAAGATGACGGTATCGCCCTTACCAAGTTTGCTCTCAAGCCGGTTCATACGTTCATTCTTCTGAATCATCAGCGTATCGCCACTGCTCTTTATCAGGTTTGCGGCACTTATTGAGGTGTTCATCAGAATGTTTTTTCTGAAAAGGAGATTGTTGTATAGCAAAGTATCCGGAATGGCTCCTTCCGGGTCATATTTCAATGCCAGCATCTCTCCGGCATAGAACGGAAAGAGCCCCTCTGAAAACCAGCTCTCTTCCCGCTCGCTGTTTGTCTGCTCCTTAAAATGCCACAATATGCTGCCCTTTGTATAGTCTGTCACTCGTCCGTAATATGGAGCGATTCCGGCATAATCGCGGATTTCAAAAAGATAGCGTGCAAAACTATACAAGAGCCCGTCGGTGTACTCCTTGTCACGCCTCTCTGCTGCCTCAAATGCCTTACGGTAAAAGATTTTGGCTGAGTCCGGACTGTCAAGCCTCCTGAATAAGGCAGCCATATTGTAAAAGGAGTCTGCCATTTCCAGAGTATCACCGGCAGCTGCCTGAAAGGCTGCCTTGTTCCTGTAAAATTCCAGCAGTCTTTCATCGTCATTGTCATATAGATATCTGACGCAATTTTCATATATGCTATTGGCCTGGCAACTGTCCTGCAGATTTGCCTCAAGCAGTTCCAGCGCCTTGCGTATATATTTTCCGGCCGCAACAGTATCTTTCAGCCGGTTGCCGTAAGCCAGCCCTCTGTAATACAAATTCTCCGGAGTCATTGCATAATCTCTGTCCATGCTGTCCAGCTTGGACAGGGCGTAAGCTGCACGTTCCAGATCTATATTTGTATTCTCCTCGAACTTTATCATTTGGGAACGTGGCGGAGCAATATTTATATATCCATGCCCGAAAGATTCAGCCTCGCTCTCCCACATCTGGCGGGCATAATAACGGTAGCGTTCACTTTTCCTGCCATACTGGATTCCGGCAATTTCCAGCAGGTGTTCCATAGATTCCAGCGCACGGTCGAAATATCCGAGGTAGCGGTAGTTCTCGGCACATTTTTCCCACATCCGCATAAGGGATTCCCTCTCGGTAACAAGTTCGGTATAACTTAAACTGTTGCTCCGCTCCAATACCCTTTTTTCAGATACCAGTGCCGCCCTGAAATAATAATCCAAAGAGAGTTCCGGTTCTACTGAAACTATTGAATACAGATCTCCGAATTCCGACAGTATGGCCGGATACCGATAACCGAGAGTATCATCAATATATGACATGGCGCTGTCCAGACAGGCGTATGCGTCATTGAAATCATATAAGGCTATATATCTTCTTCCAAGATTGAGGTAAACTCCAGACAACTGGTATTTCTTGTAATTTTCAGCAAGAGAGGAGGTTTTTACCATAGCTGCCAGTTTTTTCAACTCTCCTGTTGCTGCCGCCCAATCCCTTGACAACCCGTAACTGCTCTCCTTGAGTGAGACTATTTCGTAAATATCGTGAATCTTGTTGTCGAAAGTATAGGTTTCTGAATTGTTGTCACCCGTTGCGACAGCCAGTTCATAATATTTCAGGGCCTCGGCCCTGCACACCTCATATTGTACGCTGTCTGCTATTCCAAAATAATCGTTATAACATGTGAGCATGGAAGAATAGAGCTGTCCCATTGAGGAATAGGAAATTTTCTCTTCGTTTTTCTTCAGCCTTGCCACCTCCTTATAATCGGCAATCGCCTGAGTATGGTTTCCCGCCAACTTTTCTGCTCCGGCCCTATAGTCCAGTATATATGCAAGACTTAGCGTATCGCCATGCTCTGCTGCACTTGCGGCTATTTTTCCGTAAAGTTCCGCCTCCTTGTCATATTGCCTGAGCGCGCCGTAAGCTTCGGCAAGATTTTTCCACAAGAGATCATTATAATCTACAATATCATTTTCAATATCAATGAATTCGCTAACATATTCTATATACTCTCCTGCCTGGCCGATATAATCGAAAATCTGATAGGCATTTCTCAGGTATGACTTGAGATTCTCTTCATATATGAATGAGTGCGGTATTGAATCGTCTTCGCACGGACGGACAATAAAAGACTTTGCCTTTTCCATGTCGGGTTCCTTTGTCGCGTAATAGTGTGCCCTCATCATTTGAATCTCCATCCATGGGTATGAATCCTTGCCGAGAAGCTTTTCCAGTACCTCTTCCAGTTCGTCATATACAGAAAGTACGTTGCGCGTGAATTGGAGTGGAGGAGGAGCCTGCAGACTCTCCTGATTAGGATTAAGGGTACCGTATGTGTACAGGATTGCAAGGTTTGAAAGCAGCTGATACCTGTTCTGGTTATAGACCGGGAAGGGGTTCTGCAACTCAGACCTTGTCTTTTCAAGCAGTGCGACAGCATCAGGCAGGTCATTCATCAGAAGGGCCTCCAGCGAAACCAGTTCGCTGTAAAACCTGTCGAAGGGGGCAAATGCTTCGCAGCGCAGATAATCATGTGCAAACGACATCAGCAGCCTTCTTGAGGCGGAATCCACAATGGCAACAGTGTTTATGAGGTATGTCATGTTAGGGCCCGCCCATCTTTCATTGTTCACAAACACAGGAAAAAGTTTCTCCACAATGCTGCCGCATCCGGCAGGATTTGCCCTCTGCATGCAGTCCAGAAGTGCAATAAGCGTGTTGCCGTACCAGAAATGGTCCGGACCTGTTGCCTTTTCCTCGATTTGAGCTGCAGAGAGCAGAAAGGGAAGGGCCTTTTCATACTCCTGCGAATTGCAAAGTCCCATTCCGATAGCAAATAACGAATCAGACCTTACCGTCAGTCTTCTGTCTACCGGTTTTGCATCATAATATTCGTATGTGATTGCAGCATTTGCCGTATCGCCAGACATGAAGTAGCATGACGCTATCCACATTCTTGCATAATCCTTTCTGTTTTCCGGCACTGAAGGATCCTCTGCATCCATGTAGTGGCACTTTTCGAAAAGTGTTATTGCCTGAGCAAATTCACCATTCTCATAAAGCCTGACTCCTGCGGTAAAAAGAGAATCGGAAGCGGCAGGGGAGAAGCCGCCTGCCCTGTAAGAGGAGAGAGCCAGTAAAATGAAAAATAGTATATACCTTTTGATTTTCATTTCTTTTTGGCTGCAGTATTCCCGGCGGATGCAGGTGCCTGTGGTTTGGGCACTGCAAGTTTCATCTCTTCTATAAGTTTGTTGGAAATCACACCGGCTGGAGCGGAAAGCGTGGTTATAATCCACGATCTTGTTATCTCGTCCCATTTCTGGGTTGATATGCTTTCCCATACGTTTGCCATCAAGCCGTCGTGCGGTGTGATGGATTTGCGATATTTTCTGTCTTTCTTCCAGTTTTCCCTGTAGCTGTCGGTTATGCCGCAACTCTCTTTAAGTTCTATTGCAATGTTATACTGTCCGGTTCCCCAGATATTGTCGTAATTGTCATTCTCATCCCTGAATCCCATATATGAACGGGGTACAATAAAACTTTCGCCTACGACTTCATATTCAGGTATCTCACCGCTTTTTCTTATGTAATGGAGACGGCCGTTTTCATCAAGGTCGTCGCGCTCTACGGGAATATTTATGGTAAATTCTCCCAACAGTTCATCTGTATGCAGTTCTATTGCATCGGTGAACCATGACGATGTAAGCCTGATTTTTACATTAAGGTTGAAATTGTTTCGTTCATCAAACGAAAACTCTATGGGAAGAGTCGTATTCGGCAGATTGGATTCTGCCGGGTTTATTATAAGCGTATCAAGGACAAGTTCGAATTTTGAGTGGTTTACAATACGGTAGAGTTTCGAGCGGTCTACATGGCATGAGATGAAGAAAAGGGTATCATTGCCATCCATGCGCAGACAGCCTATTCCATCGAACACCATTCCCTTGGGGTCAAGCGCACCGCTTCTTGAGGGGCGTTCGTAAAAATCTTTTACCTGTTCGATTGTATTGATGTTTGTAGACCAGCTGTTTTCGGCCTCTACGCTCTTGAGCCACTCATCTTTTAGCCTGGCGTTTCTGGTTACCAGCGAGGCTATGGCATTTACCCCCATATCAATGAATGAGGTCACATATCCGGAAGCCAGACCTTTTCCCGCGTTGAGCGTAGCATCTAACAGGTCTGTGCCGAAACGGCGGGTAGCGTCGCTCTCCTGCATGTCGTTCACCTTCTGTATCTCTTGCGAGAGACTTTCGCTTGTGTAAATAAATGTTTGATATTGAACTATTTGTGCCTGAGCATTGCAGATTTGAGGTATAAGTGCCAGAATTGCTGAAATTGCGAGGATATACTTTGACTTCATGACTATTTGGAATGTTCTATACAAAAATAGCCATTTTAACGATACGGCAAACGGCTTTATTCTTAATTTTGCCTGGAAATATGTTGAACGCAAGAACTCCATTTATGGCAAAAATACACAAGACAAACGCAGCCAGGATATTAGACAGTGCCAAGGTAGAATACGAACTCGTGCCTTATACCGTAGATGAAAACAATTTGGCGGCAGGACATATTGCCGAGGAACTGGGAGAGGATATAAATCAGGTATTCAAGACATTGGTCTTAAAGGGAGATAAGACGGGCCATTTGGTCTGCGTTATTCCCGGAAATTGCGAAGTAGACCTCAAAAAGGCGGCAAAGGTTTCCGGTAACAAGAGCGTACAGATGATTCACATGAAAGAGTTGCTGCCGGTAACCGGCTACATACGCGGTGGCTGTTCGCCGCTCGGAATGAAAAAGGCATTTCCGACATGGTTCAATGAAACCGCACTCGGATACGACTATATATATGTAAGCGCTGGAATGCGCGGCCTGCAGCTGAAGGTAGATCCGCAAAAACTTATTTCAGTTGTCGGCGCACAGACAGCAGACATCGTCTCCACAGTTTGCGAATAATGTGAAAATACGGCCGAAAAAGAGGCGGATTATGTGAAAAACTCATGCATTTTTGAGCAGTATTATGTGAAAAATGCTATATTCGCATGTAAATAGATGATTCCCGTGATGGATAAACTGCTCAAAAGAAAAATCGATACCTATTTGTTTGAATGGAAAAATAATCCTGACAGAAAACCCCTTATCGTCAAAGGTGCCCGTCAGGTCGGAAAAACCCGTTCCATTGAATGGTTCGCAACACAAAATTATTCGAACGTTGTCCAGATTAATTTCGTTGAACAGAAAAAATACAGGAGTATTTTCGATGACGGATTTGAGGTCGATACCATACTAAAAAACATTTCATTGTTGAATCCTGATTTTAAATTTATCGCGGGAGATACGCTCATTTTCTTTGATGAATTGCAGGCTTGCCCGAATTGTGCTACATCATTGAAGTTTTTTAAACTGGACAGACGGTTCGATGTCATTTGTTCCGGATCGCTGATGGGAATCAATTATAAGGAGATTGAATCGAACAGTGTGGGATACAAAGAGGATTATGAGATGCATTCCATGGATTTCGAAGAATTTCTTTGGGCCAAGGGATATTCAGAGGACTTTATAGAGGAACTATATGAGCAAATGCTTAAACTTCAACCATTTTCAGCTTTACAAATGGATATCCTCATGAATCTGTTCCGTGATTATGTTATCATAGGCGGTATGCCTGAAGTAGTGAATACATATATAAGGAACAACAACTTCAGCGGTACGCTCGAACTTCAGAAGCAATTGCTCTCAGACTATGAAGAAGATATTACAAAATATGTGGAAGGGCTGGATAAAGCAAAGGTTAAAGCGGTATATAACCATATATCAACTTTTCTGGCTAAAGAGAACAAACGCTTCCAGATAACTAAAATCGCAAAAAACGCAAGAAACAGAGATTATGTAGGTTGTGTCGAATGGCTTGCAGATGCGGGAGTTATCAATATATGCTACTGTATGAATCAACCGGAACTCCCTCTAAAAGGAAATTACGACCCTAAACTCTACAAAATATATTTTAAGGATACGGGCCTTCTTATTGCGTCTCTCGATGACGAAGCCCAGGAAGATTTGAGAGCAAACAAAAATCTTGGGACCTATAAGGGTGCCATTTATGAAAATATTGTAGGAGATATGCTGGTAAAACAAGGATACAGACTTTTCTACTACAATAGCAATAAGCCGGCTCTTGAAATGGACTTTTTCCTCCGTGATGCGGATTCGCTTATACCTGTAGAGGTAAAAGCTACTGACGGAGCGACTGCATCTCTTAACAGTCTTGTCAAGGATTGTAAATATCATGACATCAAGTTTGGTGTTAAACTGGGATATAAAAACATAGGTTTCAACGGCAAGTTCTATACATTTCCATACTTTCTAACATTTCTGCTTAGAAGATTTCTCTCAAGAAATATTCAGGAATGATATAAATTCTTTGTTTTATGTCAATATTCCCTCATATATATTATTATTTTTAAAAGTTAGACAATTTATATTATGTTAAATAGAATTATGGAAACAGAAACTCCGGCAACCGCAAGCACAGTTGCCGGAGTTATCGCAAGCATCATTAAGGAACGATGAACAGGCCTGTATGCCGCCGCTAAAAGAAATAACCCACCTTGAACTGTACCGCTCCCAAATTTATGCTCACCCCTCTGTTCGACATCTTCTGGCTGTTGTAGCCGAACTGGAACTTGAAATGGTTGAAAAGTTTTACTCCTATTGCCGGCGATATGGTAAACCCTGACTCTCCGTTTTCGGAAAGGCATATTCCATATCCCATGTCTAATGAAACAAAAGGTGAAACTTTCTCCCATACAGGAAGAAACCCCTTTAAATTCAAAAACAGCGGCATATATGTAATCTCTGCATCATAGTGATAGTCTATTCCTGTACCGACTCCGGCAAACAGATATTCGTCTATCTGTACACCATGAATCGTCTGGATATTGATACGGTCAGACTTCCAGTTCCCGGCCCCTATCGAATATCCGAAATCTACCTCAGGCTGATATCTGATAAGGCTGAAATCAATCTGGGCAAAAGAACTCGTGGAAAAAAGCAGCATGGAAATCAAAGCTGCCAGCAATACCTTTGTCTTCATAATATGCAAGTTTTGGATAATTTTGTTTTCTGAATCAAAGATAAGTCTAATACTCCGGATTTCCTTATTTTTTTTTTGCAAATTCAGAGATGAAAATGGCAAAATTCTTGCATTGACCTGTATTATATGAAAAGGAGCTTTCAGATACTGATTCTTGCCATGTTACTGACCGTTTCATGCGGCATACATGAGCGCAATATGGCCACTGCCTATTACGGTCCGTGGCAAAAAGTGCAGTTTGAAGGGACTGTAGCGGATTCGGTGAAGACAAATTACCTGCTTACTTTAAAATACAGGGTACACAGTGGAGACGGTACGTTTACACTGCAACTTTCGGCGGCAGACAACCCTAAAGGGAAAAAAGATGCTGTCACATATACAGGAAAACGCTACACCCAGCGTGGAATTCCCTCAGACAATGATGCGACTCTCTGGCAGTTGGTGTGCGACGAGGCCAGCGGCAATGTCATATTCAATTTTCTATATGACAAGAGCGAAAACAGCCTGCTTCTGCTCGATGAGAATTTTGAAAAACCATCTCCCGAGTCAGACTACAAACTTACAAGGGTAAAGTAAATCTTCCGCCACCGGCATCTCAGACATACAGTTCCGGATTTTTGCGCATAGAAGCGAACTTCTCTTCCAAGAGGCTCTTGTGTCCCAGATAATCAGGATCATCGAAATATTTTGCGTTATTCGGACAGCGCTTTACACAAGCACAGCACTTTATGCAGATTCCTGTTATGTCTGAACAGTCGGCAGGATTTATGGATCCCATCGGACAAATAGAGGCGCAGAAACCGCAATTGTTACATAATGACTTGTCTGTCTGTGGTTTTACCTTTCTGATATCTACAGACGAACCGTTTTTGTCAGTAGCATGATAAAAAGCTCTCAACGCTTCAGGGTTGCCTGGAACTGCAAACACCTCCCCTGCCTTTCCATCTGAAAGTTTTTCATATATGCGCCTTGCATATCGGGCTGCAATCTCAAGATCTGCATCATCTGGCCGTCCTCCCCCCAATATCCTTGAAAATGAATGTTCACCTATGAATGCTGCGGCGGCAACACATTTGAATCCGTCTGAAAGCAATATGTCGCGCGCCTCTGCAAGGGCATCGTCATATGCACGGTTTCCGTACACTACAACGGCAACCGCAGTTGCGCCATTTCCTGCAAATGTCTTGAAATATGGTGAAATAAGATTGGGAAGACGGCCTATATAGACCGGAGAACCAAAGATAACAATATTGTTACTATTGAAGATTATCTGTTTCTTGCGGGATTCAGGCGTAGTAATGTCAATTGAATCGCATTCTATCCCCAGCATTTCTGCCAGTGAGGCTGCAATCTTTTCCACAACCTTTTTTGTAGTATGCGTAGGGCTGAAATAGAGCGCCGTGACCTTAGTATATTTTCCCATATACAGATTGTTAAAAAATAGTGTAAAACGCGCTTTCAAAAATAAGGAATATTTTCTCCAAAATTCTTTTCTTTGCAAAACAATATGCAAATGTAAACGAAGTTTAAACTGAAATCTAACATAAAAATACAAAAACAATTGTAATGAAAACCAGATCAATCTTATTATTATCCATGGCATTTTTATTATCAGTGCCAATGCTGGCTGGGGAGAAATACCTCCACCCTACTCCGCAGCAACTGATTGCGACAGGAGACAGCATTGCCATCCCATCCGACTACAGGACATACGTATTTGAAGAGGGCGCAGATATTCCTGCGCTGAAACTGCTCTATTCATTCCTGCCATACAGTGCAGAGAAGGCTGGATTTGGAATCTATGTCGGAGCAAAAGGCGACAAGTCTGTAAGGAAATTCTCACGCGTGATCCCCCAGAAAAGCGAAGGATACTATCTCAAGATAGATGATGAAAAAATTGTAATAGCAGGTGCAGACAGGCGCGGTATCTATTACGGAGTCCAGACTCTGCTCCAGCTTGCAGAAAACGGAAAACTCCCGGTAGTGGAAATTACAGACTACCCCGACGTTCCATACAGGGGAGTTGTGGAAGGATTCTACGGCAAACCATGGAGCCATCAGGCAAGACTCAGACAGTTGGAGTTTTACGGGAAGAACAAGATGAATGTCTATATTTACGGGCCCAAGGATGACCCGTACCACAGAACCCCCAACTGGCGCAAGCCTTACCCCGAACAGGAAGCGGCGCAGATGAAAGAGCTCGTGCAGGCTGCGGCTGACAACAATGTCATATTCTACTGGGCAATACATCCGGGTCAGGATATAAAATGGAACAATGAGGACCGCGACAGCCTGCTGCAGAAGTTCGAACACATGTATCAGCTGGGAGTACGCGGATTCGCAGTCTTTTTCGATGACATCTCTGGTGAGGGCACCAAGGCCGACAAGCAGGCTGAACTTCTCAATTACATAGACGACAACTTCATACAGACAAAGCACGATGTGGCCCCTCTGGTAATGTGCCCTACCGAATACAACAAGTCATGGGCAAAGGTTGAAGGCGGATACCTTACCACGCTTGGCGAGAAACTGAACGAAGATATCCTGGTAATGTGGACAGGCGACAAGGTAGTAGAGACAATAGATATGGAGACTTTAGACTTTGTGAATCCCCTTATCAGACGCAAGGCTTTCATCTGGTGGAACTTCCCCGTTTCAGACTATGTGCAGCCGCATCTGCTCATGGGCGAAGTTTACGGAAACGGGCTTGACATAAAAGATGACATATCTGCTTTTGTCTCAAATCCCATGGAGTATGCAGAAGCATCCAAGATTGCGATACAGAGCATTGCAGACTATACATGGAACATGGAGCAGTACGACAGCCATGCATCATGGCTTCAGGCCATCAGGGACCTTATGCCGGAAAATGCCGGATATCTTAAGACATTTGCCTCTCACAATTCAGATCTCGGCCCTAACGGCCACAACTTCCAGCGCATGGAATCTGAAGAGATTGCCCCTGCCCTGGATGCTTTGGTAAAGGAGTTTGCCGCAACCGGAAAGAAAGACGAACAGGCTTGGAACACGGTTTACCAAGAGTGTAACAATATTATCGAAGCATCGGATATTCTGCTCACCACAGATGAAAACCGCCCGCTTGTAGAGGAAATGACTCCCTGGCTCTACTATTTCAAACTGCTGGGCGAATATGGCTGCAAGGTGCTTGAAACTGTGGAAGCCAGGGCAAATAATGATGAAGCGGCCTTCAAGAGGGCATACACACATGCAAAAGCATTGAAAAAACTGATGGAGATTACAGATGCCTCTTCAAACCGCGACCATAGACAACCCGGTGTAAAATGCGGTACTAAGCGCCTTGTACCCGCTTTTGACACTCTGCTTGAAAGTGGGGCTGTGTCAAAATGAATGTTTTGATGCAGCCCCATTAAGGTGTGTAAGAATTAGCAAAATGCAAGGCATTGAGGATGAGGGAGACAGGAGTTTACTGGAGTAAATGACTTAGCCCGAATTCCGAAAATAACGCAGCAGTTTGCAATTATGACACACCGTCAGCGTGATTGTAAACGAAGTTTAAAATAAACTGCAAGTTGAGAGCAGTGGCAGAACTTGTTCAGACAATGCCGAGACGCAGCGTGATTGTAAATGAAATTTAAAATAAAAATGCTGCGGGAGAATATTCCGCAGCATTTTTATTTTTGTACACAATATTCCAATGTCATCTGTTCTCCGATTTCCACTTTTCATATATGCCTGAAAGTCTGGCGAACGTTTCACCGCTCCTGTCATTGTAATCCATAACCCTAGCATTCAAGGATTCAGAAGAAAACGAGTATTCTGTAACCTCTCCGGTATCTTCAGAGAAAAGCAACAGCCTCTTTTCCCTGTTCCTGGATTTCATAAAGGCTTCTGTAAAACTGTCGAGCCCCTGATACATGTTCCATTCGTTCCATTCAAGGATGCGATAGTTATTGCGGAAACCGGCTTCATACATCTGTCCGTAGTTTTCTACGCTAAGAAGAATTGTAACAGATTCATTTTCCGGAATATCTGTTGCTACGGCAGGCTTTTCGGGAACATTGTTCCCGTAGGTTTCAATTACAAACTCCCCGTTTACGTAAACATAGCCAGTCTCTTTCTGCAATTCGCCCCTGGCATTGTAATCCCAGAATCTTCTGGCCCATCTCCATGGTGTAACCGCCAGATTGCCGTTCTGGTCGTAATAACTCTGTTCGGAGACAAGCCCCATTTCATTATAGACAACAACAGTACGGTGTATGTTGTTGACCTTGTTGTTTACGGCCTTGCCCTTGCTGTCATATACTGATGATGTCACTACCCTGCCCTTTCCTATGCTGTCAGTCCTGACAGCAACCGAATATCCGGGTTCGCCATCATACAGCTCCCCGTTTTCATCGTAATATGATATTCTTTTGAGAGTGCCCAGTCCATTATATTCCATCTCCATTTCCGCAAAGGGGTGTGCAGCGTCTATCTCTTTGACAAGCATCACTGCTGGAGAGCCGTTACTGTCATAATATCCAACCCTTACAACTTTTCCCCTTTCGTAGGCAAAACGCATGGTAACGTAAATGTCGCCTTCATCTGCGCTATTGCACAAATCTATGGATTCTATTTCGTTACGGTCGTTATATCTGTAAATTTCAACAGGCTTGCCATAGTACCCGCCTATAAGGGCCCCGAGTTCATCGTAAGTTACCACTTTTGCAAGTCTGTTCTTTTCATCATACTCTCTGATTTTTGTGGCACACCCGAACTTGCAGCTCAGGCGGTTCTGTTCGTCGTAATAGTCGCTCCTTATGAGATTTCCGCGTTCATCATATTTGTAACAGGTTCTGCATGCCACATCCTGCCGCGGGGAAACCAGATTGCCGCCGGCATCGTAATAGGCTTCGCTGGCAATCTGCCCGTTCAGGCTGTATTCATACTCTCTCCTGCTATACCCTTCGGTCCCGTTTACCGGACGGCCGTTAATGCCTATGAATTCTATAGAGATTTCACGGCCGAAACTGTCGTAAGTCTTTACTATTTTCTGCTCCAGCCCCCGTTTCGCGTATGGTCGGCCATATTCGTCATAATAGGCGTATTCGATTTCATTGCCCTTCTCGTCATACTTGTATTTCATCCAATGGTAGCCGTTCTTGTTGTAACATGGCCTGCCCTCGGAATCGAAATATCGTGCATCGGTAAGCTTTCTCTTACTGTCATATTCAAAGGTTGCAAGCGAATAGCCCTCGCTTATGAGCATAGGGCGGCTGTCTGTATCGAAATAACTGGTTTTTATACGGTTATTGTCTGAATCATACTCATGCACGGCCATGGAATAGATGCCGTTTCTGTTGTAACACGGCAGGGAGTCTGTATCGAAATAACTCTCTTTTACCATATTGCCTCTCCCGTCATACTCATACCTGGAAATTGCCGCCCAGCTGTCTGCACTCATGACAAGCGAACCGTTCCCATCGAGACAATAAAGTGCATTCTGAAGCCCCCGCTTGTCATATTCATACCTGTAGCCACATACGCCTCCAACATACATCGGGGCAGATTGCGCATCAAAATAACTTTCGGCCGTAATGTTGCCGTAATCGTCATGGCTCCATTTCATTATCGCACCCATATCCTCCGATGCGCAAAGATTGCCTGACTGGTCATAGTTTGTCACCTCGCAGATATTTCCGCGCGCATCATATTTCAAAAGCTGGGAAGCATATTTTGCGTTGCCGAAACAGGGGTTGTCCTGAGCATCGTAATAATAGTTGCCGGTTGCCTGCCTTTTGGAATTGAACGTAGTCCTGCACTTGGACCATCCGTATTTGGTAGAAACACACCTCTGCCCCTTGGTATCGAAATAGGCTGTTTCCACCAGATTGCCGTTGGAGTCATATTTGGCCATAATCCTTGCAACCCCATCACCGTTCATGCACAGGGCACCGTCGGCACCATAGGTTTCAATCATCACCGGCCTGTTGTTCCGGTCGTAACTGTAACGCAAGGTTGATAAAATATCTGAAGTGATGCAGGCATTTCCACTTGTGTCGGTGAACGATGTTTCCGTGACATTTCCTTTCTTGTCGAACTTGCAGGTCATCTTGTGCCAGTTATATTTGTTGATGCACGGGGCTCCCTCGATATCAAAGAGTGCCATCTCAATACAATTGCCTTTTTTGTCATATTTCTGCCTTACGGCGGCAATACGCTCGTCTGAATAATAGCATGGCTCTCCCTCTGGAGAAAGGTAGCGGTACTCTGTCATGTTACCGTTGCTGTCGAACTTGGCTTCCACGCTTGCATATCCGCGTCCGTTATATACGGCATTTCCGTTGACATCCAGATATTCCTCCTTTACGAGGTTGTTCCCTCTGTCGTAGGTATACCTTTTCCGGGCAACTCCGCTGCCGTTGGGAACGATATTGCCGTCTGCATTCAGATATGTTTCACATATGACACGCCCCAGAGAGTCGAGCACGAACCTTTCTCCGAAAATACCTTCTGCATCGCTTATCGCGCTTTCCTCAAGGTCTTCGCTGTTGTTGGAATGGTATGTCACCTGTATTATCCTGCCCAAAGAGTCTCTTGTATATACAAAACGTTTTATCTTGAGTTTTGTGTCGGGATTCTCCGCATCAGATTCCGTACTCCGGGCCAATGAACTCAGGTAGAGGCTCCCCTCCTGTTTCTCGGCATTCTCGAAATCTACTATACATGCCACGTTGCCCGCATAGTCGTTTGTATAGATATGGCGCGCCACAGGGATATCGTACCTGTCCTTGTTTATGATCTCTGTCAGGATACCGTTGGCATAGAGCAGTTCCATGGATGGATAGGCATATTCCGAGGTACGGTCAACTGTCTGGCCGGCAGAATTCACATATTTGACCCTGGAGAGCCTCCATGAATAGAACCCCTTTTCACCTAATGGAATACGGCGGTACTCAAATTTGTATGTCCTGTCTCGCGGCGAAATGTCATTTACGGGAAATATTCCGTGCGGTATGCCATAGCAGTCTATGTAACTGTCGAAATACTCTACTTTGGTACGTGTGTAGTCGTATGCGAAGAGTCCGGCAAGCAGCAGCAGAGAAAAGAGGGCCCATGCCACACTCTTTCTCCTGCGCAGACGGCGGCGGTGCCTGTCCCACAGCAAATCGAATTTTACATCCAGAATACGCGCTACAACTTTGATGAAAG
>JADINB010000101.1 GCA_017694275.1 Candidatus Egerieousia excrementavium | reverse complement strand
TCATATAGCCCGCCTGCAAGTGAATATGGCGGCTTCCTGTTGGAGAGGACCTTTGCAACTATCTCCAGAGCCTGGACTCTGGCCTTGTCCTGGTCGCACGGAAGCAGTTCTTTGCTGCCTGCCTGCCATGCATCATACATTGGAGTAAACGGCACGTTCTGCGAAGGTATGAGTTTCATCAGATTGCTGCCGAACCTTCCGTCTTCTATCAGCCTGAGGTTCGCTTCCCATGCTGCAATCGTTCCGGTTCCGCTGCCTATGGCCTGGAAGTAGAATTCGGGAATCCGGCCGATTTCCTGTACTGCGGAGAGGACCGTAGTGCCCATGCCGTCTCTTCTGGCAACATTCTTTGCTCCGCCTTCTTCTATGAATTCATCAGACTTGCATACTTTTGCCGCCAACTGTATTGCGTCGAAATAGTCTGTCTTGGGTAGGGTGCTTATAATCTTGACGCAGTCGTTCAGAGGCTTTTTGAACCACATTGCGCCTATGTTCTCGTAGGGTATTGCTATCACGAGAGGTATGTTGTTGTCTGAGCAGACCTGTGCAAATGCTCTTGCCGTATTCCCGGCAGAGGCAAGTACCAGAATCTTTTTGTTGTCCAGCGGCAGTCTTGCACAGACAGAATAAGCCTCGGTCTCCTTGAACGAACAGGTGCTCATCCCGGCTCCCTTTTCAGGCCAATATCCCGAGAATGTTATGTAAAGATTCTCCAGACCCAGATGTCTGGCCAGTTTCACGCTCCTGTACGTTACAGGTGCAGATGAATTTTTCAGGACCGTATTTACGGGCAGCCAGTCTGCAAATTTGTAAAAGCCGTAACTTTCGTCTTTGAAATCTATCTGTTTCTTGTCATATACAGCTCTTACCAGTGAAGGTACGCTGCACTCGGGGTCATTGAGAACCCATCCCGTATCCTGAAAAATCCTGCCTGTGGCAACGGTAAGCAATTTATATCCTGTAGGTCTGAACATCATACACATATCATTAAAAAAACAAACATGCAAAAGTAAAACATTATACTTTTTTTACAAAGCATATTGCATATAAAATTACACCATCTTCTCTGCTACTGCCTGGGCAATGTCGCATACGGGAGTGGCCTTGCTCTGATCAGAGAAAGTCTTCAGACAGAGAGGGCATGCGGTGACTATCTTGTCGGGGCTTTCCACTGTCAGAGTCCTGAGAGATTCCTGGGTGATTTTTGCCCTGTCTTCAAAGTTGAGAGTAAGGCTGCCCACGCTTCCGCCGCAGCATATGCTCTCTTTTCTCTCCTTGGCGGCATGCTTGAGTTCACCCAGAGCCATTACCACATTCCTGGGTTCGTTGTATATTCTGCATCCCCTGCCAAGTTCGCACGGGTCGTGATATACGTAAGAGGTTTCATCCTTTGACACGCTTATCCTGCCGTTCTTTATCAGGGCGTTTATATACTGGGTGTGATGCAACAGTCTTATTCCCGGCAGTTTGTACTCATCCCTGAATACACGCAGACAAATAGGGCAGGAGAGAACTATGGTCTTGCATCCAGAGGCGAGGAACAGCTCCGTGTTTTTTCTTATAAGTTCCCTGGCTGCTTCCTTTTTGCCCGCAAGCATGAGCGGCCTTCCGCAGCAGAGCCCGCCGTCGCTGTCTGCAAAGTAATAATTTTCTCCTGCAGCCTCAAAAATCCTCTTCATGGACTTTATGATTGCAGGTTCAAGGTGTGTCATGCAGCCTGCAAAGTAGAGTACCTTCTCCTGAGAAGCCATTACCGGAGATTCTATTTTCTCCAGGTATGAGTAGTCATAGGGGAGTTTTTCGGTTACAGTACCCCTCTGGGCCATTTTTATATTACATGATTCAACTCCTACCGGGCAGAGTGCCACGCACTTTCCGCACATCAGACACTTGTCTGCAATTTCATTTATCTTTCTTGTGTTGTGACGGCGCAGAAACCTTATGAAATAGACCGACGAATACTTGAGATTCTTTTTCTGGACATTCATCGGACAGGCATCAAGGCAGATCCCGCAACTTGAGCATGAATATATCTCGGCTTCGGCAAATCCCTTGCGCGGACGTGTTACCTTGAGGCCGGCATTGCGCATGACTATGAGCAAAACCTCTGTAGGTATGTGCATGTATCTGCTGAAAGGCATTGCAAGGAAGAAAAGCCCGAGCGCAATGGAGTATGCCCACCAGGTCGGATATATGTTGAGGTCATTGCCAAAGAAGTTTGCAAAGAGCATGTTTACCGGTTTGGTAAGAAAGCTTCCTCCGCTTATGCCGGCAGTAAATCCTTCGGCAAGAAGCCTCAATGGAAATATTGACCAGAGACAGTACAGTGCAACACGGTCTGCAAAGCATGGTTTGGTTGTCCGCCTCATGCCAAGGGCAATAGAGCGGATTCTCTTGTACATTGCAAGCCCGACTCCGCTAAGTACCACCAGAAGGAAGAAATCCATGAGGAAGAAGAAAAACGCACCTTTGAGGGTATAGTTCTGCTCTGACACGAAAAACCTGTAGAATACCGGATAATATAGCGAGCCGTTTCTTTGAGGTACAAAGAGCGCAACCTCTATGTGCCCGATTACTATAAGCATGAACCATCCGAACGCTATGCTGGCATGCATGTAGCCCAGAAGGATGTTTCTCTTGAAAATCTTTACGTGCAAAAGGCAGTCGCGTATTATGTCTCTTATGTCCTTTGCAAGAATTTTGGGGTTGACAAATGAAAAAAGCAGCTTTTTCCTGTCTTCTCCGGGGATATGCTTAAGTATTCTTATCAGACCTATCAGAAGATAGGTAAGGAGGAATATTATTCCTATCATAAAAGGTATGACAAAATTGTCGTACCCTCCTATAATTCTCTCTTTCATTTTGTGTCGCCGTATATTTTAAGGATTGACAGTATCAGATGCCGCGTGTTTATTCCGCGCGGGCAGACCATGAAACATTTGCCGCACAGCATGCACGGTTTAAGATATTCAAGAGCCTGCGCCTGTTGCCCGTTCTGCAGGCAGAGTATGGCGCTCCTGAGGCTGTTTTTTGCAAACTTTCCGGCCGTACATGTCGCCGTGCACGAACCGCATGCCATACACTTGAGCACATCTGGTTCCAGCTCTGTGAGCTGCCTGAACCTTTCCCTGTCAAACAAGTCCAGATCTATTCTGGAGCTTGGAGATAATGAGAAACCGAAATCCATCTTAATTTTCCGTATCGTAGAAATAATTGTGAACAGATATGGCTGCAGCCCTTGCCTCGTTCAGAGTCTCCGGGAGTGTCTTTGGCCCTGTGCAGGCTCCTGCATAGAAAATTCCGGCCTTGTCGCACTCCTGCAGTGAAAGGATAGAGCCCTTTGTCGTAAAGAATCCGTCTTCCGACCTTTTCATGCCAATCTTGTTTCCCACCCTGATTCCGGCCTGCGAATTCTGCATTCCGGCCATCAGCACAAGCAAATCGAGAGTAACCTTCAGCGGTTTGCCGCTGAGTGTATCCTCGGCCTTGACAATTACTTGTCTGTCAATAGTTTCTGAAACTTCCGACACGCGGCCGCGGATAAACCTTATTCCGTAATCTCTCTGGGCCTTGAGGTACATGTCTTCGTATCCTCTGCCGAACATCCTCAAATCCATATAGAAACAGAATACTTCCGCATCGGGAAAGAGCGCCTTGATTTCGCAGGCCTGCTTTACGGCCGTGGCGCAGCATACCTTTGAGCAATGTCTGTTTCCGGCCTTTTCGTCCCTTGAGCCCACGCAATGCACAAAACCTATTCTTTTAGGGTTTTCTGCAATCCTTGCATCGTTTTTTGACTTGAAATAGTTTTCAAGGTCTGCATTGGTTATGACCCTGTCGTATATGCCGTAACCGTATTCCTCTTTCTTTTCCGCAGGGAAAAGGTCAAATCCGCTGGTCATGAGCACCGCTTTGGAAAGTACGGTAATGCCGTTTGAAAGGATTACGTTGTACTCCTTGTCGAGAAGGTTTATGGAGACGACTTCGGTTTCGGTAAAGCATTTGACTCCGTTTATCCTCTCTATGAGAGTGTCGAGCACCTCCCTGGCCGGTATCCCTTCAGGAAAGAGTCTGTCCCATTTGGCAAGGTGTCCGCCGAGCTGTTTTTCTTTTTCGATAAGGATAACGTTGTATCCCATCTTATGGAGTTGTGCCGAGGCTTCCAGCCCGCACGGGCCTCCGCCTATAACCATTACGTTTTTGTTCATATAGTGAATTTTCTGTTAGAGGCAGGCGCATGTGGGAAGCTCCGGCCGTCCTATATCCTTGTTGTTTTTTCCTTTATATTTCATTTGCGGGTCGTATGGAACGCCCATTTTGTCAAGAAGCGGCTCCACACTTACCTGATGTACCTGAAGCCCCAGATCCCACGGGTCGTACCCGAGTACAAGGCCGGCAACCTCCTCATAAGTGAAGACCGGTATGCCGTGTCCGTTCTCTCCATAGGTCTTTCCCTCTATTTCGGAGATGACATATTGCCACCTGTCAAGGAAATA
>JADINB010000100.1 GCA_017694275.1 Candidatus Egerieousia excrementavium | reverse complement strand
TCTTTAAATAGGTTATAATAAATGGAATGTAAATTTTGGCACAATGATAAAAATAAAAGGCTGCTTATCTTTTTCGCCGGATGGGGCAGCGATGAGAATCTTTTCCCTCCACCTGCGGCCGTGGGCTACGACTATATGCTGTGCTATAATTTCGGCAACCCGGATTCCGATTTTTCAATAATTGAGAAATATGAAAGTATAGTGCTGATTGCATGGTCATTGGGAGTATGGGCCGCCGAAAAGACATTTGCCGGTGCAGATATGGAGCATGAGGTTAAGTGGGAACGGAAAATAGCGGTGAACGGAACGCCTTCTCCAAAAAACGATATTTTCGGCATACCGGTGAATATATTTGACGGCACATTGAAAAATTTTTCCCCTGCCGCTCTTTTAAAATTCAGAAAGAGAATGTGCGGGAGCGTAAGGGAGCTTGAACTCTTCAATGCCAATCTTCCGGCAAGGGATGAAAAATCGCTGTACGAAGAGCTTGCCTCCATCGATAATCTTATCGGCAATGCGCCCCAAAGATTTATTTCCGATTTCTGGGACATGGCCATCGTAGGGGAGAAGGATTACATATTCCCTGCCGCAAACCAGGTAAAATATTGGCAGAAATGCAATGTGGAGTGTGTCATATTGGAGAATACGGCCCATTATGACAGCAATCTTTTCTTGAAACTCATAAAAGGCGGGATGCTATGGAAAAATCATTGATAGGAAAGCGGTTTTCCAAAGCAATCGGCTGTTACAGGCATGAAGCCGCGGCACAGCGGAAGATAGCCGGGAGCCTGATTGCCATGATGGCTGATAAAACACTTCCGCGCCATTATGACAGCGTATTGGAAATAGGATGCGGAAGCGGGTTGCTTACAAGGGAATTCCTGAGCTCCTATACTCCCGATGTCCTATATTTGAATGATTTGTGCAGTGAAATATCTTCCCGCGATATAGCGGAATATATGGCGCCCTCCCCGGAAACGGAGCTGAATTATATCATAGGCGATGCGGAAAATACGGCTTTGCCGCAGAATCTGGATCTTATAATTTCTTCATCCGTGCTGCAATGGCTCGAAAATCCGTTGGACTTTATAAATGGCAATTGCATAAAGTCGCTGAACAGAGGAGGGATAATGGCCTTTTCCATTTTCGGCCCGGAAAATTTGTATGAAGTCTCTTCATTGACGGACATTGCACTCGAATATCTGCCGTTAGAGTGTTTGTGCAAAGAATTGTGCCGGAATTTCAATCTGATTGCCGTGAAGGAGGAAAAGATTGTCATGGCTTTTGAATCGCCACGCGACGTGCTGCTGCATTTGAAGGCGACCGGCGTAAACGGGGTGGGGGAGTACAGATGGAGCAAGGGTTCACTTCTGAACTTCCTTTCTGCATATTCGGAAAAATACCGGCTCGGTGACGGCAAGGTTCATTTGACATACCATCCCTATTATATGATATTGCAAAAGAGGCTTTAAACTATATCGATATGAAACGGAATGTCTATTTTGTAAGCGGTACAGGTACCGGAATCGGAAAAAGCTATGCGACAGGATATATTGCGAAAATGTGGAATGAGAGGGGAATAAAGACGATTACCATGAAACTCATACAGACAGGTAATCTGGAAATTTCAGAAGACATAGAGTTGCACCGCAGAATCATGGGCTGCCCGCTTCAGCCGGAAGACTTGCAGAAACTGACAATGCCCGAAATTTTCAGCTATCCCTGCTCTCCACATCTGGCTTCCAGGATAGATGGCCGCCGCATAGATTTTGAAAAGATAAAAAGGTGCACTGAAATTTTAAGCAAGCGTTTCGACAGGGTTCTGATAGAGGGGGCAGGAGGGCTTATGGTTCCCCTGACAGAGACGCTGCTTACAATAGATTATGTCAGGCGCGAGAGGTATCCCCTCATATTGGCCGCATCTTCTGTGCTGGGAAGCATAAACCATATTCTGCTTAGTCTGGAGGCTGTCTCTGCACGAGGCATAAACCTGTATGCATTTGCATACAACCTCCATGAGGACAAAGGTTGTGAGGATGAGACAATAAAAAAAGATACCCGGAACTATGTATCCGGATATCTTGAAAAACATTTTCCAGACACCCTCTTTGTGGATATTCCGGAGTTGGAACTCCGGTAGCCCTTAGAATGTTCTGCCTTTGAATACTACCGACTCTTCGGGAGTTGCAATGCTTCCGGTGAGAGTGAGTCTCGCAGAATTGAGGTTTGGAGTAATTGTCGCCGTTACATAACTGCTGCCTTTGGCCATAGATATGTCTACGACAGCCGATATCCCTTTGCCGTTAACGTTCATGCTAAACGAGACATTACCGTGTTTGTCGGTCCTGAGATTTATGTTGGAAGGCTCTCCCTCCACTGTAACTCCGCCGACCCCGTTGGGACCGCCGCCGCTTCTGACCGGCGATACCTGTACCGTTGCCTTATCGTCTGTTACAGATATGAAATTCACGGTGGGGCTTACATATACAGATTCGCCTCTTTTAAAGATTATTCTGTCGGCTTCCAATACAAAATTCAAGTCATTCAATGCTTTAAGCGATTTTTCGAAGTTGAGCGAATCATATGCTGCCTTCGCTTCCTTGCGTTCTGCCCTGGATAATTTCTCCTTGCGCACCTTGGGCATCGTATCCTGTGCCATTCTCTCCTTTTCAGAAGAGGTATAGATTCTTTTCTCTGTCTGTCCGTTTGCAGCAATGCCTGCCATCAGCATGAACATTGCAATAAAAAATATACTTCTTCTCATCTTTTTGGTTTTAAACTTTGTTCAATGATATTCCTATAGTGACAAATATTGAGCCAAAAGTGGTATATTTGCCATTGTCATAACCAGATTCTATGAATACCTTCTCTAACATTGCTTTCATAAGTTACAAGCGTGAAGATGAAAAATGGGCCGTCTGGCTTCAAAAACGGCTCGAATCCTACAGGCTGCCAAGTGTAATCAGGTCCGGGCAGCCAGGTTTGCCTGAATATATC
>JADINB010000099.1 GCA_017694275.1 Candidatus Egerieousia excrementavium | reverse complement strand
CTTCCCCAAACGGGAGCGCAAAGATAAGCACTTTTTCTTTTATCGCAAATCTTTTTTGAAAAAAAATAAAAAGTCTTATTTCCCGTTGATCTCATCAAGGATTGCCTGAATCTTTTCCTGGCAACCACCGCATCCGGTTCCGGCATCGGTAGCTTCGCCAACCTCTTCTACACTCTTCAAGCCTTTTTCTCTGATTGCGTCTTCGATTGTTCCTCTGCTTACAGAAAAGCAATCGCAAATAATTTCGTCTCTGTTACTCATAATGTTTAAAATTAAATTGTAAATACTATTTTTTCTCCTTCAGAATATCTCTGATTTCTGCAAGGAGTTTCTGCTCTTCCGAAATTTGCGGCTCAGGGGCAGGTGCGGGAGTTTCGGCCACAGCCTCAGCCTTCTTGCGCTGGAGCATTGCCATAGCCTTGATCATCATGAATATTGCAAAGGCTATGATTACAAAATCAATTATCACCTGTATGAATGCACCGTATCTGAGCATCACCGCAGGTGCTATCTCCTGCCCGTTCTCCATAACTGCCTGCTTTAATGTAACCGACAGATCTGAAAAATCTATTCCTCCGACAAGAAGACCTAAGGCCGGCATTACAATATCACCTACGAACGAACTTACAATCTTGCCGAATGCACCACCGATAATTATACCGACTGCCATGTCTACAACATTGCCTCTCATGGCAAATGCCTTGAACTCTTCCAAAAATTTTTTCATAATTATAATCTTAACGTTAATACTGCGAAGCCTTGCTGTCAGGCTCTAATTCATTTTCTATCAAATCTGCAAGGTAACCGTAATGCGCCCTTTCCCTCTCTGTGCCGCGCAGGTGCATGAGCCTGTCGCGCAGTTTCAGAAGCTGGTAATGGGCCATGGAGCGCACCTCTGCATTTCCGCTTCCATTTTCTGCATATAACCTGATAAGCGCATTCACATAACTTTCCTGCATCGCTCTTTTATACATTGCATCCGTATTGCCTTTCGGCATTGAGCCCCATGAAAGCATGGCATTCAAATCATTGTAAAGTTCTTCCATTGTATAGGCGCCATTGCTGCCAATAAGCTCGGCATTATAGAGATTGGTCATGACCCTTCTGTCCAGCAACTTGCCGAACACTTTGTCATAAAGCTTGCCGAGCGTCTCTTCACCTTTTACTCCGGTCATCCGGTAAATCGTATCGGGAACCAGCCACTTGTGCGATTCGCAAAGATTTTCTGCCAGAAAGGCCATTGCCTTTTTCTGCTTCCAGCGCTCGACGGGAGAATATACCGGGCCGGTCTGTTCTACAGTCTTGGGCGTTTCATACACTCCGCCAACCCACTTGGCCACATGAAGCAGATACCGGCCATATTGAGAAACGACTTCATTATAATAGGTCTTGAGATTATCATAACCTTCGTTTGGGAGCGAAGTCCATTCCACAAGGTGCTCCATTATATATTTCAAGTTTCTTATGCCATACATGTTGCTTTCAGTATGGTCACTTCCCAAATCCTCAGATTGCAGACGGGGATCGTCAAGACTGCGTTCCGTTCCAAAAAGCAGGCGGGCGTCCTTTGTCTTCTCAACAATCCATCCGTTGATTTTCGGCAGTTCCTCTACAGGATCGTCAATATCGGGAAAACGCCTGTATCCCCACTCTATTGCCCACTTGTCATAAAAATTGATTCTGGGGAACAACAGTTCGCGCGGGATAGAATCTTCTGGTTGCGCCACATAATTAAACCGGGCATAATCCATTATGGATGTGGCATGACCGTTTTCCCTTAGAAAATCTTCATCCCGGAGCTGGCTGGCGTCGTAAATTGCAGAGCCTATGAAATTGTGTCTCAAACCCAGGGTATGCCCAACCTCGTGCGATGAGACAAACCTTATAAGCTGCCCCATAAGTTCGGAATCAAAAACCGCCTTGCGCGCACCGGTATCTGAAGGAGCACATTGCACGAAATACCATTTGTTGAGAAGCGACATGACATTGTGATACCAGTTTATATGGCTCTCGATTATCTCTCCGGAACGGGGGTCACTCACATGCGGACCGCTTGCATTGGCAATGGCCGAAGGCTTGTATACTATGGCTGAGTGACGGGCATCCTCAAGCGACCATGTAGAATCTTCCTCAACCGAAGGGGCACGGCGTGCGTAGATGGCATTTTTAAAGCCTGCTTTCTCAAAAGCCGCCTGCCAGTCATTCACACCTTGTATAAGATAGGGAACCCACTCCTCGGGAGTAGCCGGGTCTATATAGAAAACGATTGGTTTTGCAGGTTCCACAAGTTCTCCCCTCATGTACTTCTCCATATCTTCCGGCTTTGGTTCAAGTCTCCAGCGGGTAATCATGCTTGTGTATTCCACCTTTTGCGGATTCCTGTCGAAATCTGTATATGTAACAGTAAAATAACCTACACGGTCATCTGCATAACGCGGAGTCATCGGCACCTCTGGCAGCAGCACAAACGAGAGATTCAGTTCACATGTCATTGCCGGAGTTCCGCTCTGGCGCAAGTATGTATGTACGACTCTGAATTCGGTATTTATAGGAAAGGTCTTTATACCTGATATATACGACCGGTCTTTCTGAAGCGCACCGATGCCGAGTGAGGTTTTATATTTCTTGGGAAAAAAGAGATACTCTGAATCGGAAAGCAGAAAATCGTTCACTTCTATAAGATTGTCTGTCTTGTCGGCAGACTGTGCCTTTATCCGGAACACCTCGACAATTGTCGGAAAATTGGAATTCTGCACGTTTTCGGGCATTATCGTATCAGATCTTTCCCTGAGAGACAGCGATTTAAGGAAAATCTTATCCTCCGGCCCCCTTTCGAAGCGGAACATTGCTGAATTGACAATATCTCCCGCATATCCGGAAAAATTAAATCTTGCCCCCTCGGCAGCTCTGGATATACGGCTAACCATGCGTATGTCGCGCCCGAAAAGGGTGTCATTTATATTGATATAGTATTTGCCGTCCTGAAAATAGAGCGTAGTAAGCCCCTTTACAATCTTTGCATCATCTCTTATGAACTCCTCGACAAGCTGCGGGGCATCATCTTTTTCCGGCTTCTTTCCGGCCAGACTGTCGGACGCGCCGCCAGCAGCAAAAAGCTCTCCTGCGGCAAACCAGAACAATATAAATACAAATGTCGTTATCACTTTCTGCATAATGCAATCTTTTTTGAATATTCCCATAATACGACTCCGACTGAAACAGATACGTTCAGCGAATGCTTGGTCCCCCATTGGGGAATTTCCACTACCTCATCGCTCATGTCTACAACGCTTTGCTGCACTCCCTTTACCTCATTGCCAAAGACAAGTGCGTACCTTTCACCTTTTTTTGGGGCTATCTCCTGCAACCACACCGAATTTTCAGCCTGTTCAACGCTGACAATCCTATATCCTTGCTCTTTAAGAGAAGCGACAGCATCCGCAGTTTCCTTGAAATATTCCCAGTCCACAGAAAATTCCGCGCCCAATGCCGATTTGTGAATCTCTGGAGCCGGCGGGACTGCACAAATTCCGCACAGACAGATTTTCTCTATGAGAAACGAGTCTGCCGTCCTGAAAGCAGATCCTACATTATGGCTGCTCCGTACGTTGTCCAGCACTACCGTCACAGGCAGTTTCTCTGCATCCTTGAACTCCTGTGCAGAGAGACGGTGCAGTTCGTCATTTCTCAACTTTCTAAACATTAGCGCAATTTGCTTTCAAATAAGGGTGTAAAGATAATTTAATTGTTCAAAAAAACTCTTTTTTATGGGGAGAAAAAATAAAATTAAGTATAAATTTGTGGTCTGAATCAGATGATACAGATTAAATCTTTTAAATATG
>JADINB010000098.1 GCA_017694275.1 Candidatus Egerieousia excrementavium | reverse complement strand
TCACTCATCTTGTCAAAAGGAGAGTGCGGGAAAAGAGATTTTCCGCAAGAAGAGATAAAGACAAAATGTGTTTCAGCAGCAAGGCTTGACCCCGGCGATGAACTCTCTCTTTCGGGGCTGAGAGAGAGAATCTCTCCCATGGAGTCGCGCAGGCTGTGCAAACTGTTGAAGGGTGCTTTGCTGACCTCGCTTTCAGCATTGCGCGAGGCAGGCATTGAATCTCCCGATGCAATAATCGCCGGGACATCGTACGGAATGCTTGAAAACAGCGAAAAGTTTCTCCTGCAAATGTGCAGAGAGGGAGAAAAAGAACTCAGTCCTACGCTCTTCATGCAGAGTACCCATAACACAATGGCCGGAATGATAGCCATAAAGACAAAATGCCACGGCTACAACATAACATATACGCACCTCTCCGCAGAGAGGGTGCTTGGACTCTGCAGGGCAAATGCAGAGATGCTCATAAGGCAAGGCAAGGCCAAAAGTGTCCTGATAGGATATCACAACGAGGTTACGCCGCTGCTGCATGATATGATTTTAAAGCTCAACGGGAAAGAACTTCCCGTGGGAGTGACCTCCGTTTCCATGGTAATTGAAAAGGAAAATTAACAAGGATTGTAAACAGAATCAGAAATTATGTGGAAAATGATCCCTATATCGCTTCTGCAGTGTGTCCTGCTCTCGGTAGGACAGGTACTGCTGAAGTTTGCACTGCAAAGAATCCCGCCTTTCGGCTGGACACGCGAATTCTGGCTGTCGCTCATATGCCAGTGGCAGTTTCTCACCTGCGGAGTCTGCTTCTTTGCCTCCTCCATGCTATGGATATATATTCTCAAGATTTTTCCATTGGGAATAGCCTATCAGATGTTAAGCCTCTGCTATGTGATTACCATGGTACTCTCGGTACTTGTATTTCATGAAAGCGTTCCGCTGCACCGCTGGATTGGCTGCCTGCTGATTATGGGCGGCTGCATACTCATTCTAAAGCCCTGAAAAATGAAACATTTTCTAATCATACTGCTTGCTATTACTTCACTTCCTCTGGCGGCCCAACAGACAACAGGCAATGCCGAAAAGATGATAAGGGAAATCTGTGATGCGGCATCCGGGATTCACTCCATGCAATGCAGATTCAGGCAGACGAAAAGCCTCTCGATGCTTGCAACCCAGATGGTCTCCACCGGCAGGATGTATTATAAAAACGGCATGCTCAGATGGGAATATCTCTCGCCGTACAAGTATGTTTTCATAATAAACGGAAACAGGGTTTTGCTAGAATCTCCTTCTGGAAGCAGTGTCATAGATACAAAAACGAACAAAATGTTCGGCAGCATTGCCAATATAATGATGAGCAGCCTGACAGGCAATATAATAAACAAAGAAGAATTTGATACAATCATGCTGGAGAGCGAAGAGGGGTGGATTGCCGAGCTTACGCCTGTCAAGAAAGAGATGCTGCAGTTCTTCACAAAGGCAAGGCTTTATATAAACCCCGTCGAAAAGAAAATTGAAAAGGTCGAACTTACAGAAAAAGGGGGTGACACAACCCTGATAGAGATGACAGAGATAGAAAAAAACATTTCAATAGATGACTCGGTATTTGAAATCGTACACTAATATTCTGGCTCTTGTCACGCTGTTCTTGCTTGCAGGAGTGCAGAAGGGTGCCGGAGAGGAGAATGTCTGCAGGTACACAATGGAAATTTCGTACCCGCGCGGAGAGATATCGGGACTTTGCATTATAAGGAAAAGTGAGGATGGAGGAGCTCTGAGCGTGATAAACCAGTTCGGCATCAAGGCATTCGATGCTGCCTACGACAGCAGGCGGGAGAGAATAAGGTTGTCAAACGTTATCGGGCCGCTCGACAGATGCCGCATAAAGAGGATAATTGCAAAAGATTTGCGGCCGCTGTTCCAAAATGCGGACACAGCCGCCATTGTTATAGAAAACAAAAGATTTGGAATAAAATACAAGTTTGTACCGCTGAGAGATGTTGAACAATGATTTTTTTTACATAACGGAAAGCGATTTTTCAGCTCCGGCTCCATTGGCAAGAATTGCGCTTAATCCGGAACATGAAATATACAAAGCCCATTTTCCGGGAGAGCCCATAACTCCGGGAGTATGCCAGATTCAGATTGTCTCTGAACTTCTTTCACTTTGCCTGAATGCAAAGACATTCCTTACAGATATAAAAAACGTAAAATACCTCTCGGTGATTTCTCCGCTCCGGACAACGGCACTTACAGTCATTTTCAAAAAGATGGAACTTGCAGAAGAGACCTGCAGCATATCTGCCCAGATTGAAGGAGACGGCCGTATCTTTTCCAAATTGTCAATGACATTCCATGTGGTGCGTAATAGTTCCGACATATAACAACGGCAATTCCATAGAACAGGTCGTTACAGATATACTGCACTACACCCGCAACGTAATAGTAGTTGATGACGGCTCAACAGACTGCACCGCGCAGATTCTGCGCAAGATGGGGGTCTGTGCAGTGACTCACCCGCACAACAGGGGAAAGGGAGCTGCACTTAAAACCGGTTTCAGGAAAGCCGTTGAAGAGGGGTTCACGCATGCCATTACCATAGATGCAGACGGACAGCATTTTGCCAAGGATATTCCTCTCTTCCTGGAGGTTATGGAACGTAACCCGGAGGCCATGATTGTGGGATGCCGCAACCTCTCCGAAAAAAACATGCCCCAGAAGAACAGTTTTGCCAACCGGTTCTCCAACTTCTGGTTCATGGTGCAGACAGGAATCAGACTTCCAGATACCCAGACAGGATACAGGCTTTATCCCCTGAAGACAATGCGCATATCCGGATGCATTACCTCGCGCTATGAAGCCGAACTGGAACTGCTGGTCTTTGCTGCATGGCACGGGACCAGGCTCATACCCGTTAAAATAGGCGTATACTATCCTGTACGGCGAGTCAGCCATTTCAGGCCTGTTTACGATTTCCTGCGAATAAGCATACTCAATATTATGCTCTGTTTTCTCGCTGTAGTGTACGGTTATCCGATGAAATTCGTATATTGTATCAAAAAGCACAGGGAAAGACAATGACAAGGCTCTTTCTGAAAATATACGATTTGCTTTCCATGCACCGCAAGGCGGCCGGAACGGTAACGCTCCTGCTGCTGGTGCTTCTTGCCGCTCTTGCCACACGGATGCACTACGATGAAGACATATCTGCCTTCATCCCGTCAGACGGACAGAATGAAAAATACTCGGAAATTTTCAACAGCACAGGTGGAGAAAACCGCATAGCGGTCATCTTTAGGGAAAAGGAGAATGACAACGCTGCAATTACACGGGCAATGGAGCGTTTTGCAGAGATTGCCGCAGTACGCGACACATGTGGTATGATACGGAACCTGCATGTGAAGAGCAGCGAAGAGGATGCAATGAGGCTGGCAAGCGTGATATGGCAATATTATCCGCTGTTGCTTACAGAGGCAGATTACGCCAGGCTGGACTCGCTTGCCTCACGGGAAGATTTCTTTGCACAAAGGATGGAGAGCAATAAAATGATGCTGATGCTTCCGGGAAGCGGACTTGCTGCACAAGGCATTGCATACGACCCGTTACAGGCAAGCGGGAATATCCTGAAACATCTGCAGGCAATGGGAAGCGGCAGCGGATATGAGACCTCAGACGGCTACCTTTACAAGGATGGATGCGGGATCGTGCTGATGGAATCACCGTTCGGAATCAGCGAATCGCAAAAGAACGGGGAACTGCAGCTTCTTTTGGACTCCTGCATGACGGAAACTGCTTCAACTGAAACCGGAGTCACCATCTCTGCAGTGGGGGCCCCGCTGATAGCGGCAACCAACGCCATGCGCATAAAGAAAGATACCTCCCTGGCTATAGCCATTGCCATCGTACTGATATTTGCAGTCCTGCTCTATACGTTCCGCAGATTGTCAGACCTGCTGTGGATAGCCGTATCACTCCTTGCAGGATGGATTTTCGCCCTTGGGGTGATTTCTCTCATAAGAGACTCCATATCACTTATAGTAATAGGAATAGGCTCGGTAATAATAGGCATTGCAGCCAACTATCCGCTGCACTTCATAGACCATCTCAAACATGAGAAAAACATGCGTAAAGTACTTGGGGAGATGGTTCCTCCACTGCTTGTGGGGAACATAACCACAGTCGGCGCATTTCTGTGCCTGCTTCTGCTTGATGCAAGGGCCATGAGAGATCTGGGTCTTTTTGCCTCCCTTATGCTCATAGGGACAATATTGTTTACGCTTGTCTGCCTGCCGCTATTTGTAAAGCCTCACAAATATGTACAGAACAGAGGCAGAAGCCTGCTTCCTGGTCTTTCCACACCTGGACACGGCAGGCAAAGGACCGCGCTTTTCTGCGGCATAATTGCCCTTACACTTGTATTATGGTTTTTCGGGCAAAAGACATCGTTCAACTCCGACATGCGCTCCATAAACTATATGGAGCAAAGCCAGCGCGAAGACCTGGCAATGCTCACCGAAGGTACCATGCAGGCCAACATATTCGCTGTTGCAGAAGGAGCCACTCTTGAGGAAGCCCTCAGGTGCAATGAAAGGCTCTGCGAAAAGATGGCCGGCATACAAGGCATAAGGCAGGTCTCGGGAATAGGCGGGCTGATACTGTCGGACTCCCTGGCTGAAAGGAGATCTGCCTTGTGGAAAGAGTTAATGTTACGCCGCCAACCGGCAAAAGCGGTTGCAATGGCTTCTGAAAAGGCTGGATTCATAAGCGGGGCATTTGCTCCGTTCTATGAAATGGCTGAAAATCCGGAAGCTGTTGTACAGAGATACAAAAACGAAAAAACCCTAAAGGAGACCATAGGGAGGCAGTTCATACTGCAAAATAGAGATGGATATAAGATAGTGAACCTTATCGCCACTTCTGCCGAAAATGAAAAGAGCGTAAAGGAAAGCCTTGCACTTGCCGCACCTGAAAAGGCATTCGTCTTCTCACGTTCCGACATGAGCAGCCACCTTGCAGAAACGCTCTCCGGCTCATTCGACTACATAGGCGCTGTCTGCAGCATTGCCGTCTTCCTGTTTCTATGGCTGTCGTTCAGAAGTATTGAGCTTGCAATCCTCGCATTTCTGCCTCTTGCAGTAAGCTGGGTCTGGATTCTGGGCATAATGGGGATGCTTGGCATGCAATTCAACATTGTAAACATAATCCTCGCCACATTCATATTCGGACAGGGAGACGACTATACGATTTTTATAACGGAGGGATTGATGTATGAATATACCACGGGAAAGAAGCGGCTGGCACTCTATAAAAACAGTGTGGCCACATCGGCCGTGATAATGCTCATCGGGACAGGAGCCCTTATAGTAAGCAGGCATCCGGCCATGCTCTCCCTTGCAGAGGTGGCTGTCATAGGAATGATAACCGTGGTTGCCATGGCATACATCCTGCCTCCGCTCATTTTCAGATACCTTACCGAAAAGAGAGGCAGACAGAGAGAATATCCGGTAACACTCCAAAGGCTGGCGGCAACTGCCTTTGCGCTCTTCTGTTTCGTATCTAGCCTCTTCTGCTTTATGATACCATATACTCTTCTTGTATACAAGCCGTTGAAAAGACACGGCAAGGGAGAAAAATCATATCACATTCTGCTGCAGAAGGTTGCCCACTTTGTAATAAGGCATATTCCTGGAGTGAAGTTCAGGGAGAGAAACAATCACGCAGAGACATTTTCATCTCCGGCAGTAATAATATGCAACCACCAGTCGCATCTTGACGTAATGGCAATAATGCAACTCTCGCCCAAAATCATAATCCTGACAAACGACTGGGTCTGGAAAAATCCTTTTTACGGAATTGTAATACACGCAGCCGAGTTCCGCCCCATTTCAAACGGGTACGACAATAATCTTCCATATCTCAGGGAACTTGTACAGAGAGGTTACAGCATAGTGCTCTTTCCTGAAGGTACGCGCACTCCAGACGGTGAGATAGGACGCTTCCACAAAGGAGCCTTTACCCTGGCAAAGGAACTGGGAACAGACATAGTTCCGCTCTACCTGCACGGACTGTACGATGTAATGCCAAAGCATGATTTCATGCTCAGACGCGGCTGCGTCACTATAGAGGTAGGTGAAAGAATAACTACAGATTCATTCCAAGAGATGACAGACCGCCAGATTGCCAATGTAATGAGGTCTGCATACAAAGAGAGATACGCACAGCTCAGACAAGAGTTGGAAACAGAGGAATACATGGCTCCATATATTGCATACAGGAACAAATACAAGGTCAGAATCGTATGAGACAGAGTGTCGTAATAATAGGCAGCGGGCTTGGAGGATTGTCGGCAGGAGTGATTCTTGCCAAAAACGGCTGTAATGTAACTGTTCTGGAGCAGAACAGCCGCATTGGCGGGTGCCTGCAGTGTTTTTCACGCAACGGGGTAAAGTTCGAAACAGGTATGCATTTCATAGGCAGTGCAGACAAGGGGCAGATTCTTTACAAACTGCTGCACTATCTTGGCATATACGACAGCCTTACGCTCTCCAGGCTTGACGAAAACTGCTATAATACAGTCTCCATTATGGGAGAGAGATTCAGATTTGCCAACGGCAGGGAAAACTTCATGGAGCAGATGGCAACCCGCTTCCCTTCGCAAAGGAGAAATCTTGAAAGGTATCTTGATATTGTTGAAAGCATTGCAGAGGCTTCCTCGCTGCACAGTCTGAAAG
>JADINB010000097.1 GCA_017694275.1 Candidatus Egerieousia excrementavium | reverse complement strand
AAGCAAGAGTCTCGCCCATCTCAAAGGAAATTTCGGCCATATACTCTTCAGCTTCACCTATCTTTTCTCCGCCATACCGGAACGACTTTATGAAAATGCTGTCTGCAAAGACATTTTCAAATATGCAGTTCGACAGCGAATCGTAAACGCCCAACCTTGCGGAGTATGGAATGACCATTACTTCATAATAGCTGTCGGTTTTCCTTACCGGCTCCTCCATCACGGCATCTGATATTACAAAGTTCAGCCCGGCGCCGCGTTCTGTCAGAATTCTGCGTAATATTGCGCTGTCTCGCGCGTAATCGGGATCTGAAACGAGATAGTTTCTGATACGGTCAAGCCCTACACTCCTGTCTTCTGCCAGTTTTGCCATGAAACCGCCCATGATACCTGTTGTAAATGTACTGTCGAAATGCTCCTTTACGGTAAAGATTGCTATCTCCCGTCCGCCTACCGGCAAATCAAACTCAGCCGGGACACGCTCCTCGAATTCCACATATCTGGCCTGCGGTGCGCATGAGACAATAGAGGAGACAAATGCAACGGATGCAAGAAACGATATAAAAAAGTTGCCACGTACCATATAATGCAAATTAAGGGTTACAGTTTTCATGTCAAAGATTATGCCTGAATGCATATAAAGAGAACGTGCCGGAATCTGAATCCCGGCACGTCTGAATTACATCTGCATACCGCCGCAGACCGATATTACCTGACCGGTAACATAAGACGAGAGGTCGCTTGCCAAAAAGAGGCAGACCTTTGCGATGTCTTCCGGTGTACCGCCGCGCCTGAGGGGAATCTTCTTGGCCCACTCTGCCTTGACTTCATCTGGCAGCTTGTCTGTCATTTCGGTAATTATAAAGCCTGGAGCAACTGCATTTGCCCTGATTCCACGGGAACCGAGTTCCTGGGCTATCGATTTTGCAAGACCTATCATGCCAGCCTTGGAAGCAGAGTAGTTGCACTGCCCGGCATTGCCATGCACTCCCACTACGGAACTCATGTTAATGATGGAACCGCCCTTCTGGCGCATCATGACAGGGGTTACGGCGTGTATGAAGTTATAGGCAGATTTGAGGTTTACCGTAAGTACGGCATCCCACTGCTGCTCCGACATACGCATCATAAGGCCGTCTTTTGTTATGCCGGCATTGTTTACAAGAATGTCGAGCTTTCCAAAGAACTCCACGACTTTTGCAACGGCGTCATGAGCCTGTTGGAAATCTGCGGCATTGGATGCAATGGCAAGCACCTTTACACCGCACGCCTCTATCTCTTTTTTTGTCTGTTCGCCTCTCTCGTCTATGACAAGATCAGTAAAGGCGATATTGGCTCCTTCCTGAGCATACTTGAGGGCTATGGCCTTGCCAATACCCCTTGCCGCGCCCGTAACGAGCGCAACTTTTCCTTCCAGTAATTTCATATCTCAATCATTTAAACTGTATCAAATAAATTCGGCCGACAGGTCATACTCATCGGCACCGGTTATCCTGACATTTGCAAATGTACCTATAAAATGGAGAGGAACCGCCTCTTTTCCGAATCTTTTGTAAAAACTCTCGGCGCTTACCAGGATTTCCCCATCGACCTCAGGACTTTCATATTGCGAACGGGCAATGAAGACACCGTCTGAAAAGGAATCTATTATGACCCGCTCGCAAGAACCCGTACGGCCCATATTCCATGCGAGCGATATTCCAGACTGCAATTCCATGAGAGTATCGTAACGCTTCTGTTTTGTAGAAGGCCTCACGGTATCGCGATAATTTCTGGCGCCCCATGTTCCCTCCTCCTCTGAATAGGTAAAGGCCCCCAGCCGTTCAAACTTGTTTTTCCTTACAAAAGAGAGCAGTTTTCCGAATTCCCGGCTGTCTTCTGTAGGGAAGCCCACAATCATTGTTGTCCTTAGCGCGATTCCCGGGACAGAGGCCCTTATCCGGTCTACAATCTTCTGGGTCTGCACTCCGTCAATTTCGCGCTTCATGGATTTGAGCACCTTGCCGGAAGCATGTTGCAGTGGAATATCGAGATATTTGCAGATCTTGGTATTCTCAGCCATGACCCTGAGCAAGTCTTTCGGAAACTGTGCAGGATAGGAATAGTGCAGCCTTATCCACTCTATCCCCGCGATTCCGGATAGTTTTTCAAGAAGAGGCGCAATCCTGCGCTCTCCGTACAGATCCAGCCCGTAATAGGTGGTATCCTGCGCCACTACAATAAGTTCCTTTACTCCGCGGGATGCAAGCAGCCGCGCCTCCTCGAGAATCTGCTCTTCCGGAACAGAAACATGAGCGCCCCGTATGTACGGTATGGAGCAGTATGAACAACGGCGGTTGCACCCTTCCGAAATCTTAAGGTATGCATAATGCCCTGGGGTGGTAAGATAACGCCCGGTATTCTGTACCGCGACATTCCCGACGCCAAGAGCATGCAGCAAATCTTCATTGTCGAAGACTCCGAAGAATCCGTCGATTTCGGGCATTTCTTCTCTGAGTTCAGCCCTGTAGCGCTGCGAAAGACAGCCGAACACATATACGGCCTTCACCCAGCCCGCCTTCTTGGCCTCTATCGCGGCCAGCACCGTATTTACCGATTCCTCCCTTGCATCGTTTATAAAGCCGCAGGTGTTTATCGCCAGTGCATCTACAGCAACCGGCTTTCCGTCTGCATCATGCACAGGAAGTTCGTCGGAGACGACAACCTCCATGCCGGCATTTCTGATCTGGTCCAATATATGCTCGGAATCCACCCTGTTCTTTGAACAGCCCAGAGTTATGAGCTGGATTCTACTCAACTTCAGCCTCCTCTGCCGGTTTGTCGCCTTCTGCCTCTCCTTCTTTCACAAAATCCAGCGAAGCATATTCCTTGAGGCAGTTGTACCACTCAACGACTTTCTTCATGTGGGAAACATAAAAGCGGTCTCTGTCATAATCAGGCAAAACCTCTTCAAAAAAAGCCTTGAGCGCTTCGGGACTGCTCTTTCCGGAAGGTGCAGCCTCCTCTCCCAACTTTGCCTTCATGTTTTCGAACACATCCTGCAACCTGACCTCTCCCTCGTCTGTATATATTGAAATATCATGCAAAGAGGTCATGCGCGAAGTCAGCGGAGCACACGATCTTTTCTTGGTTATCAGCGACTCTACTATCACTCCCGCACGAGCCTGCGACAAATAGCGGAACAGGCCTTGCTGCCCGTTGATGGAAAATACTTTCTTTAAGTCTGTAGCCAT
>JADINB010000096.1 GCA_017694275.1 Candidatus Egerieousia excrementavium | reverse complement strand
CATCGAAAGAGGCCATGGAGTAGTAGTTTGTCTCCTGTGCCCCTCCGCAAAGTATGGTATCCTGTAATCCTTGTTTTATAAGCATGTAGCCTATTCCTATTGAGTGGCTTCCACTGGCACAGGCTGCGCTTATTGTAAAGTTTACCCCGCGCAGGCCGAATATCGTGCAGAGATTCATGTTTACCGTAGAATTCATGGACTGGAATACAAGCCCGTATCCCAGCATTTCGGTGTCATGCTTCTCATCCATTATCTTTGCCGATTCCACTACGGGCTTTGCAGACGAATCGTTGCCGAAAATACATCCTACTTCGTTTTCCTGTAGATACGCCTTGTCTATTCCCGACATTGCAAAGGCTTGTCTGGTTGCCATGTATGCATATTCAGCCTCTTCAGACATACCTGCCCTGATATGGCGGTCCAGATCTTTCTTTGTAAGTACAGGTCTTTCAACCAGGCCCACCAGCCCTGAGCGATAGCCATATTTGAGACGGTCGTTGTCGAGCACTATGCCTGATTTGCCGTTATAAAGGGAATCCTTTACCGTTTCTATATCTGTACCCAGACAGGACCATATCCCCATGCCGGTTATTACTACTCTTCTTGCCATAGTCAGTGCTGTTATGTATATAAACCTCCGTTAATGGAAATTACCTCTCCGGTTATATATGCCGCCTGGTCTGAAAGGAGGAAACTTACGAGCGATGCAACCTCTTCCGGCTTGCCGAAACGGTTCATCGGTATCAGTTTTTTCAGTTCTCCGGCCGGCAGTTCCCTTGTCATGTCTGTCTCGATAAAACCGGGGGCAACAGCATTCACGGTAACGTTGCGTGAAGCAGTTTCCTGTGCCAGTGCCTTTGTGGCGCCTATGAGAGCTGCCTTTGCCGCACTGTAGTTTACCTGTCCTGCCATTCCCTTGATTCCTGAAAGAGAGGCCATGTTTACGATTCTTCCTCCATGCCTGCGCATCATCATTCTTGGAAGAAGGCGGCGCGTAACATAGAAAAATCCGTCAAGTGCAACCTTTATGACCTCGTGCCAGTTGTCATCACTCATCATGAACATGAGGGAGTCTCTGCGAATGCCTGCGTTGTTTACAAGATATGCAATATAGTCATCCGGATGCTGCTCCTCCCATTTGAGAAGGGCGGCATCAGCCTCTTCCTTTATGCCGACATCGAAACGCATCAGTGTTGCCTGTGTACCCTCTGCTTCCACAAGTTTTTTTACCTCTTGTGCAGCATCGGAGTCAGACTGATAGTTGATAATCACCGGTATGCCTTTTCTTGCCAGTTCAAGGCAGACAGCTTTTCCTATTCCGCGTGACCCTCCGGTCACAAGTGCATATTTCATAGGTCTGTTCCGTAGTGTGTATGCTGCAAAGATACGCAAAAATATTGCATTGCAGACGGTTCTGTGTCATTCAACTTGCTTTATAACGATAAAATATTGTATTTTATATGCTTATGTCTGATTTTAGATTCCGCTGCACTGTTCTTGCATGCCTTTTCTCGAGATTTATATTACGATAAAGTTACAAACTTTAAAAAAAATTGTATCTTGGCAAAAAGTGTTGCAAACGATTTCCAAACCATAATAAAATGAAAAAGAAATTAATTGCTGAGTGTATCGGTACAATGGTACTGGTCCTCATGGGGTGCGGTGCAGCCGTATTCAACGGCGGTGCGACAAGTACTGCTGCTGTGCTGACAATAGCCTTTGCCTTTGGGCTTTCTGTTGTGGCAATGGCTTATGCGATAGGCCCTGTTTCGGGCTGTCATATCAATCCGGCCATTACGTTGGGAGTATGGCTGAGCGGACGTATGAAAAGCGGAGAGGCTTTGGCCTATATGGCCATGCAGGTCATAGGTGCAGTCATAGGCTCTGCCATTCTATATGCTCTGGTGCACAGCGGGGCTGTTCTGACCGGCGCTACGGAAACGGGCGCAAACAGTTTTGCCGATGGCAATCTTGTCCCGGCCTTTATTGCAGAGGCTGTGTTTACCTTCATATTCGTGCTGGTTGTTCTTGGCTCTACGGATGAGAGGCGTGGTGCAGGAAATCTGGCAGGTCTGGCAATAGGTCTTACACTTGTTCTGGTACATATAGTCTGCATTCCCATTACAGGGACATCGGTAAACCCTGCCCGCTCCATAGGTCCGGCTCTCTTTGAGGGCGGAGTCGCGCTTTCACAGCTCTGGCTCTTTATCGTAGCGCCCCTGCTTGGCGGTGCCATTGCTGCAGGAGTCTGGAAATGTATAGGAAAATAAAATCTTTAAAGACTGTATATACATGAAATATTGCTTTTTATCGTTGGTGTTGATGTTGGGGTTGTTTACATCTTGTACAAATACGCAAAATGAACAGGTTATGGCAATGAACGAAACTATAGAGAATCTGAAGACACGCCGTGCGATACGCTCATATCAGGACAAGATGCCAGATATGGAGCTTGTAAAAAAGGTGGTGGAGGCAGGAACATACGCGCCTACCGGAATGGGAAAACAATCCCCCATTATCGTGGCGGTTACAGACAAAGCCGTGCGCGACACTCTCTCGCGTCTTAATGCCCGGGTCATGGGCTCTGAAAGCGACCCGTTTTACGGTGCACCCGTTGTGCTGGTAGTATTGGCAGACAGAAGTGTTCCCACGCATGTTTATGACGGAGCTCTTGTTATGGGCAACCTTATGAATGCAGCGCATGCCCTGGGGCTCGGCAGTTGCTGGATCCACCGTGCAAAGGAGGTCTTCGACAGC
>JADINB010000095.1 GCA_017694275.1 Candidatus Egerieousia excrementavium | reverse complement strand
TGCAAGAGTAAACAAGGCACCTCCCTGACAAACGCCTCCTGCATTGAGATGTTCCTTGCCCACAACCATCTGCGCTCTGGCATAACCTGCCCTTACCTCCACAAGCCGCACTCCAGTCCCTTTGGCAAAGGCATCATTCTCGTTCAAAAAATCTATCAGTTCCATAATTTTTCAAATATATCTGTCGGTATGGCAAAATTAAAAAATATTATTTTTGTGTTTCCACATTTTTTTGCGATGAAAGAGTTCAGGATAGAAAATTTAGAAAGCATTGAAAAGTGCGCCAGAGAGTTCATAAGCTATGTTTCTCATGCGCCTGAGATAAAGAGCAGCGTTTTTGCATTTTATGGAGCCATGGGGGCCGGGAAGACAACTTTCATAACTGCCCTGTGTAAGGTTTTGGGAGTGAGCGACATTGTCAACAGCCCTACATTTACCATTGTAAACGAATACCGTTCTGCGCAGGGCATACCTGTATACCATTTCGATTTTTACAGAATAAATTCCATAGCTGAAGCCAGAAACATAGGGCTGGACGAATATTTTACCTCAGATGCACTCTGCTTTGTAGAGTGGCCGGAAAAGGCAGACGGACTGCTTCCTGACGGATATATACATGTAACCATAACGCCGGAAGATAACGGCAGCCGCACAGTACGCATAGAATAGCCGCACTGGTTTTTCCACTTGTCAGACATAACTCTTGAGCAGCTTGGCCATTTTGGACGCAAAGACAAAGTCGTTGAGTTCCTTGCAGTCAGACTTCAGGATATCGCGGCTGTTTCCCTCCCACAATTTCCTGCCCTCGTAAATGAAGCCGACCTTGTCTCCTATCTCCAGGACAGAATTCATGTCATGGGTGTTTATTACGGTGGTTATCTTGTATTCCTGGGTTATTTCCTGTATCAACTTGTCTATCAGTATAGATGTCGATGGGTCCAATCCTGAATTCGGCTCATCGCAGAAGAGGTATTTGGGATTGAGAGCAATCGCACGCGCGATTCCGACCCGTTTCTGCATTCCACCGCTCAATTCCGACGGCATTTTTCTGTTAACGTTCTCAAGGTTGACTCTTTTCAGGCAAAAGTTCACTCTGTCGAGTTTCTGCTCCATGCTCCAGTCTGTAAAGAAATTCATGGGGAACATCACATTCTCTTCCACATTTGCAAAATCGAACAGGGCGCTGCCCTGAAAAAGCATTCCTATCTCCTTGTGCAGAGTTTTTTTTGCTTTTGGCTCCAACGCTGTCAAAAGCTTGTCTTCATACCAGATTTCACCGCTGTCAGGTTTGTACAGGCCAACCAGTGTCTTGAGAAGTACAGTCTTGCCTGAACCGCTCGCCCCTATAATGAGAGAGCACTCTCCCGGACGGTACTCTATTGAAATGTCTGAAAGCACCGGTTTGCCGTCGAACGATTTGTATAGATGGTTTGCCTTTATCATTATAAAATAAGTTCTGTTAATACCAGGTCGAAAATAAGAATAAGCACGCTGCTCACCACTATGGCCTTGGTACTCGACCGCCCGACTCCCAGCGAGCCGCCTGTTGCATAGTAGCCGAAAAAGGCCGCAACCGACGTTATTATGAAACCGAATACCGCCATCTTTATCATACTGTAATAAATATAAAAGACCTTGAATGCAAACTGCAAGCCGTCTATATACTGGCTGAACGTTATTATTCCTGTGAATATCACTATTGCAGCCCCGCCTATAAGCCCGAGCACGAAACTTATGAGCATCAGAAAAGGGCTGAGCGTTACCGATGCCGCCACCTTTGGAAGAATAAGATAATTTGCCGAATTCACGCCCATCATGTCCATTGCGTCTATCTGCTCTGTTATTCTCATACTTCCGATTTCGGAGGCTATGTTTGAACCGATTTTTCCTGCCAGCACGAGTGCAATCATCGTTGAACAGAATTCCAGGACCAGACACTCGCGCGCCATATATCCGACATACATCTTTGGAATAAAGGGATTACCCATATTGTTTGCAGTCTGGATAACGATTACCGCGCCTATAAAAAGTGAGATTATGCCTATGATAGGAATAGAGTCTAAAATAAGTTTTTGAGACTCAATGGTATATTGTTTCCAAAAGATTCTGCCTTTGTCGGGTTTTTGAAAAACCTGCCGCATCAACAGATAATATTCTCCTATGAGTTGAAGAGATTTTTTCATGACTCAACAAATTTGGCGCAAGTTAACAGAGTTTTTTGAATTTTATTTTATAATTCAGCAAAAACTGCTACCTTTGCGCTCTCATTGTTCTTAACTATATGCGCCTTGCAAAAGGCCATCTTGCCCAGATGGCGGAATCGGTAGACGCGCTGGTCTCAAACACCAGTGGAGTAATCCGTGCCGGTTCGACCCCGGCTCTGGGTACGCAGAAAAATCTCCAAATGGTTTACAATCAATCATTTGGAGGTTTTATTTTGTGCCTCGCGTCCTCAATCTGTCCGCATTACCGAATAATGCCAGATTTTTTGCGGACGAATCAGTGTAATTGTGGTCAGTCAGGATAGACGGCGCAGTCTGGAGTAAGCGAAGCCTTG
>JADINB010000002.1 GCA_017694275.1 Candidatus Egerieousia excrementavium | reverse complement strand
GGATATAACATAGTCGGAGTCAGCAAAGACAGTGCTGCCTCACATAAAAAATTCGCAGAGAAGAACGCCCTGCCTTTCACACTCCTTTCAGACACCTCCACACAGATGCTGCAGGCATTCGGTGCATGGGGTGAGAAAAAATCCTATGGCAAGACAACGACCGGCACGCTTCGCCGCACATTTGTCTTTAACGAAGCGGGCATACTCGAACATGTCATTGAGAAGGTGGAGACAAAAAACCATGCCGCCCAGATTCTGGATTTGAATAAAAAACACTAACTTTGTTTTTTGTCTTTTCATTCAGAAAACTGTGAAACTACTTTACGGCATATTCAACAGATGCTACTATCTGCTTGCAGGGCTGTTGGGGCTTTTCCGCCCAAAGGCAAAGGCTTTCCATGACGGAAGAAAAGGTCTTTTAAGAAAAATCAGGGAACAGGTTAGCGGCTCATCGCCTGTCATCTGGGTACATTGTTCATCTGTGGGTGAATTCGAACAGGCCAGGCCTGTAATAGAATGGTATGCACAGAACAGGCCCGAATACCGCATCCTGCTCACGTTTTTCTCTCCCAGCGGCTATCAACTCAGAAAAAACTATGACAAGGTCTCGTGGGTCTTTTACCTGCCCGTAGACACCAGGTCAAATGCACGCGCATTTCTTGATGCCGTTTCTCCGCAAAAGGTCATATTTGTAAAGTATGAGTTCTGGTACTACTATCTCACAGAACTAAAACGCAGAAAAATAGAAACATATATAATTTCCGCCATCTTCAGGCCATCACAGTCTTTCTTCAAGTTCTACGGCGGATTTTTCAGAAAAATGCTGCGCTGCTTTACAACACTCTTCGTGCAGGACGCCTCTTCTGCAGAGTTGCTGGCCTCAATCGGATTGAAGGACAACGTAATAATCAGTGGAGACACCCGTTTCGACAGAGTCTGTCAGATAATAGGCAAAAGCAGGCATTTTCCCATAATAGAGAAATTCACCTCCGACAATCTCACCCTTATTGCAGGCAGCACATGGGAACCCGATGAAGAGATTATCGCCAACGTACTGAAAAATTTCAAGAAGATAAAGCTGGTCATAATTCCGCATGAGACATCCGACAGGAGAATTGAACACATAGAAGAGTTGTTCAGGGAGTACCGGACTCTCAGATTCTCATGGTTCGACAGAAAATATACATCAGGGACAGATTCCGCCGAAGAATGCCCTGTGCTTGAGGAGATACAGGAAAAGATAGCCGAAAGCAATGTACTGATAATAGACTGTGTAGGCATTCTCTCGTCGATTTACAGATATGGCGACATTGCCTATATAGGAGGAGGGTTCGGAGCAGGAATCCACAACATTCTCGAGGCTGCGGCATATTCAATTCCCGTAATATTCGGCCCTAACTACAAGAAATTCAAGGAAGCGCGCGAACTCCTGAAAGCCGGTGGAGCCCTTTCAGTTACAGACACCGCCTCTCTATACTCTGTCATAGACAATTATGTAAGGCATCCGCAGTCTGTAAAGATCAACGGCAAAATCTGCGGAGATTATGTAAAGGAGAACACCGGTGCAATGCTCAAAATCATAAATGAAATAGAAAAACCAATCATAACCAACAAATAAAACAATCATGACCAAGTATTTATCAGTTCTATCCGTTGCATTGACAGTCTTTTTCGCCTGTCCCTCATGCAATTCGGGAAACGCACAGCAAAATGCTCCGTTCGATGTGTACCAGACCTTGGGTGAGGCTGCACAGATCCAGACTTTCGAACTGGATTCATTCCCCGGAGAAGAAAATGTAAACTACGCCACGGATATTCTTACAGGAGCCCAGCTCATAGACGAATATCTGCCTATGCTTGAAGGCAAGAGAGTGTGCATACTTTCCAACCAATGCGGAATTGTAGCTCCTGGCATACATGTCCTCGACACACTGCTCTCACTGGGAGTAAACGTAACATGCATCATGTCACCTGAACACGGTTTCAGAGGTGATGCAGATGCAGGAGAGGCGGTAGGCAACTCTGTAGACCCCAAAACCGGAGTCCCAATCAAATCACTTTACGGAAATAACGACAAGACCCCTATCAGCCAGACCATGGACATGTTCGACATCCTGCTCTTCGATTTACAGGATGTAGGCGTAAGGTTCTACACATATTATGTAACCATGGTCAACATGATGGCCACCTGCGCCGAATATGACAAGGAATTCATCATTCTCGACAGACCCAACCCCATAGGCTTCTATGTAGACGGCCCCATTCTGGACATGAAATACAAGTCAGGTGTAGGAGGGCTTCCCATTCCCACCGTACATGGCATGACACTTGGAGAGCTGGCAATGATGGCAAACGGTGAAGGATGGCTTAAAGGCGGTGTAAAATGCGACCTTAAAGTTGTAAAATGCAAGAACTACACCCATGCAAAACTTTACAGACTGCCTCTCAAGCCGTCACCCAATCTGCCAGACATGCGTTCCATCTACCTCTACCCCTCTACATGCTACTTCGAGGCAACACCGGTAAGTCTTGGAAGAGGAACAAACAAGGCATTTCAGATGTACGGCCATCCCAACATGAAAGGCTACGACTTTTCATTCATTCCACGCAGCATTCCCGGAGCAAAGAATCCTCCCCAACTCGACAAAGTCTGCTATGGTGTAGACTTGAGGACCACACCTTCAATAGATGAAATCAACGCCAAAGGCATAGACCTTTCCTACATTATAGATGCATATAACAATCTCAATCTGGGCGACCATTTCTTCAGAAGTTTCTTTGAACTGGAAACCGGACAGGCTTATGTCAGACAGATGATAAAGGAGGGCAAGTCTGCCGACCAGATAAAGGCCATGTGGCAGGAAGACGTTGCAAAATTCAAGGAGCAGAGAAAACCCTATCTTCTCTATCCTGAAAACTGACAGATATCTCAGATCAGATATGACAGGGGCTGTGTCAAGAATAATTGATACAGCCCTTAAAACAATATGACATTTTCCGAATACGAAGAGGATATGGTCAAATATGCAGATGATGCAGACAAACCCAATATCCGTGAATGTTTTGAATCTATTCCGAAGCAATTGGCTAAAGAAAACAAGAAATTCCAGTATTCAGTTATAAAAAAGGGAGGAAGGTCTTCTCAATACATTGGTAGTATTCAATGGCTAGAGGATGCCGGAATTGTCCGCAGATGCTATAACATACAGACCACAGAACTACCGTTAGAGGGAAATTCCATCAAAGACTGTTTCAAAGTGTACACTACAGATATAGGTCTCCTTGTGGCAATGCTTGACTACGGCACTCAGGCGGATATTTTAAAGGGTAATCTTCTTGGATACAAGGGAGCTATCTTTGAGAATCTTATGGCGGATTTTTTATGTAAATCCGGTCAAAAACTATACTATCTCCATAAGGATAGCGG
>JADINB010000094.1 GCA_017694275.1 Candidatus Egerieousia excrementavium | reverse complement strand
TGTCTTTACTCTCTTGCACGCTTTCGCGCTCCTTGTCGATAAGATAGTCTCTTACAAGAGGCGGGTATAGCGAATCTGCCATTTGCCGGGCGGTAATGTTGTATATCCACCATTTGCTGTTTTGAGGAATGTCAGGCGCGACTGTGTCGGTGATATCCCATTCTTGCTCCAGGTCTATTCCGGCCAGATGGCACAGAGATCTCAGATAAGGCTCTTTCCACAAATCGTCTGCATTTTTCCCCATAAAGGGTGCAAATGCCTTTTTTACATTGTTTATGTTGCTGTTTTTTACAGACAGTTCGTTGCGCCTTTTGGTAAGATTGTCTTTTACCTTGAGATGTATTCTTTTGAGCATGTCTCCCTGCTGGAGGTAATACTCAGTAGACTTTATGTAATCTGCAAGGGTGTAGCCGTAACTTTCGGGTATGCCTTCATACAGCAGCAGCGAATCCAGCCTGCCTTTCAGGTCCTGCTCCGATGCAATGAACTGGTCTGACATGTAGAGGTCTTCTACGATGTCAACCATCTTGTCTGAAGGAATTATCTCTTTATCCGGGCCGGTGCAGCCGGCAATGAATGCCACAACGGCCATTATGATATAGAAAGGAAATTTATCTCTTGACATATACGTTTCTATTCGCTGCAAAGTTAATTTTTATTATTACTTTTGCCAATCAATTTTCTGTTTAATGAAAGTTAAAGTTCCCAAACTGATAAAGCGGCTTTACCCAGGTTTTGTCTGGCATTTTCCGCGCGGGGAAAATGCAGTCTACCTTACGTTCGACGACGGTCCGAGACCCGAGGTGACTCCCTGGGTGCTGGATCAGCTTGACAAATATCAGGCAAAGGCCACCTTTTTCTGCATAGGAAAGAACGTGGAACTCTTTCCGGAACTTTTCGAGGAGGTAAAGAGGAGGGGGCATGCTGTCGGCAACCACTCCTATTCGCATATCAAGGGGTGGGGAGTGCCTACGGGAGATTATGTGAGAGATATAGACATTGCATCAGACATGATCAAGTCGAACCTGCTCAGACCTCCCTATGCCAGAATCACGCCGACCCAGGCCAGAGTGCTGTCGGAGCGCTACAAGATAGTCATGTGGTCTATAATCAGCAGAGACTATAACAGGAAACTCTCCGGTGAGCAATGTTCACGGAATGTGATAAAGGAACTGGAGCCGGGAGACATAATCGTATTTCACGACTCCATAAAGTGTGCTCCGAACCTTTTTGAGGCGTTGCCGGTGGTGCTGGATGAGATAAGGTCGCGGAATATGACATGCAGAAGAATAGATTTGTAAATCAGGTAAAAGAAAACATAATATGAATGTACTTGTATTGGGTTCAGGCGGAAGAGAACATGCGATAGCATGGAAAATTAGTCAGAGCAGCCGGTGCGACAGGCTTTTCTGCATGCCTGGCAATCCCGGGACAGCCCAGATTGCCACAAACATAAAAGGTTCGGCAAATGATTTTGAAGCAGTAAGAAAGGCTGTGCTGGATAACGGCATCCAATTGGTTGTGGCAGGGCCCGAAGAGCCGCTGGTGCTTGGAATAAGAGATTTCTTTGTCTCGGATGAGCAGCTGAAGGATGTGCTGTTTGTCGGGCCGTGCAGGAAAGGTGCGATGCTCGAGGGCAGCAAGAACTTTGCAAAGGAGTTCATGAACAAGTATGGCATACCTACTGCCCGGTACAGGAGTTTTTCAAAGGAGACGCTGCACGAGGGGGAAAAGTTCCTCGAATCGCTCAAGGCACCCTATGTACTTAAGGCCGATGGGCTTGCTGCAGGGAAAGGAGTCTTGATAATAGACTCTCTTGAAGAGGCCAGGCGTGAACTTGGCAACATGCTTTCGGGAAAGTTCGGCAAGGCGGGGTCTACGGTTGTCATAGAGGAGTATCTGTCGGGCATAGAACTTTCCGTATTCATACTTACAGACGGAGAAGATTACCTTCTTCTGCCCGAGGCCAAAGACTACAAGAGGATAGGGGAGCATGACACCGGCCTGAATACCGGCGGCATGGGCTCTGTATCGCCAGTCCCGTTTGCCGATGCCTCCTTTATGAAAAAGGTGGAGGAACGGATTGTAAAGCCTACCGTGGGAGCGCTCAAAAAGGAAGGGATGGATTACAGAGGCTTTATCTTCATAGGCCTGATGAATTGCGGCGGAGATCCGTATGTAATAGAATATAACGTGCGCATGGGAGATCCCGAAACGGAGTCTGTCATGACCCGCATAGATTCAGATTTTCTCGGACATCTTTGTGCTGCCGCAAAAGGCTCTCTCAAGGGAGAGAAAATAGAAATTGCAGACAATTTCGCCCTTACGGTGGTTGCCGTTTCCGGAGGCTATCCCGGAACATACGGGAAAGGTTACAGAATTACCGGCTCGGAGAACATATTTTCATGCAGGGCAGAGGGGAATGTAAGGATTTTCCATGCAGGCACCGCCATGGAGGGGGAAGATATTGTTACCTCTGGCGGGCGTGTCCTTACCGTAACCGTTAACGGGAATAGTATAGAACAATGCAGGAAAGCAGCTTATGAAGAGATGGAAAAGGTCTGCTTTAAAGATATCTGTTTCAGAAGAGACATAGGAATGGATCTTTTGCAATAAAGAGGGCAGATATGTTGTATCCGACAGCATTGCTGGTTCTGACAGCCTTGTCGGCCGCCTTTGTAGCCGGCCGGTCACGTGCGTTCAGCCCTGTAGTGGCATTGCTTGTCTTTTTGCTTGTAACCTTTTCCAACAAAGAAGTTCTGGAGACCTCACCTTTGCGGTATGCGGCGGTGCTTGTCTCTCTTTGGGGTTTTTATGCATGGGCGCGGAATTCACTGTTCTGGGGTACCCTGCTTCTCTCCGCAGCATCTCTCCTTTATCCGCCGCTTGTATGGCTGCTTCCGGTACTGCTGCTTTCACTCCCTTTTCTGGAGGGTGAAGACAGAGCCCGCAAGGCGGTAAAATCTTTGGGAGGATGGATGCTCCCCTATATTTATCTCTTTTCTTATCTCATACTCTTTAAGGGCAATGCTCCGGAGCGCATGGCACACATCCTTGAAACGGCCATAGAGATAAAACTGCCCTCATTCTCGTTTTCCATTCCAGACCTGGCCCTGCTGCTTTGTCTTCTCCTGTCCTTTTTCCATGCTGGTTCCACAATACTTATGAGTTTTATAGAGCGGCCCGACAGGCGTCTGCTGGAGATTGCATACATACAGCTCTTTTTCGCCATTGCGATATACATTCTTTTTTCAGCAGAAGGCACAGCAGTAGCGCTGGCACTTTTTGCACTGCCCCTCTCGCTCATACTCTCATACCATTTTAAAAACTGTGCGGGCCGCAGAAGTGCAAGGGCAGAACTTGTCCTGACATGCATACTCTCCCTGATTGCGATTGCTGAAAAGTTTACAGGGCTCTTTTAAAAAGAAAGACCGGCTGTGCCCTGTGCACTGCCGGTCCTGACTGCCCCGTATCTTACGGAGCCGTATTGCTCTTACTTGCGGCCAGGGTAAACCTTCAGAGCCTCTTCGAGGCATTTGATTGCGGCCCTGATATCTTCAACCTTGAGCACATACGCCATACGTACCTGGGTCGTGCCCTTTCCGGGAGTAGCATAGAAACCTGCTGCCGGAGCTACCATGACAGTCTGGCCCTCATACTGGAACTCCTCGAGCAGCCATTGTGCAAACTTGTCTGCATCGTCTACCGGCAGATCCACAATCGTGTAGAATGCACCCATAGGCTTTGGAGTATATACGCCGGGAATCTTGTTGAGAAGGTCTATCATTACGTCCCTTCTGTGTATGTACTCGGCCTTGACAGCATCGAAATATGCTTTGGGGGTCTTCAATGCTGCCTCTGCGGCAATCTGCTCCACTACGGGAGAGCAGAGACGTGCCTGCGCATACTTGAGCAGGTGTTTCATGATCTCCTTGTTCTTTGATACTATTGCGCCTATTCTGGCTCCGCACATGCTGTATCTTTTTGATACTGAATCGAGCAGGATTACATTGTCTTCTATACCTCCGATTTGCATGCAGGAGAAATGGGGGGTGTCTGTATAGCAGAATTCGCGGTATACTTCATCAGAGAGAAGGTATATCCCGTGTCTCTTTACAATATCTCCCAGTTTGATCAGAGACTCCTTGCTGTAGAGGGTGCCTGTAGGGTTTCCCGGGTTGCAGATGAGGATTGCCCTTGTCTTGGGAGTGATATACTTTTCGAACTCCTCAACGGGAGGCAGCTGGAATCCGTTCTCAATGGTTGTAGAGATGGGAACGAGCTTTATTCCGTTCTGCACTGCAAACGAGTTGTAGTTGGTGTAGAAAGGCTCCATTACTATAACTTCATCTCCCTCATCGCAGGTTACGCTTATTGCAAAGTTGACAGCCTCGCTTCCGCTGGTGGTCACGATAATGTCTGTATAGTCTACGTTAATGCCGAGGTTGTTGTAGTATTGTGCCAATCCCTTGCGGTAAGACTCAATACCGGCAGAGTTCGCATACGCAAGATATTTGAGGTCTATGTTCCTGATTGCGTCTATGACCTCCTTGGGCGAGTCTATGTCTGGCTGGCCAATGTTAAGATGATAAACCTTTATGCCTCTTTTTTTTGCGGCATCTGCAAAAGGTACCAGCTTCCTTATGGGTGAAGCCGGCAAAATCTGGGCTTTTTTTGAAATTGATAGCATGACAGTTGTTTTATGTCGTTAATAAATTGTTATTTCTCCATTGCGAGAGCTTTCAAAAAGCCCTCGATTTTCGGCTGCATCTGCGAAGTGTAGGCTGCATAATTGTTTGTAAGTATTGCAAACTTTATCAGCCCGCTCTTCTTGCCGCCTTCTACATATCCTGCGTAGCACCTTACGCTTGAAAGAGAACCGCTCTTTGCATGAATCCTGCTTTTTATGGAATCAGGCTCGCCCTTAAGCACGCTTTTGAGAGTTCCTTCCCTTCCGGGAACCGGCAGGCTGTTGAAAAACGGAACAAAATTAGCATTTTCCTCCATTGCAGTATAGTATTTGCAGAAAAATTCTGGAGAAACGTAATTCTCGCGTGAAAGGCCGCTGCCGTCTGACTGCGTGAACCCGTATGTGTCTACACCCATTTTCTCAAGTTCCCTGACCACGGCTACTGCAGACGAATCATAACTGCCGGTACCTGTGGCAACCTTTCCTATGGTCTTGAAGATAGTCTCAGCATAGAGGTTGTTGCTTATGCTGTTCGTTACGTTTATAATGTCTATAAGGCGTGGAGAGAAGGTCTCGGCCACAATTTCTCTTTCCGTGTCTTCCGGCATCTGCTTTATGTCTTTTATGGCACCGTTTACCTTAATGCCGTTTTCTGCAAGGAACTGTGCAAAATGATATGCGCAGCTCAGATGGGGAAAGCGGCTCGAATTTACAGACCTGGCCTCTTTTCTGTCTACTGCCACGCTGCCTGAGTAGAGGGCGGTTCTGGTAATGTCATCGAGGTAGTACCAGCTTCTGTCTCCGCTCCCCGGCTCTCCGGTTGTAAGGTCGTTTATTATTTTCTGCCCCGGTATGATGGGATACACAATCTCTATCTTTACACTGTCTCCCACATTCATGCCCGGCTTAAGCACAAACCTTTGGGTGTTTTCATGGAAGCAAAGCCCGCTGGTGCCGCTGCCGTAATCGGCTCCAAGGTTTCCCCAGCTCCATGAATCTGGTATGAGTTCGCGTACAAGGTAACTGTCGTCTGCAACTATGTTGCCGTTAACCTCCCTGATGCCCGCATTTTTGAGCCCGTCTGCCCAGACACCAAAAACAGAGTCTGTATCATAGGCCACTTCGTCTGCAGAACCCAATGTGGGGTCTGCTCCTCCTATTATGTATATGTCACCGTTCAGAATGCCGTCTGCAATCTCTCCTGAATATGCGACTTTCGTGGAGAACCTGAAATCGGGCCCGAGCAGGTTAAGCCCCACTCCTGTAGTTATGGTCTTCATTGTAGAAGCTGTGAGCATCGGCAGATTGGAGTTCCAGTCTGCAATTACTTTTCCGTTGCCGTCTACGGCCATGATGCCTATGATGGCATTGTTGAAGAGAGAGTCTGTTTTAAGTTCCTGCTCTATATATTTTTGGGCAGGGCCTTTGCCGTAACCCGCAAGGGAGAGCACCCCTACGGCCAGCAGTGTCAAGATTAATTTTTTCATATACCTGGTTTTGCTTGTTAAGACGACGACAAATTTAGCAAAAATCGCTTACACTTGTCCATTGTGGCCTAAAATTGTATTTTTTAGAAAAAATACCATGTTTTACCCGCTTTTTGCCAGGTGTGGTGGCTTTTTTTTGAAAAAATACCGATTTTTGCAGATATTTTTTCAATAATCTGGTGTGTTTTTTCCGGAATTATTATATTTGCGCTGTAAAAACAAACCTTATTCTCTAACAAATTAACCTCACACTTATGTCAAATGTACGGATACGGGCCTTGGATGAGTTTGCCACTCACAAGGCTTCGAGATTTTATGAAGAGAAACGTCCGGTTTCGGAATTCTTTGCCGAGAATGTTTTTGATATGCCAAAGATGAAGCGTTATCTTTCTCCGGAGGCTTACAAGGCGGTAGTTGATGCCGTGAATTACGGAGAGAAGATAGACCGTGAGATTGCAGACCAGATAGCCTACGGCATGAAGTCCTGGGCAGTGAAGATGGGGGCTACTCATTATACGCACTGGTTCCATCCTCTTACAGATGCAACAGCAGAGAAGCATGAAGCCTTTGTAGACCCGATGCAGGGAGGAGGCGTATTCGAGAATTTCAAGGGCAGCACTCTCATACAGCAGGAGCCGGATGCTTCGAGTTTCCCGAACGGAGGGCTGAGAAACACCTTTGAGGCCAGAGGCTATACTGCATGGGATCCAGGTTCGCCCGCCTTTATCATAGACCAGACCTTATGTATCCCTACAGTCTTTGTAGCATATACCGGTGAGTCGCTCGACCAGAAGACCCCGCTGCTGAAATCCATCCAGTCTATAGATAAGGCCGCCGTTGCAATATGCAGGATGTTCGACAAAAACGTGAACAGGGTAAATGTCATGCTCGGTATAGAGCAGGAGTATTTCATAGTCGATGAGGCATTCTATCGCGCCCGTCCAGACCTCATGATATGCAACAGAACGCTTCTGGGCCATACTGCAGCCAAAGACCAGCAGCTTGAAGATCACTATTTTGGAGCCATTCCAAGCAGGGTGATGGCCTTTATGAAAGATTTTGAAACCGAGGCATACAAGCTGGGCGTTCCATTGAAGACCCGCCACAACGAGGTTGCTCCCAATCAGTTTGAGTTCGCCCCCATATATGGCGAGGCCAACATATCGGCAGACCAGAACCTGATGATGATGATTATCATGAAGAAAATTGCCAAAAAGCACAGGCTCAAGGTTATATTCCATGAAAAACCGTTTGCGGGAGTAAACGGTTCTGGCAAACACTGCAACTGGAGCCTGGTTACAAATACGGGCGTAAACCTGCTCTCTCCCGGCAAGACACCAAGGACAAACCTGCAGTTCCTCAGTTTCTTTGCATCTGTAATAAGAGGTGTGTACGAACATAACCATCTGCTGATGAGCAGTGTGGTCTCTTTGAGCAACATGTACCGCCTGGGCGGGAACGAGGCGCCTCCCGCAGTGATGAGCATATTCATAGGTGAGACCCTTACAAGGCTCGTGGAGTCTATAGAAAAACTCACTTCCAAGAACCTGACAAGCATATCAGACAAGGAGGTCAAGGTGCGCTCCAAGCTGCATATCGTAAATCAGATTCCGGAAATCCTGCCCGACAATACAGACCGTAACCGTACCTCTCCCTTTGCCTTTACAGGTAACAGGTTTGAGTTCAGGGCCGTGGGCTCTTCGTGCAACGTCGCTTCATCTATGTTTATCCTGAATGGCATAGTGGCAGAACAGCTCGTAAGATTCAAAACACTTGTAGACAAGGAAATGGCAGAAGGATTGAGCCAGGACAAGGCAATGATGAAGATAATACGCCAGTTCCTTGTAGAGTCAAGAGATATAAGGTTTGAGGGTAACGGCTATAGTGAGGAGTGGCACCGCGAGGCCAGTCGCAGGGGGCTTAAGGCCATAAACAGCGTGCCGGATGCCTACAAGGAACTTATCAGCCCGGAGTCTGTAAAGATGTTTGAAGAGCAGGGCATTCTTTCGGAACGTGAGGCGCACGCGCGCTACGAGGTCTTGAACGAGACCTATATAAAGAAGCTGCAGATAGAGGCGCGTGTCATGGGAGACCTGACTACAAATCATGTGATACCTACAGCAATATCATTCCAGAACAGCCTTGTGGAGAACGTGAAGGGTATAAAGGAACTCTTCCCTGACGATTATGCGGAACTCTGCAAGACCCAGCTGAACATGATAAGGAAAATATCGGGATATGTAAACCAGCTTCACCTTTACGTACACGATTTGGTGGAGGCCCGCAAGGTTGCCAACGTAATAGAAGATATTCCCCGGAAATCAGAGGCCTACTATTCTACCGTTTTTCCCTATATGGACAAGATACGTACGGTGGTGGACAAACTCGAGATGGTTATCGACGATGAACTGTGGCCTTTGCCCAAATATCGGGAGATGCTGTTTTTCCGTTAGTCTTTGCCCTGTTATGGCGACTGCTTCAGAGTTGCTCATTCTACGTACAGGGCAAGACCCTTGAGGTATTCTCCTTCGGGATGGTAGATATTTACAGGATGGTCCGCAGGCTGTGTCAGCCTGTGGATTATCTTTACCCTGCGCCCGGCAATGGCGGCGGCGGAAAATACTGCAAGTGCAAAGTTCTGCCGGTCGATAGCCTGAGAGCAGCTGTACGTAAATATTATCCCTCCTGGGGCCACTTTTTCTATGGCTGCCGCATTCAACCGCTTGTAGGCTCTCAGTGCATTGTTTATGGCATCTCTGTGCTTTGCGAAAGCCGGCGGGTCTACAACGATAAGGTCGTACTTGCCCTTTTCCGACTTGTGCAGATAATCTATCGCATCGCAACAGAATGAGTTGTGGACCTTCTCTCCGAACCCGTTGAGCGCAATGTTTCTTTCAGTAAGTTCAATGGCTTTGGCAGAACTGTCTACAGAGTCTACGCTTGCGGCCCCTCCGTTGAGGGCATAGACAGAAAAGCCTCCGGTGTAGCAGAACAGGTTCAGGACTCTCTTGCCGCGGGAATATTTCTTTACAAGTTCCCTGTTGTCTCTCTGATCCAGGAAAAACCCGGTCTTCTGGCCCTCTATCCAGTTTACATGAAACATGTTGCCGTTTTCGTGCACAATCGCTTCTCCGGTTTCACCATTATATCCGGCTCCCTCCCGGCAATACAGATAGCCGTTGTTCAAATCAAGTCCTGCCTTGAACGGAGCGGTGGCGGCACTCTTGTCGTATATTGCATCTATTTCACTGCCCATAACCTCTTTCAGCGCCGTGGCGATTTTCTCTCTGGCAATGAACATGCCTGCAGAGTGGGCCTGCATGACAGCCACGTTCCTGTATATGTCTACGACAAGTCCCGGCAGATTGTCGCCCTCGCCATGGATCAGCCTGTAGCAGTCTGTTTCCATGTTGTTGCCATCCAGCCCGGCCGTCCTGCGCAGGCGGCAGGCAGCCTCTATCCTCTCTTTCCAGAACGAGGCGTCTATGTTTTCATGTCGGAACGAGAGAATCCGTACTGCAATGGAGCCAATCTGATAGTGGCCGCATCCGAGCAGAGTCCCGTCGTGAGAATAGACGCTTACCACTTCACCCTCTCCGGGATTGCCTGTAATTTTTCCTACAGCCCCTGAAAATATCCACGGGTGGAACCTTTCCACGGAACTTTCCCGCCCCTTTTTAAGCTGTCTCTTATACACATCTCCGAGCCCACGAGAC
>JADINB010000093.1 GCA_017694275.1 Candidatus Egerieousia excrementavium | reverse complement strand
ATTTTATACTTTTTTGCCGGTTTGTCGTGCTATGAAATAGAGGGCCGGTATATACTTTTGCCTTCGTAAAAGCGAGGGAAGGTATGGATGTTTTGTTCGGCAATTCTGTGGGTATTGCCATTTTTACTCTGTTTCTTTTTTATTTTTCGGCCGCCGCAGTATCGTGGTATCAGGCAAGGTATGGAAAAGGCAGGCTCTGTTCTCCGAATGGAAAGTTTTTCTGTTTCGCCTTTTTGTCTGCCGGGCTTTTCCTTGACATGGCAAGCCTGGTGGTCTATGACTTGCTTCATGGTACGATATGCTATCACCCGTGCCATCTGTTTGCCAAACTGCTGCTTTATTCTACGGTGTTTCTGATAGATTACTTCTATTCGTCAGGGCTGGCAGGGTGGCGCAGCTCTTTGAGAACGGCATGCGCGTCTGCATTATATCTTTTTCTGCTCCTGTTTGATATGCTGGCATTCCATTTCTTTGGCTGTCGTACTGTCGTATATATGGCATTGTCAGCAATGTTTTATGTTGCGGTTGTGGTGGCGATTCTGGTTTTTGTCTCGCTTGTACTTCTCCGCCGGTATGACTCCATAGTGAAGACGATGCAGAAGAAGAACATGGTGTCGGCCATTGTACTTGTTGAACTGATAATGCTTCTGTCGCTCTTGCTTTTTGTCTCGTTTGTCTGGCATTCTTGCCGGATATGGCATTTTATATTCATAGCTCTGCTGTTTCTGCTGCATGCCTGTTATTTTTTCCATGGCTGCAGATGCAGGAAAAAACAGGCTGCGCGTAGTGTGAAGCCCTATAGATTCAAGGAGGAGGGAAGCAGGTTTTCAGGGTTGGTGGGAGACGTGCCTTCCGGAGAATATGTGATAATACAGAGGCTGATTTCGTATTTTGAAAGCGAAAAGCCCTATCTGGACAAGAACCTCAAGCTCGAGACAGTCTCGCGTATTCTCTATACAAACAAGACATATCTCTCAAAGGCCCTCAACCAGAAAATGTACAGGAATTTCAATCAATTTGTAAACAGATACAGGATTGCCGAGGCCTGCAGCATATATCTCGAAAAGCCTTCGACAGGTGTAAACGATTTGTGCGATATGGCGGGATTCAAGAACATATCTTCGTTTTGTGCGGCGTTCAATCTCAATACCGGATATACTCCTGCAGAGTGGTGCAAAGAAGTGAAAAGGAGGTTGTCAAATGGCGAAAATGTTGTGGTTGAGGAGTATTTTATACAAAGGGGCGCTCTGGATAGTTAGAAAGGAAGAGAAGAGAGATCTCTCCTGCGAGGGGTACTTCAATCCTGTCAATACCCTTTTGTGCGAATGCAGAATTACAGTAACCTATGGCGACATATTGCAGAAGATTGCAGACAATGCCGACAGGGCAATGAGCCAGAGACGGCTCTTTCTCGACTCCGCCCTGACTCTCGACAAACTTGCCCGTGAGATAGGGTGCAACAGGACCTATCTTTCAAGGGCTCTTGCACAGAAAAAGAAGATGAATTACAGAAACTATCTGAACGATTACAGGATAAAGTACGCCAAAGAGCTCCTTTCACATAAGGATTATACTCTGCTCGACGTTGCAATCATTTCTGGTTTCAGAAACGAGAAGACATTTTACAATGCGGTTGTGCAATCTGGCGACAAGTCATGGAAGTCTGTAAAAAAGCGGTATCTTTACAGAAAAAACAGTGATATGGCAGACGAGAAGATCATATTTTCGATGAACGGGGTGAAAAAGATACTCCCCCAGAGCAACAGGGTTATATTGAAAGATATCTACCTTTCATTCTTTTATGGGGCCAAAATTGGAATAATAGGCCTTAACGGTTCCGGCAAGTCTACCCTTATGAAGATTATCGCTGGCATAGATACCGCGTATGACGGTGAGGTGGTCTTTTCTCCTGGTTACAGCGTGGGTTATCTTGAGCAGGAACCGCAGCTCGATGACAACAAGACCGTAAAGGAGGTCGTAGAGGAGGGTGTCCAGCAGATTGTAGACCTTATGAAGGAGTATGAGCAGGTGAATGCCAGATTCATGGAGCCCATGAGCGATGAGCAGATGAGCAAACTTATAGAGTACCAGGGAGAATTGACTGACAAGATAGAACATGTGAACGGATGGGATCTGGATTCGCGCCTTGAAAGGGCAATGGATGCGCTAATGTGCCCTGAACCGGATGCTCTCGTAAAGAACCTTAGCGGAGGTGAGCGCCGCAGGGTGGCTTTATGCAGGCTGCTTCTGCAGGAACCCGACGTATTGCTTCTCGACGAGCCTACCAACCATCTTGACACAGAGAGTATCCAGTGGCTGGAGGCTCATCTGAAGCAGTACAAGGGAACAGTGATTGCTGTAACGCATGACCGTTATTTTCTTGACAATGTAGCCGGATGGATTCTGGAACTCGACAGGGGAGAGGGAATTCCGTGGAAGGGAAACTACTCTTCGTGGCTTGAGCAGAAGGCCAGAAGGCTGGAGAGTGAGGAGAAGCAGGAGAGCAAGCGCCGCAAGACCCTTGAGAGAGAGTTGGAATGGGTCAGAATGGCTCCCAAGGCGCGTCATGCCAAATCCAAGGCAAGGCTTTCTGCTTATGAAAAGATGATGAATGAAGACGGCAGACAGAAGGAGGAGCGCCTGGAGATATTCATTCCCAACGGACCACGTCTGGGAGACAAGGTTATAGAGGCTGTTGGCGTAGCCAAGAGCTACGGAGAGAGGCTTCTTTTTGAAAATCTCGACTTCAAGCTGCCGCCTGCCGGCATAGTGGGAGTAATCGGGCCCAACGGTGCCGGAAAGACAACGCTTTTCAGGCTTATCATGGGATACGAGAAGCCAGACAAGGGTGAGTTTTCCATAGGCCCTACCGTGAAAATTGCCTATATAGACCAGCAGCATAAGCAGATAGATCCAGACAAGACAGTTTATCAGACAATAGCGGAGAATTCTGAATTCATAAAACTGGGCAACAGGGAGGTGAATGCGAGGGCGTATGTTTCGCGCTTCAATTTCTCGGGTGCAGACCAGGAGAAGAAGTGCGGCGTGTTGAGCGGCGGTGAGCGCAACAGGCTGCATCTGGCCCTGACCTTAAAGGAAGAGGCCAATGTGCTGCTGCTTGATGAACCCACCAACGATGTTGACGTAAATACGATAAGAGCGTTGGAAGAGGGTCTTGAAAACTTTGCCGGCTGTGCGGTGGTCATATCGCACGACAGGTGGTTTCTCGACAGAATATGTACCCACATTCTTGCTTTCGAGGGAGATTCCAAGGTTTACTTCTATGAAGGCACCTACTCCGAATATGAAGAAAACAAGAAGATGCGTCTGGGCGATGTTGAACCCAAACGCTTTAAATATAAAAAACTTAAATAAAGAATTTGTTTACCTTTGAAAGTACCTGCGGCAGGGCGAATACCACGACTCTGTCGTAGGGCTTTATAATGTTGTAGGGGTTGGCTATAAAACTTTCGTTTCCCCTGATTATGCCCCCTATTATTGCCTCTTTCGGGAATTTCAGATCCTTGATGGCTCCCTTTGTTATGAGACTGTCGGGGTTTACGATGAATTCCAGGACTTCGGCGTCGGAACCGTTGAGACACTTGATTGAACGCACCTTGTTGCTCAGCGTGAAGCGGAATATACGGCTTGCCGTAATGAGTTTCTTGTTTATTACCGCATCTACGCCCATCTCCTCGGCAAGTTTTATGTATTCTATGTTCTCCACTTCTGCTATTGTCTTGGGAACACCCATTCTTTTTGCAATGACGCATGAAAGGATGTTGGCTTCTGAACTTCCTGTGACCGAGACAAATGCATCAAAATCCTTGACGTCTTCTTCAAGCAGGAGGTCTGTATTGGTGCAGTCTCCGTTTACTATGAGAGATTTCGAGAGCACTTCCGCCAGATATTCGCACCTTTCTCTCTTCTTTTCTATGATTTTTATGAGTTCCATAGAGTTTTCCATGCGTGCAGCGAGCATCTGACCTATCCTGCCGCCTCCCATAATCATGAGTTTTCTTATTTCAATATCCATTTTGCCGGAAAACTTCATAGCCTGGTTCACTCCCTCTTTAGTGCAGATGACAAAGACCAGGTCCTTTTCCATGAAACGGGTCTCCTTGTCGGGAATGATGGTTATGTCGTTTCTGGCGATAGCTACCGCCTTGTACGGAGTGTAGCTTTCTCCAGTAAGCATTTCCTCTACCTTTTTGTCTATGAGCGGAGCCCCGTCGTCAAGCCTGAATACAACCATCTGCAGTTTGCCTCTTGTGAACTCCATGAATTCAGTAGTGCCGCTCTTTTTCAGGAGTTCCGATATTTCAAATGCAGCGCTTTTTTCCGGATAGAACAGCAGGTCTATTCCCAACTCGGTGAAAAGGAGCTTGTTCTCATACTGCATGTATTCATCGTTGTTTATCCTGGCGGTAACTTTCTTGCTTCCCATCTGCTTTGCCAGAAGTGCGCTTATTATGTTTACATCCTGTTTTTGCGCCGGACTTACCGCTATGAACAGATCTGCATCTGCAACTCCGGCCTGATGCAAGGTCTCTATTGAAGTGGGGTCTCCCAGAACTGTTATCACATCTGTTATCTGGGAGAGGTTGTTGAGGTGTTCTTCGCTGCTGTCTATAATGGTAAGGTCGTTGGATGAATCGTTCCCGAGCATTTTTGCCAAATGGCTGCCCACCTCTCCTGCGCCTGCAATAATTATTTTCATAGGGTTGTCTCTTTATCCATTACAATGCAAAGGTAATGTTTCAAATCCAATATTTGCATCCGGACATACGAAAACTGAGTAAATTTGCAGTGTCGCAGTTTAAATGGTAATGAGTATGGCAGACAAGGGACACAGACCGGAAAAAATCATAGTGCATGGAGCAAGAGTGCACAATCTCAAAAACATAGATGTTGAAGTGCCGCTTGACAGGATTGTGGGAATTGCAGGAGTCTCCGGCTCCGGCAAGTCTTCGCTGGCTTTGGGCGTATTGTATGCAGAAGGGTCGAGGCGCTATCTGGAATCGCTTTCTACCTATACCAGGCGGAGAATGACCCAGGCGGCAAGGGCAGATGTGGATGAGGTGCTGTATATCCCTGCTTCGTTGGCTATGCACCAGCGTCCTGGCATTCCTGGCATGCGCAGCACTTTTGGAACCGGTACTGAACTACTTAACATCCTGCGGCTTGTCTATTCGCGTCTTGCCAGTCACCGTTGCCCCAACGGCCATTACCTGCAGCCTACGCTGCGCGTAGCTGCAGGCCGTGAACTCGTGTGTCCGGAGTGCGGTGCCGGCTTCTTTGCCCCTTCGGCAGAAGAACTTTCCTTCAACAGCCAGGGTGCATGCCATCTGTGCGACGGAACGGGAACAGTGCGCAGGGTGGATGAGTCTACCCTGGTGCCAGACGAAAGTCTTACGATAGAAGAAGGGGCGGTTGCTCCGTGGAATACTCTCATGTGGTCTCTGATGGTGGATGTATGCCGTGAAATGGGCGTGCGTACAGACGTGCCGTTCAACACTCTTACGCCTCAGGAGAGAGAAATTGTCTTCCATGGTCCTGCGGTAAAGAAGCATATTTTCTATAAGGCAAAAAATTCAAACCAGGCAGGAGAGCTCGACTTTACCTATTATAATGCGGTGTATACGGTTGAAAATGCGCTTGCCAAGGTTAAGGATGAGAAGGGAATGAAACGTGTGGAGAAGTTCCTGAAAATGGAAGATTGCCCGGATTGCGGCGGGACACGTCTTTCTGATGCCGCCAGGGCACCTTTGGTTCTTGGAATATCCCTGGCGGAGGCCTGTAAAATGACATTGGGTGAACTAGTAGAGTGGGTGGGGAGGATTCCTGATTCATTGCCGCTACAGATGAGGCCAATGGCAGTGAATATATGCGAGTCGTTCTTTGATGCTTCGCGGCGGTTGCTGGATTTGGGAGTAGGTTACCTGAGCCTGGACCGGGCAGCTTCAACTCTTTCAACAGGAGAGAGGCAGCGCATGCAGCTGGCACGTGCAGTCAGAAACCGTACGACCGGTGTACTATATGTGCTGGACGAGCCTTCGATAGGGCTTCATCCGGCAAATATTGCAGGACTTTCCGGAGTTATGAAAGATCTGGTAGCAGACGGGAATTCCGTAGTGCTGGTAGATCATGACACGCAGATACTGTCGGAATCCGACTATTTGATAGAGATGGGGCCTGGCGCAGGTTCGGAGGGTGGCCGGGTTGTCTCTTTCGGTACAGTGGATGAGATTGGAAAGAACCCGGTTTCGAAAATAGGCCCGTTCCTTTCGGGCAAGGCCGGGATGGCGGTCAGGGAGAGATGTCCCTTAAAGACGCTTTTTTCAAATGGCAGGATCCATCTTTCCACCGGTGCAATCCACACAGTAAAGCCGTTGGAAGTGGATATACCCAAGGGAAGGCTTACCGTGGTTACGGGTGTTTCAGGTTCAGGAAAGACCACACTGGTTCTGGAGAGTCTTATTCCAGGGCTTAAGGCGGCTGTCTCTGGAGGCAGGTTGCCATCTCATGTAAAGGCGGCAGATCCGGGAGGAATTTCCCAGGTAAAACTGATAGATGCCTCTCCAATTGGAATTAACGTGCGTTCTACTGTGGCAACCTATGCAAATGTGCATGACGAGTTGCGTAAAGTTTATGCAAGGACACCCGATGCCAGGGCAGCCGGATATAAAGAGGGGGATTTCTCATATAACACCGGCCGGCTGCGCTGCCCGAATTGCGACGGTACAGGGGTTATAAGTCTTGACGTGCAGTTTCTGCCCGACGTGGTTATTCCCTGTCCTGAGTGTCGTGGTTCAAGATATGCAAAGGCAGCTTCGCTTATTGGCCGGGTAAACAGGGAGGGCAAAAGCTATTCGCTGCCGGATATTATGGATATGGATGTAAACGGCGCATTGGAAGCGTGTGAAGATCTGAAAAATGTAAGACAGAGACTGCAGGTTTTGCATGATTTGGGATTGGGTTATCTGACCTTGGGAGAGGAAACTCCCGGGCTTTCGGGAGGTGAGGCCCAGCGGCTTAAACTTGCCAGCGAAATGGGGCGCGGCCAGGATGGGGCACTTTTTGTATTCGATGAGCCGACCATAGGTCTGCATCCTTCCGATGTGCAGACTCTTTTACATGTGTTTCAGAGTCTTGTGGAGCATGGTGCCACAGTCGTTGTCATTGAACATGACCTTGATGTCATCCGCAATGCAGACTATATTATAGACATGGGTCCCGGAGGCGGTGACGAAGGCGGACGGATAGTTGCCACGGGTACTCCTGAGCAGATCAGGAACACTCCAGGCAGTGTGACCGGGCGATTTGTCTGATCTGCCGCATATCTGGTTTAAATGTGGAAGAGGTGCTTTCCGGCGCCTTCTATACCATGGAAAGAAGCGAGTGGTCGTTGAGGGTCTGAAGACCTTTCTCTGTTATGACCTCTTCTGTCTTTTGCGGATTGTCTGTCCTGAATATAAGTATTCCTTTTCCGGAGAGCATGAAAGAGTAGAGGTACGATATGCCGATTCCTGCCCTGCTTAGCAGACGGATGGCATCGGCAGCCCTGCCGGGTATGTTGTCCAGTTCTATTGCAAAAACATCTGAAACATTTGCGGAGATACCGGCCTGTTTCAATCTCTCCAGAGCACGCGAAGGTTCAGAGCAGATGATACGGTAGATCCCGTATTCTACGGTATCGGAGATGGTTGAGGCAATCAGTTGTATACCGGCCTCCTTGAATAAATCGAGCACCTTGATTAGCGTGCCTGATTTGTTTTCCACAAAGATGGATATTTGTTGTACCGTCATGTCCGTTTATATTAATGTTTTACGTAAATCCTTCACACGTATGGCCTTGCCTTCCTGCTTGGGGAGCGAGCCCTTTGAAACAAGGCGGACGACAGGCGTGACAAGTATCTCGTCTTTAAGCTGCCTGGCAATCTCTTTTGTAAGTGCCTGAAGATGGTGATAATCGTCTGAGAACTCCTTGAGTTCCACCTCTACGGTCATAAGGTCGTTGGCCTCTTCGTTGGTGAGCGTGATGAGATAATCGTTTCCAAGTTCCTGGAACTGCATCAATATTGTCTCTATCTGTATGGGGAAGATGTTTACTCCTTTGAGGATTATCATGTCATCGCTTCTGCCTTTCATCCTGTCGAGACGCTTGTGGTGCCGTCCGCAGGGGCATGAGCCCGGAAGAATACGGGTGAGGTCCCGTGTCCGGTATCGCAACAGAGGCATTGCCTCACGGTTGATGGTTGTCAGCACAAGTTCCCCGATTTCACCCTCCTTTACCGGTTCGAGAGTGTCGGGATTGACGATTTCCACTATGTAGTAGTCTTCCCAGATGTGCAGGCCGTTCTGTTCCTGACATTCAAAGGCTACGCCCGGTCCGCACATCTCAGACATGCCGAACGAGTTGTAGGCCTTTACTCCCAGCATGTTCTCGATACGCCGTCTCTGTTCTTCCGAATGCGGTTCAGCCCCGATAATCAGCGTGTGCAGCCTGGTATCGCGGCGCGGATCTATTCCCATCTCTTCCATTACTTCGTAGAGTCTTCCGGCATAACTGGGAATGGCATGGAGAGCTGTTGTACCAAAATCGGTGATGAATTTTATCTGCCGCCTGGTGTTCCCGGCTGCGGCGGGTACCGTGAGCATTCCAAGACGCTCCGCACCATACTGGAATCCGAGTCCGCCGGTGAACATGCCGTATCCTGATGAGTTCTGGAAAATGTCTCCCTGGCGCAAACCTACCATATACAGGCATCTGGCTACAGCATTTGCCCATTCATCCAGATCTTTTTGTGTATGCAGGATGACTGTGGGGGTGCCTGTCGTTCCGCTTGAAGAGTGGAGGCGTACGACCTGGCTCAATGGAACTGTCGACATCTTAAAGGGATAACTCTCGCGCAGGTCTTGTTTTGTTGTAAAAGGAATCTTGTACAGGTCAGACAATGAGCGTATATCGTCTGGGGTAATATTGTTTTCGGCAAAACGCTTTCTGTAAAATTCGGTGTTCATGCATCGGCTCACCGTCTTTTTCAGGCGCTCCAGTTGCAGAACTTCTATTTCTGACCGTGTAAGTTTTTCAAATTCAGGATGCAGGTACATGGTGCTCTTGTTTTGTATGTTGTCTTTTCCAAATGCTGTTTCCCGGTCTGGCTCAAATGTGTTCGAGGCTGGCCGGGCCTGCATTTATTGCGATAAGCATCGCGAAGTTATGAAAAAAAATGATATGATGGAGTTTTTCCGCGTCATGGCCGATATAAAGTGCAAACCGCCATTTTATCAGTAAAACAATCACATCTTCTGTGAATTTGTTACGCATTGTCATGTTGCAGACCACTATTTTTGCAACAAAGAGTAACAATATGAGTACGAATGAAAAAATAAGCAGAAGGTCTTTTATCAAGACATCGGTAATGACCGGAGGTGTGTTGCTCGCTTCCTCGGCAATGCCGTGGCATGCAATGGAACGGTTGCAGGAACAGGCAGACGATGGCAAATTTGCCGGTGACAGTTTGCTGGAAGGAGTCTGCGACATTCACTTGCACTGCCGCCCCGACTCACGCGAACGGTCTGTGCCGTTGTATCTGGATGCCTACGCTTGACGCTGCTTTCCAATATCGGCATGAAAGAAGGAAAGAACAGGGTATTCCCGTGCTGGACGATAAGGGGCATATCGACTGTACAGGCTGTTACCAGTGCATCCCATGCCCGCATAATGTTGCCATAGGATATATCTTCGCTTATGTATATAACAATTACATTCTGCACCGCAACAAGGAGCGTGCAATGGCGGATTATACTGTCTCGATGTCGCCCGTGCAGCGCGGCGACCCGGCATCGTCGTGTGTGGGTTGCGGTGCATGTCTGGCAAAATGCCCGCAGCACCTGGATATTCCAGGCTTGTTGGCAAAGGTGAGGGAAACGATGGGACGATGACAGGGTAAAACCATTCAGCTTATCCGGCATTTTCACATGAACGGATTTGTCCGCTTAAAAACAATAGGAGCATCGGTTTATTTTTTTGCCCTTGTGGGCATAGTGCTGACCCTTGTAATGGTGCTGCTGCATGAAAAGATTGCCGTGGTGATGCACACGCCGGAAGAGGCAATGGCAGACACGCTGCACTACATTCTGATATGCTCCATCGGCATCCCGTTCATCATGGGGTACAACGTGGTGTGCGGTATTCTGCGTGGGCTGGGCGATTCGAAATCACCGCTCTACTTCGTACTTGTGGCCTGCGTTATCAACATCGGGGCCGATTTCCTGTTGGTGGGCGGATTCGGTATGCGTGCGGCAGGAGCGGCCATTGCGACCGTGCTTTCGCAGGGCATCAGTTTCCTTGCCGCTCTCTGGTTTCTGCACCGCCGGGGTTTCCACTTCGAGTTTGGATGGAAGAATATCCGCCCCGACAGATTCCTCTCAGGACAGATTGTGAAGCTGGGCGCGCCGATTGCGTTACAGGATGCACTTGTCAATATTTCCTTCCTGATCATTACAGTCATTGTCAACCGGATGGGCGTGATAGCGTCTGCTTCGCTGGGTGTGGTGGAAAAGATTATCGTGTTTGCCATGCTTCCTCCCATGGCAATCGCCGCAGCCGTATCGACCATGACCGCACAGAATTACGGTGCCGGACTGGTGCAGCGCATGGCAAAATGCCTGTACTGCGGCATCGGCATGGCTCTTGTCTTTGGCCTGTCGGTATGCCTCTATTCGCAGTTCTGGCCCGAGACGCTGACAGGAATATTTACGAAAGATGCCGCTGTCATTGATATGGCTGCCGGATACCTGCGCGGCTATAGCATTGACTGTATTATTGTGAGCTTCGTGTTCTGCATCAACTCCTATTTCAGCGGCCAGGGCAACTCTTGGTTCCCGATGATTCACAGCCTGATTGCCACGTTCCTGTTCCGCATTCCGCTCTCATACCTGTTCGGACAGCTCGACCCGACCGACCTGCAGCTCATGGGCTATGCATCTCCCTTGTCAACGATGGTGTCGCTGCTCATCTGTCTGTGGTATTTGCGCAGAAGAAGGCGCACTTCTGCAATCAGGCAGTTGTGAAATGTAAGGAGGCGTGATCTAATCTACCTTCTTTAATGTATAATTCAGCGGTAATTGGCTCTTCTTGAAATCACGGTTGAGCAGTGTAAGCAATTGCCCGTCTTTCTCAGACAAGAAGTTGTAGATTTCTTCTCCTTGATCTGTAATCAGTTGCCAGACTGTCGCATCCGGATTCTCAGGTGTGCCGCGCTGTGTCATCCTCTTGCCCGTGTAAACGAAAGTAATATCATTCCCGTTTTCGGCTTCCAGATAGGTCAGGCGCAAAAGAAAATTTCCGTTTCCGCTGTGTTGACGATGGCGCAAAGCCAGTCGATAACGGATGCCCGGACAGTCGGCGGCAGGAAGAATCCCTTCATAGCGTGATTCTGTCAACATGCCCAGACTTTCATCCACATCGCTTTGCGGTTGTTCAAACAGGATTTTTTCTCTGTCGGTAACTTTCCAGCATCCACCGGTACGGTGCAGGGTTACAGGGTCATTTTCATCATTGAGGCTCCAGAAGTGTTTGCCGGAAGGAAGTGTGTGCTGTGTCCATGTTTCTTTTTCTTTCCTGTCTGAAGCATATAACTC
>JADINB010000092.1 GCA_017694275.1 Candidatus Egerieousia excrementavium | reverse complement strand
GGAATGCACAGCCCGCAGGGCGCGCACAATCCCCTTCGTTTCAGCCGGGCACTCCTTCCGTCAAGTTTTGCTTGTAAGGAAAGGGGCAAAAAAACAGTTCTCTTTCCGCTTGCGGAAGAGGCTGCTATCTTGTGCAAGGGCCCGCCCGGCGAGGGCAACGGGGAATGCACAGCCCGCAGGGCGCGCACAATCCCCTTCGTTTCAGCCGGGCACTCCTTCCGTCAAGTTTTGCTTGTAAGGAAAGGGGGAAAAACAGTTTTCTTTCCGCTTGCGGAAGATGCTGCTATCCTGTGCAAGAGCCCGCCCGGCGAGGGCAATGGGGATGTCGGAGCAGAGCGACGAAATCCCCCTGGAGCCAGAGCGAGTCCATGCAAGCCGTCTATGACCATTATGCATATACTGAATCCGTTGTTTTTCAGCCAATCAACATCCTTCACATATTAGAATATCGTTTCGTATCTGACATATTTGCACTACAAGATTTTACTCCGGTGTGCGTCCTTTATCATCATCAACCCGAAGAGTCCCTGTTATTGCACGCAAGTTTGCACCGCATAAGCCTTTAGTTTTTGTTACTTTGGTTTTTATATCTTATAACAGTGGATGTAAATAAATTTGCTCTACTCTTGGCTTCTGTGTATATTTACCATTCAAGCGTCAGTGTCTGGAAATAAATGTGCGGTTAGGTGTATAATGAAACGGAGACGGGTATGGAAAATAATTATGATATTTTTTTAAGTTATAGAAGAGATGGCGGATTTGAAACCGCAAAGCACCTGTATGATCTGTTGATAAGAGACGGTTATCGGGTAAGTTTTGACATAGATACTCTTCGTTCGGGCGATTTCGATACCGGACTGTTGCAGCGGATTGACTGTTGTACAGATTTTATCATAATTCTTGACAAGGATGTGTTTAGCCGTACTCTGGATATTACATTCAACAGAAAAAGAGACTGGTTGAGAATCGAATTGGCCTATGCGCTGGAGCATGGAAAGAATATAATTCCTGTGATGTTGTCGGGCTTTATGGGATTTCCTGATAATTTACCTGCTGACATAGCCGAAATTTGCAGAAAGAATGGCCCTAAATATGATAAATATTATTTTGATGCATTCTACGACAGGCTTACGGAGTTTCTCTATTCACAACCTAAAATGGCGGGCAGCAACGATGTCAATGGAGAGGATAATTCAAGTTTGGTGGGTTCAGTATTGAAAATTGAGACGGATACTCCCTGCCGCATCTTTGTAGACGGCTCTGAGCGTTGCATTGCCAAACCATCGGAGACAACACGTCTTGCTCTTCGCGGTGGAAGTTACCGTTTGCGCTTTGAAAGCATAGAGAATCCCGCTGATAATTTGGAAGATAGAACTTTCAAGATAGATAAGGATGTCGAGGAATGGTATACTGTTGCATTACTGCCTGTCAAGCAGAAACGTGAAAATCTTGAGAAAATCAGGAGTGAACAAAGAATGCCGAAAGAAAAGAAGAAGAGCGAAACGCAGTGTGGCAGATATAGTCAGTTTACTTATTTACAAGAAAAAGTGTTTGATAAACAATTAGTATCCTTTGAGGATAACGGTAAATGGGGCTTGAGAGACAAAGAAACAGGAAATGAAATAGTTCCTTGTAGATATGACATTATCGGACGCATAAGTGACGGTACGGCGAAGGTCAGGCAGGGTAGGAAATGGGGATTTATTGGAAGAACTGGAAAAGAGATTACGCCTTGCATATATGACTACGCAAGAGACTTCTCTAATCTTCGTGCCGCTGTTAGAAAGGGAAGCAAATGGGGATTTATAGATAAGGAAGGCAAGGAAATAGTTCATTTTATCTATGACTATGCAGATGATTTCTATGGAAATATGGCCAAAGTGAAAAAAGATGGAAAATTTGGGGCGGTTGGTGAGAATGGGAATGAAGTTGTTCCATGCATCTATGATGAAATAGACAAATTTTCGAGTGGCTTGACACGGGTAAAAAGAAATGGAAGGTATGGATTTATAGACAAAACCGGTAAAGAGATCACTCCATGTGTCTATGATGAGGCAAGGCCTTTTACTGGGATAAGCCATACAACAATGGTTAGAAAGAAAAATGTATTTGGCCAGTTCGGCCCCTGGATAACAATCGGTGCAAACGGTAAAATAATCCTAACAGACAACTCTCGGAAGCAGGGGCCGTCAGGTATGAGAATGTGAAAAACAAAAAGGCAACCGACAAATAACCGGTTGCCTTTTCTGTCGGGGTACTCCGACTCGAACGGAGGACCCTCTGCTCCCAAAGCAGATACGCTAACCAACTGCGCCACACCCCGAATTATTCCGTAGTCAAATATGTTTTCCTATGGAAGTGGCTGCAAAGGTATGAGTATTTTTTATATTTGCAAAAGGTTTGTTTTATAAAGCGAAAAAGTGATGGTTAAGGGGAGCGGTATTAACCGTTTGTTGGTCAGATTATTTTATGCATTGCTCTTCTGCGTTCCGGTTGTCGGATGCAGCGGCGGGAGCGGAAAATGTGCTGAGACAGAAAAGGTGCAGGATTTCCCTTATGCCGAAATTCCGCTTGCAATAAGGAATAATCTGGAATCTGCAAGAGAGTATCTGTTGGAAAACTTCTGGAACAGATATATTTCAAAAGCGGGAAAAGATACTTCGCTGCTTTCAATAGAAGAAAATGTTTTTGAAAAGGCCTATGCAGAGTATCTTAGATTGCTTCTGACAGAAAATAATGCAGAAAAACAGGCGGCTTTACAAAGACAGCTTATTGCAAAGGCAGATTCACTTGCAGTTGTCGGGAAAAGGCAATTGCTTATGAACCTTTTGAAATTCAGTGAACTGTATTTATACAACCCAAATTCCCCCTATTTGGATGAGGAATTGTATATTCCAGTCCTGGAATCTGTAATGAACTCTGAGGCGCTCGATACGCTCAGCAAGGTTCCGTATGCATACCAGTTGGAACTTGCTCTTTTGAACCGTGTGGGGCAGAAAGCAAACGATTTTCCATATACTTACCTGTATGGGGTGGAAAACGGAGGAAGCCAGCCTCTTGTAAAAGAAACTACTCTTTATGCGACAGAGGGTAAATACCTGCTTATATATTTCAACAATCCCGGCTGCATGAGCTGTAATGAGATAAAGCAGATTCTGGAGCAGGATGCCGGGATAGCAGGGATGATAAAAGACAGCGAGCTTGTAATTCTTTCGCTCTATATAGACGGTGACAGTGAAAGGTGGTTTTCCGGCTATCGCGATTTTCCTCATGAGTGGATTTATGCAAAAGGCGAGCAGAGCCTTTTTGCAGACAACACCCTTTACGGCATAAGGGCCATCCCAAGCCTCTATCTTTTGGACAGCAATAAAAAAGTCCTGCTCAAAGATGCTTCTGTCGGCAGGACTTTAGAATACCTTTCGCTACTCGGCAAAGAGCAGCAGCAGTGAATTGGCTACTTTCCTCTCTCCAAGGTGGTCGAGTTTTTTATTGTCAGACGGATGGTTCACAACCTCTTTTCCTTTTATATACATCGTGGTTGAGCCTCCTCCGTCCAGATTTATCAAATCTTTTGCACCAAGCCATCCGAGCGTGCTTTGTAACTCTTCGAGACTCATTCCCTGTGCCATGGCATTGCGGCCGTCTACGGTAACCAGCAATATGTTTCCATTATCAAGTATTGCGACAGCCGTACGGGGATGCCTTGTGGTATAGAATGAACTCTCTTCTAAAGGTTCCTTTTTGCCGGAAATCATAAGCAGAGGGCCTGCGGTCATAATATCAGGTGCATCAAGTATCCGTTCCCATTCCTTGTCTGTAGAATCGGGTTTGAGAATGGCGATTCTGCCTTTGCGGTCAATAGTCATGACACCGGTCTGGTTGAAACCGCGTCGCGAATCTCCACCGTTGTTGCCGCATATTTCAGTACCGTTTATTTTCAGGTAGTCTACGCTGTTGTGCGGTTTTTTGAACGAAAAGAAGTTACCGTTTACTGCGGCCAGGGCATCGTGCTTTACGGCCATTTCAGATGTCCTTGTCAGTTCTTCTTCAGCGGCAAAGGCGAAATACGGAGAATTGCGCTTTTTCTTGGCTCCCTTGATTTCGATTATGGAGATAATCTGGTTGGATTCAAAAAGGTTTCCTTTAAAGAACCCCTGCCTGAAGGTTACTTTTCTGTTTAGCTGCTCTTCATTCCACTCTGCCGTAACAAGGGAGAGAGAGTCCCGGTTCTCTTCTGCACGAAGCAGGGCGGGTGCCAGTGCGGCAAACAGAAATAAAATGACGTATGTTCTGAGTTTCATAAGATTACTTGATTTCTATAATTGCTTCTGAAATGTTTATCATAAAGTCGCCAACATGCTCGTATTCGTTGATCAGGTCCATATAATAGACACCTGTAAGATATGAGTAGGTGTTGTTCTCGAGATTGAGAAGATGCTCCTCCTTGAGGTTGTTCCTATACTCGTTTATATCCTGTTCGGCATCCTGGGCGTTTGAAATGTCCTTTACCTTGCTGAATTCAGACTTGAGATTTACTATCATGGCATCGAATCCGGCATCTACAAGTTTTGTCATGTAGTTGAGCTTGTTTATCATTGTCTGGTTGAAGCTCTTGTCGTGAATATTCCGTCTCTGGAGAATGCGGGCGATGTTGAAGCCGGAATCGCCGATGCTTTCCAGTTCGCTTATTATCTTGTACATGGCCTGCAGTTTGCGCCCAGATTCCTCGCTCAACTGGCCTTCTGCAATTTCATTCAGATATTTGGCTATCTCAAACTCCACACGGTCTGTAATCTGTTCATAATGTTCAAGTTTCTTGTAGAGCTGGTCGAACCTCTCTTCGGAGGTGGTGTTCAGAGCCTCTTTTGCATATTCATATTGGCGGCGGCACAGTTCGGCAAAGTGGATAATCTCTGCCTTAGCCTGTCCGAGCGAAAGTTCCGCCGTATTAAGCAGGCCACCCTGAATATATTTGAGCCTGAAAACCTCTTCCTCCTTGGGGCTCTTGACGAGTTTGGTTACCAGTTTTACTATCTGTGGGATAAACCATACCAGAATGAGAGTGTTGCATATATTGAACAGTGAGTGTACCATTGCTACCGAGTAGAGCAGACTCTCGCTTGAGGCTCCTTCCACAAGCGGGTTGTCGCATCCGAATGCAGTTATAATCTTGGAAACGACAAACAGGAACGGATGGTAGAGAATCAGAACCCAGATTACTCCGAAAATGTTGAATACGGAGTGCCCTCTGGCAGCCCTCTTTGCAGATGTATTCGCTACGGATGCGGCAATGTTGGCCGTTATGGTGGTACCTATGTTTTCGCCTAAAACCATAGCAGCGCCTATTTCAAATGAAATCCATCCGTTGTTTATCATTACAAGGGTAAGGGCCATGGTCGCACTTGAAGATTGCAGTATGATTGTCAGCAGCGTTCCTATTCCCACAAACAGCAACACTGAGAGGAAGCCGAAATCTGTCCAGCTTTGCAGGAATGCAAGAACTTCCGGAGAGTTTTCCAGATTCGGAACGGAATCCTTAAGGAATGTAAGCCCGAGAAAGAGCAGTGCAAAACCTATTATCAGTTCTCCTATCGATTTTTTTCTCTTTGCCTTGCACATCATGAAGACAAAGCCGATGCTTATAAGGGGAATGGAGAGTATGGAAATATCCGCCTTGAAACCCAGGAATGCAATAAGCCATGCCGTTACCGTTGTACCTATGTTTGCACCCATTATCACTCCTATGGCCTGGACAAGAGAGAGCAGCCCTGCATTTACAAAACTTACCACCATGACTGTGGTTGCGCTTGAAGACTGGATGATGGCTGTAATAAGAAGGCCGGTAAAAATCTGGCTTGCGGAGTTTGTTGTCATTGCGGCGAGAAAAGAGCGCATCTTGTCTCCTGCAACCTTCTGCAATGCCTCGCTCATAAGGGTCATTCCGTAAAGGAAGAGCCCCAAAGAACCTAAAAGGGTAAGAATGTTTAAAACGATTCCCATAAGTTTAAATTATAGTGAGTGCAAAGATAACTCTTTAAATTGGAGTTGGGAAAAACAATCTCTACATTTGTACGGGATAAAAGCACACTTTTGCAAAAAGGCGGTTATGCAGATAAAAAGGTTTACGGTTTTCCTCTTTGCGGCGGCATTTCTGGCAACTGCCGTTTCTGCCGGGGCACAATATTATATGACAGGGTCTGCTAAGGCAGGCATAAAGTGGCGCGAGATGGAAGGCAGCCACTACAGGCTCATATATCCTGAGAAGATAGATTCACTGGCGCGGCGTTACATGTGGCTGCTCGAGAGCACTCACGGGCAGGTAATGTATGGCCTGCGCGACGAGGCGGAACGCAAGGGAAGTTTCAGAATGAACGTAGTATTGCACCCATATACTACACGCAGCAACGGGACGGTGGTATGGGCACCCAAACGGATGGAGCTTTATACCAGGCCAATGGCAGACGCGTTATATCCCGAGCCGTGGGAGAGGCAGTTGGCGTTGCACGAGTCGCGCCATGTAGGGCAGATAGCTCCATTTACAAAAGGCGTGTTCAGGCCACTTTCATATATTTTCGGTGAACAGATAACTGGCCTGGGAGTGGGGGTATATATGCGTCGCTGGTTTCTTGAAGGCGATGCCGTTGTGGCTGAGACTGAACTTTCAGGCAGCGGCAGAGGCCGCAGCGCCTCTTTTCTGGAGTATCACAGGGCGGCTGCCATAAGTGGGGATACCCGCTCTTTCGAACACTGGTATTTCGGTTCCAACAAGTATTACACTCCGGATGTCTATCCGTTCGGCTATATGATAGTTTCTGCAGGAAGGATTCTTAGTGGTGATTACAATTTTTCGGGCAAACTTTTGAACGGCATCTCGTCGGAGTTCTATAATCCAGACGTAGTAAACAGAAATTTCAGAAAACTTACAGGATATTCCCGCCGTCATCTCTTTTACAAGGGGTTTGATTATTATGCCGATTATTGGAAAAAGGAGTGGAAAAGCCGCGGAAAATTTTCTGAATACGTTCTGCTTGCCGGCAGCGGCAACAAATATTATACAGAGTACCGTTCCCCCCTGGTCGTAGGAAAGGATTCTGTTGTCTGTGTAAGATACAGTTACGACAATCCGCGTGTTCTGGTACTTGTTACCGCATCGGGCGGCGAACGGGTACTGCATGCATTCTCCTCTTCTGCAAGCAACCTTGCGGCAAACGGAGATGATATCCTTTGGACAGAAACGGTTCCTGATTCAAGATGGGAGATGGGTTCTGTCCAGAGACTCATGGCATACGGGCTGAAATCAGGGAAAATAAGGGCGCTGTCAGGAAAGGAGTCTTATTACAATCCTGCGACAGCCCCTGGAACCGATACGGTGGCTGTTGTGGAATATCCCGAAGAGGGCGGTTCCAATCTGGTTTTTCTAAACGGAAAGAATTACGGGAAATACGGGTTTGCAGAAGCCCCGGAGCATGGACAGATAACGGCTGCGGCATACGCTGCAGGAAAATGGTATGCCACTGTAATAACAGAAGGCGGAGTAGGGATATTCAGTCTCCATGGCGGTAAATGGACAAGGGAGATTGCAGAACAAAACGCTTCTCTCTCCGATTTGAGAAGTTATGGCGATACTCTTGTATTTGTCTCTGACATAGACGGTGTCAACAATATCTATATTTACGATGTAAAAAACAGATGCCTCGACCGGGTTACGAATTCCGAATTCGGAGCGGTAGATCCATATATTTATGATGGCGAGGCTTATTATTCATCGCTTGGCCTGAATGGCAGGGCTCTTGTAAAATCTTCACTTTTGAACAATAATGATAATGGACTGACAGTAACTTTTTCCAATGGTTCAATCAAAAGTGATTATAAATATGAGCCAGCAGAAATTCTTGCAGAACAGGCAAAAAAAACATTTAAAACAAGCAATGTTCCTTCAGACTATAATGTCAGTCTTGCACAATACGAAAGCAAAAGATACAGAAAAGGGGCACACCTGTTCAATTTCCATTCATGGATGCCTTTCTATATGAATGTAGACAAGATAAGAAATTCCAACTTCGACCATAATTACGAGATTCTTTCGCTCGGAGCGACTCTCTATTCCCAGAATCTTCTGGGTACTTCGCTCGCAATGTTGGGTTATTCATACAGAAACGGACATCATGCGGCACACGCAAGTTTCGAGTATTCCGGATGGTATCCGGTATTCAGGGTAAGTTTCGATTACAATGAAGAAAACCGTTACCGATACAGTTTCAGGCAGACGCAGGGCGGCTATAGCATCAATGCCGAGAAAACAGACAAGTCTCTGGCCGATCTGACTGTTACCGCATACATTCCTCTTCTTTTCAACAGCCGGGGATGGTATCGTGGTATGACTCCACAGATACACTATCAATACAGCAACGACGACTTTTTCAGCCTTTCCAGACAAAAATACATAAACCGCCAGCAGCTGGTCTATGGAGTGAATTATTACCAGATGCGGGAAACGGCAACAGGTGCGGTTTTTCCAAAATGGGGCTTCGGCCTTGAGGCAATGGGGTTGTCTCCTCTTTCCGGAAACAGCGATTTCAGTTCTGTTGGAGAATTCTACGGGTATATTTATCTGCCGGGAATTATGGCTTGTCACGGTATAAAGCTGAGTGCCGGATACCAGTTCCATGATGTGAAGGATAGAGTCTTTTATTCCGACAACCTTCTGGATATGCCGCGCGGCTACACATCCGATTTCTACGGTGAAAATTACTGCCTGTTTACAGCCGATTATGCTATCCCGTTCAACCTGCGCGGGCTGAATCTGGGCTGGCTGGCCTATATAAAGCAAATCAGACTTATCCCGTTTGCAGATATAGGTCTGGTCAAGACTTCCGGAACCGGTCATGTCTGCCATAGCAGCGCAGGTTGCGATCTGGTGTTCAACACCAACCTTTTCAGACTCGGTTCTGCAGTAGACATAGGTGTACGCTATGCAAGACGCCTGAATTCCGGCGGAAACTATTTTGGCATGTTGTTTAACGTTGCAATTTTCTAGCTTATGCGTCTTGACAGATTTTTCAGCAAGGGAACACTTTCTGCCTTTGATTTCTTTCTTATTGCGGGGGTCGTCGTTTCAGGATTGCTCTATTCCATACTTGCAGGGCAGTTCGATGCCTTGGGCTTCATCGCTTCTGTTACAGGGTTGTTGTGTGTTGTGCTGGCTGCAAAGCGCAGCCTGTCGAACTACCTGTTCGGCATAATAAACGTTTCCCTGTATGCCATAATATCATACAGGTCTCAGTTGTATGGCGACGCTGCTCTCAATGCTCTTTATTATCTGCCAATGAACTTCATAGGGTGGTGGAACTGGCTCAGGCACAATGGTGGGAAAAACAGTGAGGGCAGAGAAGACAAGGCTTTGGTAAAGAGCGCCAGAATGGGTAGGAGGGAGCGTCTCCTGCTTTTTGCACTCTCGTTGTTCCTTGTCCTGCTTGCAGGCTGGCTGCTCGACAGGTTTACTTCAGACCCGCAACCATACAAAGATGCCTTTACAACGATATTGTCTGTAATAGCAATGCTGCTGATGGTCAAGGCTTATATGGAGCAATGGATTCTTTGGATAGCGGTAAATGCCGTAAGCGTGGCAATGTGGGTGGTTGTCTGGCTCAACGGAGGGGAGCACTCGGCACTTATGATAATAATGTGGCTCTTTTATCTTGTAAACTCGGTGAACGGCTTTATCGTCTGGAAAAGAAACTCATGATTCTTTCTGCCAGGCTCTTTCCCACGACTGCTGTCAAGTCATCGAGAGAGGCTTCGCCAACCCGTTTGGCACTTTTGAAAGCCATAAGCAGTTTTTCTTCCGTAACCTGTCCGACACCTGGAATCTGCCGCAGGGAAGAGGATATCTGCCCTTTGCTTCTTTTAGATCTGTGATGGGTTATTCCAAATCTGTGGGCCTCGTCACGTAAGGCCATAAGAAGTTTCAGAGATGGCGAGTTCTTGTCCAGAAAGAGTGGAACAGGGTCTGATGGAATTACAAGTTCCTCCAGCCGCTTTGCAATGCCTATAATCTTTATCTTGTCTGTAAGCCCTAACTCTTCGAGTGCTTTGCACGCGAAATTAAGTTGCCCGCGTCCGCCGTCTATCAATATGAGTTGGGGCAGTGGGCTGCCTTCAGCCAGCATCCTGCTGTAACGCCGGTAAACAACCTCATGCATTGATGCAAAATCATTTGCTCCTACTACGGTCTTGATGTTGAAATGCCTGTAATCTCTTTTGCTCGGCTTCCCGTTTCTGAACACCACGCACGAAGCAACCGGATTGGTCCCCTGGATATTTGAATTGTCGAAACACTCAATGTGCACAGGC
>JADINB010000091.1 GCA_017694275.1 Candidatus Egerieousia excrementavium | reverse complement strand
CCGCAACACCATATTGTTTCGCTTTTGAGCAGTTTTTCTATCTCCTCATCGTTTTGTGACTGTACGATATCCACTATTTTTCTCGGGTCGTATTTGTAAAATTCGGCTGCCGGACAGATTGCCGTGCATGTCCCGCAATTTATGCAGGCCTTCAACCCCTCCTTTATGCGGTAATCCTGCAAAAGTCTGTCGTATAACTTTCCCATACCTATTTTTCACATATTTTTAACAGATTGACCTTTTCATTCATGTTCTCCGCCATTTTTGAGAGCACGTTAATGAAAATATGTAAATCATCCTTTGAAATATCCCTGGTTATGAGGTCTACTGATTTTATGGCCAGTTCTGTCACCTTCTCTTTCATGGCCATTGCCTTTGGTGTGATCTCAATCAGATTCTGCCTTCTGTCTTCGCTGTCTGCTATTCTCCTTACAAGACCCCTTTTCTCAAGCCCGTCGACAAGCTTTACTACAGAGTTCTTGTCTTTGAGTATTGTATCTGCAATTTTCTGCTGCGACATGACACCCATGTCCCAGAGTGCGTCGAGCAGCAGAAACTGCTCCGGAGTTATATTGCAGCCACCTTCCTGGAAAAATGCAGTCATGTATTTCTTGAACCTGTTGTGGACAAAATTCAGGAAAACCCCCAACTGTTTATTTAGTATCATATATAATAGTAATACCTTTTACTAATTTTCAGTCTGCAAAGATAGTCAAAAGCCCCAAGTATGCAAACAGTGCGTAAAATATTTCTCCCGGGCTGAACCAAAAGTGAGAAACTGCGTTATTTATACACTGGAACAAACAAGAATATTTTCGGGAAACACTTTATGAGAGCGACAGACATTCCAACCCTCTTGCTGCTTCTTTTCCTGACATGTTCGTGCAGTATGATAGAAGTGCATCCGTACGATACTGTCGTGAGCGGTGAAAAGGATATCAACAAGAAGAACATTGCCCGGATAGAGGCATCGCTGGAAGGGAAAAGCAGTTTCAGGTTTGCGGTAATAAGCGATACCCAACGATGGTATGACGAGACGGAAGATGCGGTGAAGGCCATAAACGGCAGAAATGACATAGATTTTGTAATACATTGCGGTGACCAGGCAGATTTCGGGCTTACAGACGAATTCATGCTGATGAGAGATATTCTGGACAGATTGAATGTCCCTTATGTATGTACGATAGGGAACCATGACTGTCTCGGTACCGGAAAAGACGTATTCAGGGAACTTTACGGACCGACAAATTTCTTCTTTACGGTTGCAGACATGAGATTCGTCTGCATGAATACGAATGCCCTCGAGTATGACTATTCCGAACCTGTGCCGGATTTCAACTTCATGCAGTCACAGCTTGACAATATGCCTGACAATGTCGGCAGGACGGTTTTCATCATGCATGCCGCTCCTGGAAGCGATGTCTTCAACAATAACGTGGAGAGCGTATTCGAATATTACACCACTCTCTTTCCCGGTTTGCAGTTTTATCTTTACGGGCATACACATGCACTGACTGTAGAGGAAACTTCCTATAACGGCGTACACTATTGCCGTTATCAGTGTCCGAATATAAAAAAGCGTGTTTACCTGCTGTTTACTGTCGGCGAAAACGGTTATGAGTATGAAGCTGTCGAATTCTGAATATCTTGTTTTTCTGATTCTGCTGTTTATCCCGCTTGTCTGCAGCGGTGAGGGAAAAGATAGCCTGAGCATGCCGGGCGATACGCCCGTTGGACTTGCATGCGAGAGTGTAACCCCGCACAGGGCCGGGAAACTGTCTGCAGGCAGAGGAAGGGAAAGATACGAGGGACGTGTGCAACGTTACCGCAACAGCGTGCCTTCGTATTCCAAAATCCAGATGTACGGCGACATGGGGCTGGTCTCTGTCGGAATAGGATGGGACTACGGCCGGCGCAGGCAATGGGAGACAGATGTTTTCATAGGGATAATTCCGAAATACAATTCAGACAATGCAAAGGCGACATTGACTCTGAAACAGAATTATATTCCGTGGAGCATACGGCTGAACGACAGCTTTTCTTTTGAACCTCTTGCATGCGGGCTCTATTTCAATACCGTGCTCGACAACAACTTCTGGACCCGTGAGCCGAGCCGCTACCCAAGCGGATATTATGGCTTCTCTACCCGTATACGGACGCATCTGTTTTTGGGAGAGCGGATTACCTTTGAAATCCCGTACGAGAAAAGGTTTTTTGCAAGAGCCATAACGGCTTTTTACGAGATAAGTTCCTGTGACCTGTATCTGATAAGCGCATTTACGAACAGACATCTCACGCCCAAGGATTACCTGCGTCTGTCTTTCGGCCTGAAATTTCAGATTCTTTGATAAAAGAACTATTTTTGCGGGAAATGTTCCTGTTATGTTATATGCAATATTGATTTTTACAATTCTGCTTGCAGCGGTCCAGATATTTCTCATTGTTGCCCTCCATAAAAAAATGAAAAACAGAGAGTCTGAACTTAAGGCAGATGAATTGATGAAAACAGTGAGGGAAGAGAGCATAAACCTGCAGTCTGCGCTCAAGGACGATTTGGTACGCATGATTTCGCAAATCAAGGAGGAACTGTACATGCAGCAGAAGCAGTTGCGTGAAAACCTTGGAATCTCGTTCAGAGAGTTCCGCGAGACTCTGGATAAGAACAACGAACTTACCAACCAGGTCATGACGGCAAAATTCGAGAGTCTTGAGAAGTTCCAGAACGAACGGCTGGCAGCGCTTGACAAAAACCAGAAGGAGAGTCTTGAACGTCTGGACAGAACCCAGAACGAACTTATCGCCCGTTCAAATGAGAAGCTGGAGCATATACGAGCCACAGTGGAGGAGAAACTTGACAAGACCCTTTCCGAAAGGCTGGGCAAGAGCTTTGAAACAGTAGGCAGGCAACTGAATGAAGTCCAGCAGGGGCTGGGAGAGATGAAGAATCTGGCCCAGGACGTAGGTGGCCTCAAAAAGGTTTTGAGCAACGTAAAGATGCGCGGAGGATTTGGTGAGGTCCAGTTGCAGATGCTCCTGGAAAACATTCTTGCGCCCGAACAGTTTGCGGCCAATGTCGCACCCAGGAAGGGAAGCCGCGACATTGTTGAATTTGCAGTAAAACTCCCCGGCAACAGCGACTCCATTCCGCATATATGGCTGCCGATAGATGCAAAATTCCCCAAGGATGTGTATGAGAAGCTGCAGAATGCATACGACAATGGCGATCCTGCCCTCATAGAGACGGCTCAGAAAGAGCTGGATTCGGTCATAAAGGCTAATGCCAGAGATATAAGTACAAAATATATAGACCCTCCGCATACTACAAATTTTGCCATTATGTTTCTCCCGTTCGAGGGAATTTATGCAGAAGTGGTGAGGAAGGCAGACCTGCTCGAAAGCCACCAAAAGAATTATAATGTTATTGTTACAGGCC